>NZ_JBNNWO010000016.1:0-188945 GCF_050281105.1 Methylobacterium sp. NPDC080182
GAGCCGACCGGTACTAATCGCCCGATTGGCTTGATCGCTCTCGTGATCCGTGTCCGGACTGGTTCGGCAGCCGCAAAGGCTGGCGAAGCCAGAGACACACGAAACAAGAAGACCCGCAGCGCCAGACGCTGCATGCTTGCCGAACTGAGCACTCGCCGTCGCAGCACCCTGCGACGCCCAGTGCCAAAAAAGTTGCGATGCGCCGGTCTGGTGGCCTGAGCGGCGTGCCCAGAACCCGATCCCATCTCGAACTCGGCCGTTAAACACGCCAGCGCCTATGGTACTGTGTCTCAAGACACGGGAGAGTCGGTCGCCGCCAGACCCGCCCATCGCAATCATTCCCTCGACACGAACACCGATCCGGCCTCCGGACACGCCGCCCGCTCGCCAGAGCCGGCGTACCCGGACCAGCCGCACAGACTTGGCGCGGGGTGGAGCAGCCCGGTAGCTCGTCAGGCTCATAACCTGAAGGTCACAGGTTCAAATCCTGTCCCCGCAACCAAATCCGACGCACAGAACCCGCCGCGCTTAACAGCGCGGCGGGTTCTGCGTTGTGGCAGTAAGTCGCGTGGACCCGCTCGTGGCGCGGACACGCTCCGGAACACGGCCTGCCCTCCGCGAGGGGAGGGGAGTCCGAGCACCGCGCCGCCCCGGGTTCGCGGTCTGTGCCGCCTGCATCACGCGCGTCGGAGCCCGTCGTTGACCAGCCTCATCGCGAGCGGCCGAACCGGTTCCCGGGCGCGGTCCCCGGGCCGCGACCTTGGCGGTGTTGGCCTCGCAGGCACCTGGCCTTAAGATGCGGTGGGGTACGTCGTGATACGGCGTAAGGGGGGAGCGGCAATGATCTCACAGGCAGGCGGCACGGCCGACCTCGATCGGAGCTGAAGAGCGCGGTTTGCGCGTCTCCGCTCCCTCTCATCGTGCGGCCCGCCCGGTGATGCGTCGCGCATCGCCGCCGAGGCTGGTCGCCCTGGCCCTGGCCCTGCTGGTCGCCGCGGGGAGCCAACCCGCGCGCGCCTTCGACCTGTTCGGCCTGTTCGGCAGCGAGCCGGAGCCGTCGCCACCGAGTGCGACAGCGCTTCCGTACACGCTGCGGATCACCGGCACGGACGATTCCGACGTGCTGCGGGCCCTGCAGGACACGTCCACCCTCTATCGCCTGCGGCAGGAGCCCCCGCCCGACGGCGAGGGTCTGCTGCGCCGGGCCGAGACCGACCGCGCCAAACTCGCCGACGTCCTGTCGGGCTACGGCTACTATCAGGGAACGGTCACGATCCGGATCGACGGCGCGCCGGTGCCGGGCCAGGCGGCGTCGGCGGTGGGTGCTGCGGAGGCGTGGCGCAACCGCAGCCTCGTCCCAGTGCGGATCGCGGTGGATCTCGGACCCCTCTACCATCTGCGCCGGATCACCGTGCGCGATCCGGCGGGCAACCCGTTCCCGGACGCCGTTCTGCCAGCGCGGGTCACCCGCGTCGACGACGACGTTCCCGCGCGCTCGGCCACGGTGCTGGCGCGGGAAGCGCAGATCGTCGACCAGTTCCGCGCGCAGGGCCATCCCTTCGCCAAGGTGATCGCGCGCGACCCCGTGGTGGACGATTCCGCCCACGTCATGGACGTGACCTTCACGGTGGCGCCGGGCCCGGTGGCCGGACTCGGCCCGGTCACGGTCAGCGGCGCGCCGGGCATCGACCCGGCGACCATCCGGTCCTTCATCTACGCCGAGCCGGGCGACCCGTACTCGCCCCAGGCGGTGGCGGCGATCCGCCGGTCGGTGGCGCGGATCGAGGGGATCGGCGGCGTGCGGGTCCGCAAGGGCACGACCCTCGACGCCGACGGGAACCTGCCGCTGTTCGTCGCGGTCACCGAGCGCGAGCGCAACCTCGTGGGCGTCTCGGCGCGCTACTCCACCGTCGACGGGCCGGGCGTGCGGGCCTACTACGCCAACCGCAACCTGTTCGGTGGCGGCGAGTCCTTCCGGGTGGACGCCGACATCTACTATCTGGGTCTCGGGAACGACCCGTTCGCCAACCAGCGCAAGCTCGCGGGGATCGGCACGAACGGCCTCGGCGGGCGCCTCTCGGCGACCTACGTCCAGCCGGCCCTGTGGGGGACGCGCAACGACTTCCTCGCGAACGCCTTCATCACCCGCGAGGTGCAGCAGAGCTATCTCGTGGATGGCGGGGGCGTCTCGGGGGCGATCCGCCACCGGTTCTCGGACACGTTCTCGGCGCAGATCGGGCTCGACGCGCAGGCAGGCCGGTCGAAGGACGCCCTCGGCACGGTCAATTACCGGCTGATCGGCGTACCGGCGTCGGTCACGTACGATTCCACCGACAGCCTCCTGGACCCGACGCGGGGCGTCCGGGCCATCGCCTCGCTGGCGGTCTATCCCGGCGCGATCTCGTCGCCCGGCATCGTCGTGGCCAAGGCGCAGGGCTCCACCTACTACGCCCTCGACGACGAGGCCCGCATGATCTTCGCCGGCCGCATCGGCTTCGGCTCGGTCTCGGGCGCGCCGCTGGGGGAGATCCCCGACAATTTCAGGTTCTTCGCCGGCGGCGGCGGCTCGGTGCGGGGCTACCCGTACCGAACCCTCGGGCCGATCGGCCCCTTCAACCTGCCGATCGGCGGCCGCAGCCTGCTGGAGGCCTCGCTCGAGGCGCGCATCAAGGTCACCGACACGATCGGCGTGGTGCCGTTCTTCGACGCGGGCACCGCCTTCGCCTCGGCGACGCCGGATTTCGACGAGAAGATCCGCAAATCCGTGGGCATCGGCCTGCGCTACTACACCGGCATCGGGCCGATCCGCGCGGACGTCGCCTTCCCGCTCGATCCCTACAAGGGCGGACACGTGCGTCCCGCCGTCCTGTATCTCAGCCTGGGGCAGGCGTTCTGAATGGTGTTCCGAACCGGACTCACGCCGCGCGCCGCGCGTCCGACCGCCCGTCCCGGCCGGTTGAGCCTGGCGCTCGTCCTGGTCTGCCTCGCCCTGCTGCTGCCCTGCACCCTCGCGGCGACGCGCGCCGACGAGGGCGACAAGTCCGTCCTCGGCGGCCTCCTGTCCCGCGCCCTGTCGACCCCATCCTCGCGGGTGGCGATCGGCGCCGTCGACGGCGCGCTGTCGTCCGACGCGACCATCCGGGACGTGGCGATCAGCGACCGCGACGGCGTCTGGCTGAAGCTCGACCGGGCCCGCATCGTCTGGCGGCGGCTCGCCCTTCTGTCGGGACGGCTGGAGGTCGACAGCCTCGAGATCGGGCATCTCGACGTGCTGCGCCGCCCGATCCCCGGACCGCCGCCGCCCGAGGCCAAGCCCGACGGGCGGCTCCTCCCGGACCTGCCGGTCAAGGTCGAGATCAAGGGGTTCAAGCTGGCCGAGCTGACGCTGGGCGAGGCGGTGGCCGGGCAGCCGGCGCGGCTGTCGGCGGAGGGCCGGGCGAAGCTCGGCGCCGCCAGCGAGGGGCTCGACCTGCAGGCGAGGGCGCAGCGCCTCGACGCGCCGGGCCGCTTCCTGCTGTCGCTGCTGTTCGTGCCGAACGGCGAGCGACTGGAACTCAAGGCGAACCTGGTCGAGCCGGCGGGCGGCCTGCTCTCGAAGGCCGCCAACCTGCCCGGCACCCCGCCGATCGACTTCGCGCTCGACGGGACCGGGACACTGGATGCCTGGGGGGCCAAGCTCGACTTCACGGCCGGTCCCGACATCGGCGCCAGGGGCGGGGCGAAGATCTCCCGCATCGGATCCGAGCGGCGCCTCGCCCTCGACCTCGCGGCCCGGATCGAGGGACTGATGCCCGGTCCGGCGGCGGCGGTCTTCGCCGGCACCACCAAGCTCGACGGCGGCCTCGCCTTCGCGGATAGCGGCGCCTTCCGGATCGACCGGCTGGAGCTGACCTCCCGCACGGCGCGCCTGACGGCCGGCGGCAGCCTCACCCGCGACCGGATCGCCGACCTGACGCTGCAGGCGCGCGCCCTGCCGACGGAGGGCGACGTCACCCGGGCCGGCGAGGCCGAGATCGGCAAGCTCGTCTTCGACGGCAGCCTCAAGGGACCGCTGGCGGCGCCCACCGTCCGGGGCCGTCTCGACGCGGCCGCCCTGCGCAGCCGCAATTCCAGCCTCGACCGGATCGAGGCCAGCCTCGGCATCGACCCGCAGGGCGAGCCGTCGGCGCAGCGTTTCGCCATCGCGGCGGACGGCCGGGTCGACGGGCTGAAGCTCGCCGACCCGGCCCTGCGCCGGGCGATCGGCAGCCGGGCCACCGTGACGCTCCGGGCCTCGGCCGGCGCCGACGGCGTTCTCGATATCGCGGCGCTCAACCTCGATTCCGACACGGCGCGGGCCGCCTATGCCGGCCGGGTCGGCCAGAACACCCTGACCGGCACCGTGGACGCGGCGCTGCCGGACCTCTCCGTCTTCTCGGGCCTCGCGGGCCAGGGTCTCGCGGGCAGCCTCGACGCCAAGGCGCGGCTCAGCGGCGATCCGGCGCGCAAGGCCGTCGCCGCCGACCTCGCCGTGACGACGAGCGGCGTCGTCACCGGGATCCGGGCGGCCGACCGCACCCTCGGCCGCGCGCCGAGCCTCCAGGGGCGCGTCTCCCAGACCTTCGACGGGTACGGCTTCGACCATCTGCGCCTCGAAGGCTCCGGCGTCACCGCGACCCTGCAGGGCGAGGCGACGGCGACCCGCGCGGACGTCACCGGCAGGATCGACCTCAAGAGCCTCGCGGATCTCGACGGGCGCCTCACCGGCAGGGCGGGCGTCGACGCGCGCCTGACCGGATCCCTCGAGCATCCGGACGTGACCGCGAGCCTGACGGCGCCCTCCGCCACCGCGGCCGGCAAGCCGATCCGGGACCTGCGCGTCGAGGCGGTCCTGCGGGACGCGCTCCTCGCGCCGGACGGCACGGTCCGGCTCGGCGGCGATGTCGGCGGCAAGCCGCTGACCGGCGGCGCGCACCTCGCGCGCGTCGGCGGGGACTGGGTCCTCGACCGGCTCGGCCTCGATCTCGGCTCGGTCTCCGTCGCCGGCCAGGCGACGGTCGCGGCCGACACGTGGCTGTCGGCCGGCGCACTCACCGTGCGGGCCGGCGACCTGACAGACATCGCGCCCCTGGTCCCGGAACCGGTCGCGGGCCGCCTCGACGCCGCACTGACCCTCGCCCGCGACGGCGGCCGCCAGGACGTGACCGTCCGCGCCACCGGGGGCGGTCTCCGCTACGGCGAGACCGCCCTCGCGCGGCTCGACGCGGACCTCTCGGGACGCGACCTGCGCGCCCACCCGGTCCTCGACGGGCGCGTCGAGGCTGACCGGCTCGTGGCCGCCGGCCAGCAGGTCGACGCAATCCGGCTCCTCGCCAACGGCACGCCCGCCTTCAGCGACGTGAGCCTCACCGCCCGGGCGCGCGGCTTCACGCTCGACGGTGCCGCGCGGGTCGTCCCGGCCGCGGACACGCGGATCGAGATCCAGCGCCTGTCGGCGGCCCGCGGCAACGACCGCTTCGCCCTCACCGGGCCGGCGGCGATCACCCTCCGGGACGGCGGCGCGGTGATCGACGGCCTGTCGATCGCGGCGGGCTCCGGCCGCGTCACGGTCGCGGGCCGCGCCGGGCGGGATCTTGACCTCAAGGTGGCGATCCGGTCGCTGCCCCTGTCGCTCGCCCGGATCGCCGCACCGAGCCTCGCCCTCTCGGGGACCCTGGACGGGGAGGCGGATCTCCGCGGCCCCGCGACGCGGCCGGAGGGGCGCTACGCGGTCAGCGTCGCCAAGCTCGTTGCCCCGCAGACGCGGCAGGCCGGCTTGCCGGCGATCGACGCGACTGCCAAGGGCAGGCTGTCGGACGGGCAGGCGAGCCTGGACGGGCGGGTCACGGCCGGGCGCGGTGTCGCCCTGACGGTCTCCGGGTCGCTGCCCGTGGAGGCCGGGGGTCCGCTGGACCTGCGCGCGCGCGGGACACTCGACGCCGCCCTCGCCAATTCCCTCCTGAGCGTCGGCGGCCAGAGCGTCACCGGCAAGATCGCCATCGACGGCGGCGTCACCGGCACGCTCGCGGCGCCGCGGGCCCAGGGCGCGGCGGTGCTGAGCGGCGGGAGCTTCACCGATCCGCTGAACGGGCTCCGCTTCACCGGGATCGAGGGTCGCGTCACCGGCCGCGGCGACAGCGTCGTGGTCGAGCGCCTGACCGCGACCGCCCGCAACGGCGGTCAGGTCTCCGTAACCGGCCGCGTCTCCCTCGCGCCCGACTTCCCGGGCAATTTCCACGTCGTCGCCGACAAGGCCGAACTCGTCTCGAGCCCTCTGATGACGGCCGTGTCGAGCGTCGACATCACGCTGGCGGGGCCGCTGGCGCGGACGCCGCGGATCGCCGGCCGGGTGAACGTCGTGTCGATCGACGTCGCGGTTCCGGACCGGCTGCCGGCCACCATCCGGCCGCTGCCGGGAGTCCGCCACGTCAACACGCCGCCGGCCCTGAAGGCGCGTCTGGCGCAGCGGGCGGAGCGGAAGGCCGCGACCCGGTCCGGGCGACGGGGCGGGAAGCCGGCCGTCCCGTTCGACGCCACCCTCGACGTGACGATCGACGCGCCGAGCCGCATCTTCGTGCGCGGGCGCGGCATCGACGCGGAACTCGGCGGTGCGCTGCGCGTGACCGGCACCTCGGCGTCGCCCAACGCCAACGGCGCGTTCTCGCTGCGGCGCGGACAGTTCGAGCTCGTGGGCCAGCGCCTGGATTTCAGCCGCGGCCGGCTGACCTTCGCCGGCAGCCTGACCACGCCGGAGCTCGATTTCGTCGCCGAGACCAAGGCCACCGACGTGACCGCCCGCATCGCGGTCTCGGGCTTCGCGGACGCGCCGCAATTCTCCCTGACCTCGGATCCGGTCCTGCCGCAGGACGAGATCCTGTCGCGGATCCTGTTCAAGAAAGCGTCGGCCGGCCTGTCGCCGTTCCAGGCGCTGCAGCTCGCCCAGGCCGTCGCCCAGCTCTCGGGTGGCGCCGCCGGTCCGGACGTGTTCGAGCAGGCGCGCAAGAGCCTCGGCCTCGACAGCCTCGACGTCTCCACCGGCGCGAGCGGCGGGCCGGCGATCGGCGCCTCGCGCTACATCTCGGATCGGGTCAGCGTCGGCGTGAAGGCCGGGGCGAAGCCCGCCGACACCGCCGTCGGGGTCGACTTCGACGTCACCCGCCGGATCAAGCTGAAGGGCGAGGCCGGGACCGACGGCCGCACCAGCCTCGGCGTCGGCGCCGAGTACGAGTGGTAGCCGGCACGGTCACACAGCCGCCCGTTCCACCGCGCCCGCGGGGCTGCGGGATCGACACGCCCGGTCAATGGTTTAGGTTCGGGACGAGCGGCCGCCAGGGCCGCCGATCGGGCGGGAAACACCACGGGCAATGGACGAGCTTTTCGAGACCGATGACGATCCGCCGGTTCCGGAGGGCGGCCTTATCCGCAAGCTCCCGATCATCAACAGGCGGGGCCTCCACGCCCGCGCCTCCGCGAAGTTCGTGCAGACCGTGGAGCGCTACGACGCCGCCGTGACGGTCACCCGGGCCGGCGAGACGGTCGGCGGACGCTCGATCATGGGCCTGCTGACGCTCGGCGCCGCCATGGGCACACGCATCGCCGTCACCGCCGTCGGCCCGGACGCGGAGAGCTGCCTCGACGCCATCGAGGCCCTGCTGGCCAACCGCTTCGGCGAGGACGAGTAACCTCTAGGCCGTCGCCTTGCCCGGCCACGCGCACAGGTCGGAGACCGGGCACCGGGGGCAGGCGGGCTTCCGGGCCGTGCAGGTGTCGCGCCCGTGCCGGAACAGCCAGACATGGGCGTTGTCCTTGAACGCGTCCGGCACGATTCGGGCGAGGCCGTCGGCCACCGCGTCGACCGTCGCGCCCGGAGCGAGGGGGATCCGGTTCGCGATCCGGAAGATGTGGGTGTCGACCGCGATCACCGGCTCGTGGAAGGCGAAGTTCGCCGTGACCTCGGCGCTCTTGCGGCCGATCCCCGGCAGGCGGCGCATCTCCGCGGCGCTGCGCGGGACGGCGCCGCCGTGCTCCGCGAGCAGGACCGCCGACAGCCTGACGATGTTGCGCGCCTTGGAGGGCCCGAGCCCGACCGGCCGGACGATCTCGGTGATCCGGGCCTCCCCCAGGGCCGCCATGGCGGCGGGATCGCGGGCCTCGGCGAACAGCGCGTCCGCGATCCGCGAGACGGTCGGGCCGGTGGACTGGGCCGAGAGCAGCACGGTCACGAGCACGCGGAACGGGTCGGTGTGGTCGAATCCGGCCTTCGGATCCGGGTCCCGCTCGGCGAGGCGCGCGAGGATGGCGGCCACCCGGTCGGCCTCGCCCGCCCCGCGCGAGCGCGGCACAGTCCGTGCGGCCGCCTTCCGGCGCGGAGCGGGTCGAACGCCGTGGGGCAGGTCGCGGGTCATGTCGGCCAGCTAGGGTTCGCCGCCCACGTCGACAGGCGCCCCGGACGCGGCGGATTGACTGCTCACCGACCACTCAGGCCCGGGCGCGGCGCCAGGGCACCGCGTTGGCGCCGGCGCACAGGTGGAGCGTCCCGGCGACCACCGCGCCGGCCCGACGGCGGAACTCGACCCGCAGCGCGCCGCGGCGGGCGAACAGCCGGGTGACCACACGCACCAGCGACGCCTCGGCCGGGTCGGCGATGATCGGCCGCGCGGCCGTGCGGGCGTCGAGGGCGAGGAAGGTCTCGACCGCGTCGCGGACCGCTTCCGGCTCGGTGACGGCGAGCATCTCGGTCTCCGCGGGCTCCCAGCCCTCGGGACGCACGCCGAGCAGGTTCCCGGCCGGGATCGGCCGGGAACGCGCCGGGCGGCTGGCCGCCAGGACAGGGCGCCGCGGCTCCGGTTCCGGGGCGGGCGCGGACTGGCCGACGAGACGGAGCGGGCGGCGCAGCGCCCCGAGCCGCTCGCGCAGCGCCCGGTCGACGGCCTCCGCGGCCGCGCGCTCCACGAGGGCGGCCGCGTCGGGCTCGGCGGGCTCCCAGGGCCGGGCGCGGCGGCCCCAGACCGGATGCGGCATCGCCAGCGGGACCACGCCGCGCAGCGTCTCGGGGCCGTCGCGCGCGTCCCGGCTCCAGGCGAGGGCGACGGCGACGGGACGACCGGCCGGGCGGTGCTGGGCGAGCGGGAGGAGGTGGTCCGGGTCGCGCAGCGGGTCGGTCACCGCGTTGCGCACCAGCATGGCCCGCCACGCGGCGACGGAGGCCGCGTCGACGGCACCGGGTCGCCGCAGATCGACCCGCCAGGTCCCGGTCTCGGCGCCGTCCTCGGCGCCGTCCTCGGCACCGGCTCCGGCTTCCGGATCCGCCGCGCGGTCCGGCCGCTCGGTGAGCCCGCCCTGTATCACGGTGAAGCGTCGCGCCATCCGCGTGTCCTGCCTCTCGACGACCCGTCCCGATCCGGGACGATCCGGCGCCTCCGGGGCGCCCCTCGCGTCGAGGGCTTCAAGGACGGTGCCGACCGCCGGCGTCAGGGGCCGGGGATCGCCAGGGGATTGTCGGTCAGGGCGGCGGCATCCGGCGCGTCGACCCGGGGGCGGCCGAGGAAGGCGTCCCAGAGCTGGCGCACGAAGGCCGGATCGAGGTCGCGCAGGATCAGGACGAGGCGCGAGGTGTGGTCGGGATCCGGCCAGGCCGGCAGGGTGACCGGCGCGTGGAACACGTGCTGGACGCCGTGGACGACGAGGGGACGCTCGGGATCGTCGGCGAGGGCGACGAGGCCCTTGAGCCGGAGCAGCTTCGGCCCGTGGCCGGAGCGCAGGAGATCCATGAACATCTCGAAGGCGGGGCGCGGCACGGGCGCCGCGCTGGTCAGGCAGATCGCCCGGATCGACGCGTCGTGGCGGTTCACGTCGGCGTGGCGGTGATGCGCCTGCTCCAGGGCCGCGTCGCCGAGCCACGCGCGCACGTCGGCGGTCTTGCCGTCGAGGCCGAACAGGCCGCCGAGGAGCGTGTCCGCGGGGGCGTCGGGCGCGACGATCGGGGCGGCCGGGTTGAGCGCCGCGAGGCGCGCGCGGATCCCCGAGAGGTCGCCCGCGAGGTCGGCCTTGGTCAGCACGATCCGGTCGGCGACCGCGGCCTGCCGCAGGGCTTCCGGATGGGCGTCGAGGGTCGCGGCGCCGGTAGCCGCGTCCACCACCGTCACCACGGCCTGGAGACGGTACCGCAGCACGAGGTAGGGGTGGTAGATCAGCGCGTGCAGGATCGGCGCCGGATCGGCGAGGCCCGTCGTCTCGATCACGACCCGGCGGAACGGCCGGATCCGGCCGTTGTCGCGCTTGCGCAGCAGATCCTCGAGGGTCGCGATCAGGTCGCCCCGCACCGTGCAGCACAGGCAGCCGGCGCCGAGCAGGATCATGTCCTCGTCGACGGTCTCGATCAGCAGGTGGTCCAGGCCGATCTCGCCGAACTCGTTGACGATCACCACCGTGTCGGCGAGCGCGGGATCGCGCAGCAGCCGGTTCAGCAGGGTGGTCTTCCCGGCTCCGAGGAAGCCGGTGAGCACGGTCAGCGGGATCGGCTCCGGGCGGCGCGGGTCCGGAGCGGGGGCGGGGGTCTCTGACAGAGGCGGCGACATGGGCGACGAAGTGGGGTGTGGCGGCCTCCGCGGCAACGCGGCGGCCGCACGGACACCCGCGCGGACCTACTCGTCGGCCGCCGCCTTCTTGGCGGCCGGCTTCCTGGCCGGGGCCTTGGCCGCCGCCTTGTGGGACGTCGTATCGGCCTTGGCGGGCGACGGCTTGTGGGCGGCCGCCTTCGGAGCCGGCTTGCTCAGGCCCTTACCGGGCTTGGCCTCCGGCATCCCGGGCGTGACGTCCGACGTGTAGGCGCTGGCGTTCCGCGGCACGCCGTGGCCCGGCTTCGCGGCGACCTTGGGAGCGGATTTGGCGGCCGCCTTCGCGGCCTCGGCCCGCTCCAGGCGCGCCGCGCGCGCCTGCTTGGCCGCCTCGAGGGCCGCCGCGCGCTTGGCCTTGGCGGCCTCGAGCTTGGCGGCGCGGGTGTTGGCGGCGGCGGCCTTCTGCTCGGCCTCCTGCGCCTCGAGGATCTGCTGGCCCTCGGCCGGGTTGCGACCGACCCAGACGGCGATCGGCTGGAGCGGCGCCCGCGGCGGCAGGGACCGCGCCCGCAGGGCCGGGTTGGAGAACGCGGCGAGCGCCAGCGCCGGCGAGTTCGCCGCCGAGCCGCCGATCAGCTGCGCGGCCGAACCGGGGGCGCTCAGCGCGCCGGGACCGTCCTCGATGGCCGGGGGCTTCTTGCCGCCGCACACGAAGGGACGCATGTCCGGCGGCGCCGGGATCGCGGAGGCCGGCAGCGCGTCGAGGGTCGGGCTGGTCCAGCCGGCGCTCTGGCCGAAGGCGTAGTCGAACAGGTCGGCGGTCTTCACGTCGCGCTCGCGCGGGGTCGGCTGCCCCATCACGATGGTGACGATCCGCCGGCCGTTGCGCGTGGCGGTCGCCACGACGTTGAAGCCGCCCGAGCAGATGAAGCCGGTCTTCATCCCGTCCGTGCCGGGATAGCGCCCGAGCAGGCCGTTGTGGTTCGCCATCACGGCGCGGCCGAACTGGATCGCCGAGATCGAGAACAGGTCGTGGGAATCCGGGAAGTCGCGGATCAGCGCCCGGGCGAGGACCGCCATGTCGCGGGCGGAGGTCCACTGGCGCGGGTCGGGCAGGCCGTTCGGGTTGAACCAGCGGCTGTCGTGCATGCCGATCCGCTGCCCGGTCTCGTTCATCAGCGCGGCGAAGTTCTCGACGGATCCCCCGAGCGACTCGCCGATCGCGTAGGCGACGTCGTTCGCCGACTTGACCATGATGATCTTCAGGGCGTTGTCGAGGGTGAGCTGCGTGCCCGGCTTGAAGCCCATCTTCGACGGCGGCTCGGCGGCGGCGGCGGCCGAGATGGTGATCATCGAGTCGAGCGAGACCTTGCCCTGGCGGACGAGGTCCAGGGCGACGTAGGTCGTCATCAGCTTCGTGATCGAGGCCGGGTACCAGGGATCGGTCGGCGCCTGCGCGTAGATGACCTTGCCCGAATCCACGTCGGCCACGAGGATCGGCACCGTCACGGCGTTCGCGGCGCCGATCCCGACCAGGCCTGCCCCGAGCAGACCCGTCAGCGCCGCAAGCCCGACGGTGAGGCGTCGGTAGAGAGAAGAGGACATTCGAGCCCGACTCGTCAGAGGATCGCCTGGATCGACGCCCTGGGGGCGTCGGATTTCCGGCCGGCCAGCCGGAGAGCGGCGCAGCCCGGTCGGCCGAAGGCGGTCGCCGGACTGCATCTCGGCATGAACGAGCCTACCGTGGCAAGAGCAAGGCGAGATCACATCGCGGGTCTGCACGGCGCGGTTGTCGGTGGCCCGCGCGGGCGGCACGGCTTATGTGCAGACCGGGCGCGCAAGCCGGATCGCGCGCGACGGTGACTGGGACGGTTGTGGCTTACGCGGTCAAGGAGATCTTCCACACGCTCCAGGGCGAGGGCGCGCAGGCGGGCCGTGCCGCCGTGTTCTGCCGGTTCGCCGGATGCAACCTCTGGTCCGGGCGCGAGGCCGATCGCGCCGCCGCGGCCTGCCGGTTCTGCGACACCGATTTCGTCGGGATGGACGGGGAGGGCGGCGGGCGCTTCGCGGACGCGGCCTCCCTCGCCGACGTGATCGCCGCCACCTGGGCGGGCGGCACCGCGAACCGCTACGTTGTCTTCACCGGCGGCGAGCCGCTGCTCCAGCTCGACACGCCGCTGATCGAGGCCGTCCACGCGGCCGGGTTCGAGATCGCCATCGAGACCAACGGCACGCTGCCGGCGCCCCCGGGGATCGACTGGATCTGCGTCAGCCCCAAGGGGAGCAACGCCCTCGCACAGGTCTCCGGCCACGAGCTGAAGCTCGTCTACCCGCAGGCGGACGCCGATCCCGCGGCCTTCGTGGATCTCGCTTTCCAGCACCGCTTCCTCCAGCCCATGGATGGCCCCGACCGGGTCGCCAGCACCGAGGCGGCGATCGCCTATTGCCGCCGGGACGCCCGCTGGCGGCTCTCGCTGCAGACCCACAAGATGATCGGCATTCCCTGAGAGGCCTGGATTCGGTCCCGGGATTGGGTTCGGACGAAGTGATCGCCAAGCCGGTGCCGCACGAGGCGCCGGTCCCCTCTCCCGTGCGGGAGAGGGACAGGGTGAGTCGCGGCCTGTCGGCAACCCGAGAGCGCGCCTGATCCTGAAGCTTCTCGTCCCTCACCCCGACCCTCTCCCGCACGGGAGAGGGGGTTACGACGCGGTTGTCTCGACCGGGATCGCCGTCTCTCCGAACCATCAGGACGCGATCGGGGACGGCACTACCTGACGATAGCCACCCGCTGGGCGCGCGCCGCGCGGATCGCCGAGCGCGCGAACCGTCCGCCCGCGCGCGGCGGATCGGGATCCTGGCCGTCCAGCACAGCGCGGCGCAGGGCCACCAGCGCGGGATCGCCCCATCGGTCGAGGACGCGTCCGAACGCGGCGTGGCGCCCGGCATCGAACGGGACCGGTCGCCCGGCCCCGTCCCGCACGGGATGGGCCGGATGCAGCGTCCCGCAGGGTATCCAACCCGGCGGGATCGGCGCGGTGGCCGCGTGCGTGCGTGCGAGTCGCAGGAGTTGCGGCAGCAGGTGGCACCGCGGCCCGGGCCCCGCGGCCGCCCGATCGGCCTCCGGCGCGAAGACCTCGACACGACCGATGCGGGTGATGACGATCTGGTCCAGGCCCGAGATGACAGCGGACGGCATCGCCGCGGCGCCGGCGGCGAGGAGCGGACGGCCCGCCAGCGCCCGCAAGCGGGCGATCCGCGCGGGGTCGGCGGTCCGGATGCAGGCATCTGCGGCGCGCAGACCGAGGCCGAGATCGAACAGGCGCGCGGCGCGGTCCTCCGGCCGGATTGCCGCCTCGTCGGGACCCAGTTCGGTCAGAACGGTGCGCCGGCCCATCGCGCAGGCGGCCTCGGGAAGGCAGAGCGCGAGCGTCTGGCTCCAGCCGTCGGCGAAGCCGGTCTCGTAGGCGAACGGCCTGAGATCCGGATGCGCCCGGACCGCGAGCGCGCCGCGGGCCGTGCGGATCCCGATCGCGTCGTCCTCGAGGGGCCGTGCCGGCTCGTCGGGTTCCCGCGCGAACACGGCGGCGGCTCCGTAGCCGCCGAGGCTCCACGTGCAGGCCGGATCGGCCAGCTGGGCACGCAGCAGGCCGTCCACCGCGGGTCCGGCTCCGCCCGTCATCGGCTCCCCTCGTGCACGCCACCGCAGCCCGCACGCCTTGACACGGACGGCGAATGACCGGAAGTCGCGGTGCATCACCGAGGTTGTGGTCGGCGAGGCGGGCGCGCGACCCGGAACGACCGACGCGGAGACGTCCGCTGGACCTCGCGACGGGATCCGCAAGAAGGGCGCTGGCATGGACGTCATCGAGACCGAGATCCCGGACGTGAAGCGCATCGTCCTGAAGCGCTTCGGCGACGCGCGGGGCTGGTTCTCGGAGACCTTCCGGGCCGACACCCTGGCGCGGGCCGGCATCACCACGCCGTTCGTGCAGGACAACCAGTCCTTCTCGGCCCCGCAGGGGACGGTCCGCGGCCTGCACTTCCAGATCGCCCCCCGCGCGCAGGCCAAGCTGATCCGCGTGCTGCAGGGCGCGATCCTCGACGTCGCGGTCGACATCCGCAGCGACTCGCCGACCTACGGGAAGTACGTCGCCGTCACGCTCGACGCCGAGAACGGCGAGCAGCTCTACATCCCGCACGGCTTCGCGCACGGCTTCTGCACCCTGACCCCCGACGTCATGGTCGCCTACAAGGTCGACGACTACTACAGCCCCGAGCACGACCGCGCGCTGTTCTGGAACGATCCGGCGATCGGGATCCCGTGGCCGGTCTCCGGCGAGGCGGCGATCCTGTCCGACAAGGATCGCCGGGCGCCGAAGCTCGCCGATCTCGGCCGCGTCTTCTGAAGAGCGCGGCCCGGCCGCAATTTTGTCACGACGGCCGGTCTTAGGCTGCCCCGGCTTTCTCAGTTCTCGATCGATCCGAAGAGGTAATCCGCCATGCGCATCCTGGTGACCGGAGGCTGCGGCTTCATCGGCTCGGCGCTGGTGCTGCACCTCGTCAACGATCTCGGCCACGACGTCTGCACCCTCGACGCGATGACCTACGCGGCCAACCCGGTCTCGCTGGCGCCGCTCGCCGACAACCCGCGCCATCGCCTGGTCGAGGCCGACATCTGCGACCGCGCCGCCGTGCAGAAGGCCTATGCGGACTTCAAGCCCGAGGCGGTGATGCACCTGGCCGCCGAGAGCCACGTCGACCGCTCGATCACCGACCCGGGCGCCTTCGTGCGCACCAACGTGATCGGCACGCAGACCATGCTGGACGGCGCCCGCGGCCATTACGAGACGCTGCCGGAGGCCGAGAGGAAGACCTTCCGATTCCTCCACGTCTCCACCGACGAGGTCTACGGCTCGCTGCCGCCGGACGCGTTCTTCACGGAGGAGAGCCGCTACGATCCGCGCTCGCCCTACTCGGCCTCGAAGGCGGCCTCCGACCACCTCGCCCGCGCGTGGCACGAGACCTACGGCCTGCCGGTCCTGGTGACCAACTGCTCGAACAATTACGGGCCGCGTCACTTCCCCGAGAAGCTGATCCCGCTGATGATCCTCAACGCCCTCGAGGGCAAGAAGCTGCCCGTCTACGGCGACGGCCTGAACGAGCGCGACTGGATCCACGTGGAGGACCACGCCAAGGGCCTCGTGGCCGTGCTGGAGCGCGGCCGGATCGGCGAGACCTACCTGCTCGGCGGCCGCGCGGTGCGCAACAACCTCGCGGTGGTCAAGGCGCTGTGCGCGGCCTTCGACCGGCTGCGCCCGCAGGGCGCGCCCCACGATCAGCTGATCAGCTTCGTGGCCGACCGCCCGGGCCATGACCGGCGCTACGCGATCGACTGCACCAAGGCCGAGACCGAGCTCGGCTGGCGCCCGCAGAAGACCTTCGAGCAGGCGCTGGAGGATACCGTGGCGTGGTACCTCGGCAACGAGGGCTGGTGGCGCCCGATCCGCGAGGGCCGCTATAAGGGCGAGCGCCTGGGGCTCAACGGCTGATGGACGTCCTCGTCCTCGGCGGCGCCGGCCAGGTCGGCACCGAGTTGCAGGCCCTGACTTGGCCGGACGGCGTCACCGTCCACGCGCCGGGCCGCGCGGATCTCGACATCACCGACGCGGACGCCGTCGCGGCGGCGCTCGCCGCCCGCGACTACCGGGCGGTGATCAACACCGCCGCCTACACGGCGGTCGACAAGGCCGAGTCCGACGTCGTCGCGGCGTGGCACCTCAACGCGCTGGCCCCGGCGATCCTGGCGGCCGCGACCGCCGCCAAGCGAATCCCGCTGGTGCACGTCTCGACCGACTACGTCTTCGCCGGAACGAAGCCCGACGGGGCCTACGCGCCCGACGCGCCGATCGACCCGCAGAGCGTCTACGGTGCCAGCAAGGCCGCCGGCGAGCTGGCGGTGCGCACCGGCAACCCGCGCCACGCCATCGTGCGGACCGCCTGGGTGGTGAGCCCGCACCGGGGCAACTTCGTCAAGACGATGCTGCGGCTCGCGGCGGAGCGCGACGCGCTGACCGTGGTGAACGACCAGCACGGGTGCCCGACCTCGGCCGCCGACCTCGCCGCGGCCCTCGCGACGATCGCGCAGGCCATGGCCGCGGATCCGGAGGCGCCGACCGGCACGTTCCACTGCGTGAACCGGGGCGACACCACGTGGTGCGGCTTCGCCGAGGCGATCGTGGCGGGCTCGGCCCGGCGCGGCGGGCGCTCCGTGCCGGTCAAGGGCATCCCGACCTCCGCCTACCCGACACCGGCCCGGCGGCCGGCCAATTCGCGCCTGTCCACCGACAGCCTCACGGCCGCCTACGGCATCGCGCCGCGGCCCTGGCAGGCGGCGCTCGACGACATCCTGGACCGGCTCGTCGGGCCGGTCTCAGAGGGAGTTTCCAAGCCATGAAGGGCATCGTTCTGGCCGGCGGATCCGGCACGCGCCTGCACCCGGCCACGCTGTCGATCAACAAGCAGCTCCTGCCGGTCTACGACAAGCCGATGATCTACTACCCGGTCTCGGTGCTGATGCTCGCCGGCATCCGCGAGATCCTGATCATCTCGTCGCCGGAGCACCTCGACAACTACAAGCGCCTGTTCGGCACCGGCGAGCAGTTCGGCCTCAAGTTCTCCTACGCCCTGCAGCCGCGGCCGGAGGGCCTCGCCCAGGCCTTCGTGATCGGGCGCGACTTCGTCGGCGACCACGACGTGGCGCTGATCCTCGGCGACAACCTGTTCTTCGGCGCCGGCATGGGCGAGCTCCTGGAGCGCGCGTCGAGCCGCAAGCAGGGCGCGACCGTCTTCGCGTACCACGTCGACAACCCCCAGGCCTACGGCGTCGTCAACCTCGACAAGTCGGGGCGGCCGACGAAGATCGTCGAGAAGCCGCAGAACCCGGAATCGACCTGGGCGGTGACCGGCCTGTACTTCTACGACAACCAGGTGCTCGACATCGCCGCCGACGTGAAGCCCTCGGCCCGGGGCGAGCTGGAGATCACCAGCGTCAACGAGGCCTACCTGCAGCGCGGCCAGCTGCACGTGGAGCGCATGTCGCGCGGCTACGCGTGGCTCGACACCGGGACCCACGACAGCCTGCTGGAGGCGAGCGAGTTCGTCCGCACCCTGCAGAACCGGCAGGGCCTGCAGGTGGCGTGTCTCGAGGAGATCGCCTACCTGCAGAAGTTCATCACCCGCGACCAGCTCGTGGCCCGCGGCGAGATGTTCGCCAAGACCGCCTACGGGCAGAACCTGCTGCGCCTCTCCCGCGAGAGCGAGGACGACCTGCGCCTGCGCCGCGGCAAGTAGCGCCGCCGGCGGCGCGGGGTCGCCGCCCCGTCGCCGCCCCCCTTATCGGGGGGCGCAGCCGATGCAGATACCGCGCATGAGCTTGTCGTTCTTCGCCTCGCGCGGCGTCCGCACGCGCCGGTCGTCCGGCGTCTCGGCAGCGGCGCCGCGGCTCGGCGGCATGACGCGGCCGACCGACGAGGTGTTGGGGGCGGTCGCCGTGGAGGCGGGGCCGCCGCCGGTTCCGGTCTGGGCCTGAGCCAGCGCGGGGCCGGTCGCCAGGACCGGCAGGAGGAGCGCGAGGCCGAGGGCGGTGAGGGGGCGGGTCATGGGTGCGGAACTCCGTGCCGGGCCATAACGCGGGTGTGACCGTCCGGTTCGATCGGGCCGCGCGATCCCCACCTTTGTTCGCCTTTGCAGAAGCGATGCGGCGCCGTATCAGGGGCCGCGTTCCCGCCGCCGCCATCCTGATGCGTCGAAACTCGGAGCCGCCGCGACGATGCGGGACCCCAACGCGATCGACTTCTGGCGCGGCTTCGCCCTGATCACGATCTTCATCAACCACATCCCGGGCAACACCTTCGAGCGCTACACCTTCTCGCAGTACGGCATCTCGGACGCGGCCGAGCTGTTCGTGTTCCTGGCCGGCTGGTCGATCGGGATCGCCACCCGCGGGCGCGACGGCAACCCGGAGCCGCCGGGCCGGAGCGTGGTGCGGCTCCTCGCCCGCACCGTCGAGGTCTACCGGGCGCAGCTGACCGTGATGCTCCTGGCGCTCGCGATCATCGCGGGGGCGGCGCTGCTGCTCGACAACCCGCTGATCCTCGAGTGGCACAATGCCGGCGGCTTCTTCGCGGACCCGATCCAGTCGGTCTGCGGGATGGCGCTGCTGACCTACCAGCTCGGCTACTTCAACATCCTGCCGCTCTACGTGCTGCTGATCGGCATCGCGCCCGTCTTCGTCCTGGTCGGCCGCTTCAGCCTGCTCGCGGCCCTGGGCCTGTCCGTGAGCGTCTATCTCGCGAGCCTCGTCTTCGGGTGGAACGTCCCGTCCTGGCCGGGCGAGGGCGACTGGTTCTTCGATCCGCTCTGCTGGCAGCTCCTGCTCGTCCTGGGCTTCGTCCTGCAGGGCTGGAACCTCCGCTCCGACGCCCTGCGCCGCTGGTCGCGGCGCCTGATCCCGGCGGGCGTCGTGATCGTTCTCCTCGGGATCGTGCTCGCCGTGACGGAGATCCGCCCGGATCCGATGCTCGTTCCGGAGCCGCGCCTACTGTTCACGTTCGAGAAGACTTACCTGACCCCGGCGCGACTGGTTCATTTCCTGGGGGTATTGTTAGCGTTTGCACCGCTTTACGCGGTGCTCGCCCCCCGAATCGGCCGCGTCGTCGGTTATCTGAGTCAGATGGGCCGGAATTCACTGGCTGTCTTCTCGATGGGCTCGATCCTGAGCCTGATCGGGCAGCTCGTGCGTTTCCAGACGGGCGGCGGCGCGCTGATCGATATGCTGGTCGCCGGCTCGGGCCTCGTCGGGCTGGGGTTTACGGCATGGTTCGTCGAATGGCGCAGCCGCAGCAGATCGTCGCGACCCCGCGCATGACGCGGGCTCGGCTCGCCGCGGCGCTGGCCGTGCTCCTGCTGTCGGGCTCCGGCGGCTCGGCCGCGGCCGAGCAGGCCGCCGGCCCCGTGGCGGACGATCCGGCCCTGTCGCAGGAATGCCGGGTCCCGGGGGCGCAGCTCTACAGCGTCGCCCAGCTCGGCGCCGTCAAGGCCGCGCTGGCGGAGAACCGTCCGCTCAAGATCCTGGCGATCGGCGGCAGCGCGGCGCCGGGCGCCTCGGCCTCCTACCCGGCCAAGCTCGAGGCCGCGCTGGAACACGCCCTGCCGAAGGTCGACGTGGTGATCGACCACCGCGGCCTGCCGGGCGAGATCGCCTCCGGGGCCGCCGAGCGCCTGCGCACCATGGTGGCCGAGGCCGAGCCCGACCTCGTCGTCTGGCAGGTCGGCACCCACGACGCCATCGCCCGCGTCGACGTGGACGCCTTCGCGAGCGCGCTGGCCGAGGCCGTGGGCTGGATGCGGTCCCACGGGATCGACGTGGTGCTGGTCGACCCGATCTACACGGCCAGCATGGCGGCCGACGTCGACTACAACCGGATCGTCGAGGCCGTCCGGAGCGTCGCGACCCAGCAGGGCGTGCCGCTGGTCCGGCGCTACGAGGCCCTGCAGTACCTGTCGCACCGCAGCGACAAGGGCGAGGGTCACATGCTCGGCCGCCAGTTCCGGCTCAACGACCTCGGCCTGCGCTGCATGGCCGAGCACGTGGCGCTGACGATCGCCACCTCGCTGATGCGGACCGAGGCGCCCAAGGAGCCCAAGGCGGCCCCGGCCCAGCCGCCCTTAACCGAGCCGCAACGCGCCCCGGGCTAGACCGGACGGCCAGAGATCGGCCTCCCGCCGAGTTCGGGACCGGCGCGGAGCGCGTAGTGTCAGCCACGGCCCTCCCTGTCCTCGCGCTCCGGCACCTCCGGGCGCTGCGCAGCGGCCCGCAGCGGGCGGCCCTGACGGTCTTCGCGATCCGCGTGGGGTCGGCCGGCTTCGCCTACGGCGCCCAGGTGCTCGCGGCGCGGCTGATGGGCTGGGACGCCTACGGGATCTTCGCGTCGGTCTGGGTCTGGACCGCGATGCTGGGCCACACCCTGACCCTCGGCCTCTCGCAGGGCGCCTGCCGGTTCGTGCCGGGCGACCAGGCGCAGGGCGACCTCGACCTCGCGCGCGGCTACATCCGGGCCGGCGCCCTCGTGACCGGCGGAGCGGCGCTCGCCGTCGCCTGCCTCGGCGCGGCGCTGCTCGCGCTCGAGCCGGACCTGTTCGCCCCCGCCTACTGGGCACCGATCCTGGTCGCGCTCTGCGTGATGCCGCTCTTCGCGCTCCAGGACTACCTCGAGGGTGTGGCGCGCAGCCAGAACTGGGTCGGGCTCGCCATCGCGCCGCCCTACCTGCTGCGCCAGACTCTGATGATGGCCTGCATGGTCGCGGCGATCCTGCTCGGCGCGCCGCCCCGTGCCGAGGTCGCGATGGCCTGCATGCTGGTCGCCGCCGCGGTCGCGACCGCCCTGCAGGCCGCCCTCCTCGCCGCGCGGCTCCGGCGGGAGCTGCCGGCCGGGCCGCACCGCTACCGGTGGCGCACGTGGCTCGGCACGGGCCTGCCGATCGCCGCGATCGACCTCGCCAACGCCGGCTTCACCTTCGTCGACGTGATCGTGCTCGGCGCCCTGGTGAGCCCGGCCGAGGTCGGGATCTACTTCGCGGCGACCCGCATCCAGCAATTCGTGGTGTTCGTGCACTACGCGGTCAGCGCGGCGACGCTCCAGCGCTACAGCGCCGCCCAGGCGCAGGCCAACCGCTTCCTCCTCGCCGAGCTGGTCCGGCGCCAGGGCCGTCTGACGGCGGCCGCGACGCTCGTGGTCGGCGGCGCGATCCTGGCCGTCAGCCCCCTGCTGCTGGCCATGTTCGGGCCGGGTCTCGGCGACAGCGTGCCGATCCTGTGCATCCTGATCGCCGGCAGCGTCGGGGCGAGCCTGTTCGGCCCGGGCGAGGATCTGCTGACCATGCTGGGCGGGGAGCGGCTCTGCGCCGGCATCACGGCGGGGAGTCTCCTCGCCGCCGCCGGCCTGTGCCTCGCCCTGGTCCCGGCGCTCGGGACGCTCGGCGCGGCCGTTGCGGTCGCGGTGGCGAGCGTGGGCCGGGCCGCCCTGCTCGCGCGCGCCGCGGGGCGCATCCACGGGTTGCCGACACCGGTCTGGGCCGCCGGAGCGGTCCGATGATCGCCGCGAGCCCCCTCCGCGCGCCGTCCGGAGCCGTCGTCACCCTCGGCGACGCGCCGGAGCCGGAGGCCTGGGACGCGCTGGTCGCGGCGGGCGCCGCGGCGCACCCGCACTTCTCCCGGCACGTCATCGAGGCCCATCGGACCGCCGGGCTGCTGCCGGCGGCCCTCCGCTACGTCACGGTCTGCGCGGGCGACCGTCTCGTCGGGCTGCTCCCGTACCGTGAGGCCCGGGACCTGACGGGCCTCGGCGGCCGGGTCCTGCGGCCCTTCCTCTCGCCCTACGTGACCGCCACGGCTCCCCTGGTCGCCGACGGTCCGGACCGGGCCGCGCACGCGCTGGCCCTAGTGGCCGGCCTCGAGGCCGCCTCCGGCGGATGCCCCTGGCGCTGGCCGCTGCTGCCGACCGGGGAGGGCGCCGTTCCGGAGATGCTCGCGGCGATGCGCGCGCGCGGCTGGGCCATCGGCACGGTGGCGGGCTTCGACCGCCCGGTCATGGACCGGCGCGCCGACCACGCGGCGTTCCTCGCCGACCATCCCGGCCGGGCGCGCTTCAAGGATCTGCGCCGCCGGGCGCGCCGCCTGTCGGAGACCGGAACCGTCGCCCACGCGTGCGCCACGGGCGGATCGGACCTCGCCCGCCTCGTCGCGGCCTTCCTCGACCTGGAGCGCGCCGGCTGGAAGGGGCAGGCCGGCACCGCCATGGCCTGCCGGCCCGAGGGCGCCGCGCTGGCCAGGGCGCTGTTCACCGCGGTTCCGGGCCCGGTCGCCGTCCGGGCCGACGCGCTGACCCTCGACGGCCGGCCTGTCGCCGTCAGCCTCGCCCTGGTCAGCGGCGGCACCGCGACCCTGCTGAAGACCGCCTACGACGAGGATCTGCGCGGCCACGCCCCGGGCCTGCTGCTCGAGGCCGAGATCGTGCGGGCCTGCCACGAGACCGGCTTCGCCGACCGGCTCGACTCGGCGACGCTGGAAGGATCGGCGCTGGAAGGTCTCTACCGCGACCGGGTTCCGGTCGCCGAGATCATCGCGGTCCCGCCCGGTCGACAGGTGATCTCGCTGGAGCGGCGCCTCCGGCTCGCCCGGTTCGAGCGGGACGCGCGCGCGGCCGCGAAGCGGGCCCTGCGGCGGCGCTAGGGCCGGTTCAGCGCGTTCCGCACGCGGCGCTGGTCCCCTCTCCCGTGCGGGAGAGGGACAGGGTGAGGGATCGGGTCTGTCCGAACGAAGCGCAGTCTGGCCGAGCGGCAATGGCGCGCTCGACCGAGAGGCCTCTTGTCCCTCACCCCAACCCTCTCCCGCACGGGAGAGGGGGCGATGGCGCGGCTGTCGCGTTCGGAGCCGCCGCCCTATCAAACCGTTCCAGAGCGATCGGGACAGGTTCTCGCGCCTCAACCCCATCCTCTCGCGGCGGGTCCACGGCGCCCTGAAACCGCGGTGCGGCCCGCTACCGGCCCCGGTACAGACCGTCGCCCTGCACCCGGTCGTAGACGCCGAGCCCGGTCCGGGCACGATAGGCGCGGCCGGCGATCGCGCCGGGGGTCGGCGGCGTGCCGGGCTGCGCGAAGCTCGTCTCGGGCCGGTAGGCCGGCCCCCAGCCGATCTCCTCGTCGCCCGCGGGATCCTTGCCCGGGAAACCCGTGACGTAGCCCGTGCTCTGCGCGAGCGCGGGCCCGGCGGCGAGCCCGAGCAGGAGCGCCAGCGTGCAGCGGTACGTTGTCCTGGATCGCATCGGCCGTATCCTCCAGTCCGGTCCGCCGGGCGGACCACCTGCGGCGCAAACCCGGATCCGGAACGGAGGGTTTTCCGGCGTGTACTCATGCCGCGGGCGAGACGGCGGGCGGGCTGTTGGGAATTCCGGCCGGCCGCGGGGGCGGGCGATGATCGCGGAGGCGGGCGTCATGGACGACTGGAAGGCGGGGCTCCGGGCGGAAATGCGGGCCATCGACATCGCCACGGGCGAGGCGGCCTCGGCGCAGCTGCCGGACCTGCTGCGACGCCTGAGCCGGCATCAGGCCGGTCTCGGCGGCAACCCGGTCCTGTCGCTGTACCGGCGCTGGCGCATCCGGCGCTTGGCACGCGCCGTCGCGGACGCGCGCTGGCACGCGGAACAGGGCCGCCTCGCACGCCGCGGCGGGCTCGATCCGCGTCCGTGAACGGTCCCGCTCAGGCGGCGGAACGGCCCGCCCGCGGCGCCTCGCGCCTGACAATCGTGGAATCGGCCGTCGCGGAAGGGGCCGAGCCGGCCGGAACGCCGGCCTCGCGCTCGGCCGGCGTGGCCGGCAGGCGGACGAGCACGATGGTGCCCACCGTCTCCTCGGAGCGGATCCGGAGCGAGCCGCCGTGGAGCTCGACCATCGAGCGGGTGATGGCGAGGCCCAGGCCCGAACCCTTGTGGCACCGGGTCATCTGCCGCTCGACCTGCGTGAAGGGCCGGCCGAGGCGGGCGAGGTCGGAAGTCGGGATGCCGATGCCGTTGTCCTCGATATAGAGGTGTGTGCACGCGCCGGCGCGGCGGCCCCGGACGGCGACGCGGCCGCCGGCGGGCGTGAACTTCACGGCGTTCTGCACGAGGTTGGCGAGGATCTGCCGGATCGCCTGCGGATCGGCCAGCAGCTCGAGGCCGGGCACGACGTCGACGCTGACGGTGATCGCCTTCTCGCGGGCGGCCGCCTCGACGGGCGCGAGGGCCGCGCTGATCGCGGTCTCGGCGGAGATCGCCCTGGGGCTCAGGCGCACGCGCCGGGCCTCCAGCCGGGCCATGTCGAGGATGTCGTCGATCATGGACAGCAGGTGCGAACCGCTCTCGCGGATGTCGCGGCAATACTCGGTGTAGCGCGGGGTGCCGAGCGGCCCGAGAACCGCGTTCTCCATCACGTCGGCGAAGCCGATGATGGCGTTGAGCGGGGTGCGCAGCTCGTGGCTCATATTGGCCAGGAACTCGGCCTTGGCCTGGTTGGCCGCCTCGGCGGCCGCCTTCTGGTCGAGGTAGCGCTCGGCGAGATCCGCGAGCTGCTGGGTCTGGAGTTCGAGGGTGCGGCGGGACCGTTTGAGGTCCTTGACGGTCTCGATCAGCTCGCGCTCGGAGGCGAGGAGCTGCTCCTGGTTGCGCTTCAGGCTGGTGATGTCGGTCCCGACCGACACGTAGCCCCCGTCCTTCGTGCGCCGCTCGCTGATCTGCAGCCAGCGGCCGTCGGCGAGTTCCGCCTCGAAGGTGCGGGCCGCAATGTCGGTCAGCGCCATCCCGGCCTCGGGCGATTCCCGCCGGACCTGGGGCAGCACGCCGCGTCCCATCACGTCCGTGTAGCTCCGGCCCGCCTGCGCATCCTCGGGGCTCAGGGCGTGGAGGTGGCGGAATTTCGAATTGCACAGGACCAGGCGGTTGCCGGTATCCCAGAGCACGAAGGCCTCCGAGATCGCCTCGACGGCGTCGCGCAGGCGCATGTCGGCCGCGGCGTTGGTCTCCTCCAGGGCCCGCTGCTCGCTGATGTCGTTGGCGATGCCGACGAGGTGGCGGCCGCCGTCGGCGGCGTCCGCCACGACCTCGGCGCGGGCGCGCAGCCAGACGTAGGCCCCGTCGGCACCGCGCATGCGGAAGGCGTGATCGATATGCGTCTGGTTGGCCGCGAGCCCCCGGGCGAGGCTGTACAGGTCGCCGTCGTCGGGATGGACCAGGCCGTTGACGTCCCCGAACGAGAGGTACTCGTGCTGCCGCCTGTAGCCGAGCAGCGTGTACATCGAATCGGACCAGTAGATCCGGCCGCGCGCGATGTCCCAGTCCCACAGCCCGCAGGCGCCCCGGCGCAGGGCGGTCTCCAGGCGGCCGCGGATCTGCTCGCGGGCCCGGTCGGCGCGGGCGGCCTGGCGGGTCTGCAGGCCGTAGGCGAGCCCGACTCCGACGATCACGATGGCGGCGGCGGCGATCAGGACGATCTGGTCGCGGGTCCGGGCGCTCCAGCCGCGCAGCAGCGGCTCGATGGGCTGGAGCACCGCCACCTGTCCCGCGCCGCCGGGCAGGCTGTGCACCGCGGCGAGCACGCTCTCGCCGCCGGGAAGCTCGAGGGCCATCGCGCCGGCGCGCTCGCCGAGGCCGGAGAGCGGCTCGCTCTCGCCGAGCACCGCCGAGAGGGTCGTGCGGTCGGCCGGCAGCGGCGGATGGGCGGCGACGATGCGGGTGTCGGGGCGGACCACCAGCAGGCGGCGGCCGGGATGCCGCTCGCTCTCCGGCATCAGGGCGCGCAGGTCCTCCGCCACGGTGCCGGCCGGATCCACCGCCCGCGCGGCCAGACGAGCGAAGCCTTCGACCTCGGCCTTCGCGCCCGCCAGGATCTCGGCACGCTGGCCCTGGATATGGAGGGTGGCGAGCCCGACGAGGCAGGCCAGGAACACCGCGAGCGTTCCCGGCACGGCGTAGCGCAGCCAGCGCTCGGCCTGGCCGAGCCGCGGATCCCGGCTCCGCATGGGCCACGAGATCGTGAGACTCGAATCCGCACGCGCGGAGAAGGAAGCGGAAGCCGCCTCCGGCATGGCCGAACCTCGCCCGTGGGAACTGTGATCCGGTGTGGGCACCCGGCCCCCGAAGGCCCCCCGAATCTGACTGAATACAATCACTTCGGGGGGCAGTTTGTCCACGGATTTTTTACCATAAGGGCTTGACGGAACCCAGGTGTTGCCTGGGAGCCCGAGAATCGATTTCTACCGCAGGTTCAGACGGTTAGCCGCCTCCGAGGGTGCGCGCGAGGATGTCGGCTGTGTCCCGGGAAAGCCCCGGGATCGCCTTGATCCCATTCAGCATTTCGACCGCTTTGGCGCCGCGTGATTTTTCCAGCCGGCGCCAGGATCCGAAGGCCGTGAGGAGCCGTGCGGCCACCTGTGGGTTGGTCGAATCGAGCGCCGCGACCGTCTCGGTCACGCGGGCGAATCCCGCCCCGTCCCGCCGGGCGAACTGGGTCGGGTTGCCGAACGCGAAGCTCCCGATCAGCGCCCGCACGCGGTTCGGGTTGGTCATGGTGAAGGCCGGGTGTTCCTGCAGCCGCGCGATCCGGTCGAGGGTGCCGGGCTCCGGGATCTGGGCCTGGAGGGCGAACCACTTGTCGAGGACCAGGGGCTCGTCGGCGTAGCGGGCCGCGAACTCCGCGAAGGCGGCCTCGCGGGTCTCTCCCGGGATCAGCGCCAGCGTGCCGAGGGCCGCGAGCCGGTCGGTCATGTTGGTGGCCTCGGCCAGCCGCGCGGCGGCGCGGGCAGCCCCCTCCCGGGGATCGCCGGCGGCGACCAGGTCGAGGGCCGCGTTGCGGAGCGACCGGCGCCCCGCCGAGGCGGCGTCGGGGCTGTAGGGCGCACCGGCCACCGGCGCGAGCGCCGCGTCGATCGATTCGAGCCGCGGCCGCAGGGCCTGGCCCAGACGCGCCCGCAGGTTGAATCGCGCCCGGTGGATCGCGTCGGGATCCACGTCGGCCGGCACCGCGTCGGCGGCCTCGCCCTCGCTCGGCAGCGCCAGGACCAGGGCCGCGAAGGCCGGGTCGGCCAGGGCCTCGTCTTCGAGGAACTGGCCGAGTGCCGCGGCGAACGCCTCCGTCCGATCGGCGTCTGGCTCGAGGGTCAGCCGCAAAGCGACGTCCTGCGCGGCCTGCCAGCGGTTGAACGGGTCGCTGTCCTGCGCGAGGAGCCGCATCCGCTCCGCGTCGGTCAGGGCGAGGTCGAGCCGCACCGGGGCGGAGAAGTCGCGCAGGAGCGAGGGGACCGGCTCCTCGGCGACCGCGTCGAACACGATCTCGGCCTCGGGGCGGTCGAGCACGTAGACGCCGTCCCGCACGTCCGGGCAGGTCGCGCCCGCCAGCGGCCCGGACGCCCCGACGAGACCGAGGGCCACGGGGATCACCAGGGGCGGCCCGTCGGACTCCGCGCCGCCGCCGGGCAGGCTCTGGGCGAACCGGAGGGTGTAGCGGGCGGCGGCCGGATCGTACGCGGCCGCGACGGCGAGGCGGGGGGTGCCGGGACGCTCGTACCAGCGGGCGAAGGCGCTGAGATCGCGCCCGGTCACCGCCGCGAAGGCCGCCAGGAAGTCCTCGACGGTGGCGGCGCGGCCATCATTGTCGGCGTAGTACCGGTCCATGCCGGCCCGGAAAGCCTCGGGACCGATCAGCGTCCGCAGCATCCGGACGATCTCGGCGCCCTTGTCGTAGACGGTCGCCGTGTAGAAGTTGTTGATCTCCGCGTAGGCCCGCGGCCGCACCGGGTGCCGCAGCGGCCCGGCATCCTCGGGGAACTGGCGCGCCCGCAGGGAGCGCACCTCGGCGATGCGGTGCACCGGCCGGGAGCGCATGTCGGAGGAGAATTCCTGGTCTCGGAAGACCGTGAGACCCTCCTTCAGGCAGAGCTGGAACCAGTCCCGGCACGTGACGCGGTTGCCAGACCAGTTGTGGAAGTACTCGTGCGCGATGATCGCCTCGATCGCCGCGTAGTCGCCGTCGGTCGCGGTCTCGGGACTCGCCAGGACGTATTTGTCGTTGAAAATGTTGAGGCCCTTGTTCTCCATGGCGCCCATGTTGAAGTCGGACACCGCGACGACGTTGAACACGTCGAGGTCGTAGGCGCGGCCGAAGGCGGTCTCGTCCCAGGCCATGGAGCGGATGACGGCGTCGAGGGCGTAGCCTGCCCGGTCCTCCTTGCCGGGCTCGACGTAGACCGCGCAGGTTACGGGGCGGCCCTCCATCGTGGTGAAGCGCGTCTCGACCTTCCCGAGCCGGCCGCCCACGAGGGCGAACAGGTAGGCGGGCTTCGGGTGGGGATCGTGCCAGATCGCGAAGTGGCGGTCCGGCCCGGCCGCGCCGGTCCCGACAGGATTGCCGTTGCCGAGCAGGACCGGCGCCTCGGCCCGGTCGGCCTCGATGCGCGTGGTGTAGACCGACAGCACGTCCGGCCGATCGAGGAAGTAGGTGATCCGGCGGAAGCCGTCCGCCTCGCACTGGGTGCAGTAGACGCCGTTCGACCGGTAGAGGCCCATCAGCTTGGTGTTGGCGGTCGGATCCACCTCCGTGACGAGACGCAGCGCGAAGGGCCGCTGCGGCGGATCGCGGAGGATCAGTCCGGACGGCGTCGCCGCGTAGGCGTCGGGCGCCAGCGGCGCGCCGTCGAGCGCGACCGAGACCAGCCGGAGATCGTCGCCGTCGAGGGTGAGCGGCGCCGCCGGCACGCCGGCCGGGTTCGGCCGCAGCGTCAGCGTCGCGTCGACGCGGGTCGCGTGCGGGTCGAGACGGATGTCGAGGTCGACGCGATCGATCAGGTAGTCGCTGGGCCGGTATTCCTCGAGGCGGATCAGCGGCGGCGTCTCGGTGCGCATTCGGCTCACTCCGGGTGCGGGGCGGGCCCGTTCTGGTCCCTCGGAGCGCGCGGCGCAACGATCGGAGCCGTCGAAACGGCCGGCGTGGCGCGGTCCTCGCCCGGCTCAGAGCCCCGGGGCGGGGCGGCCCTCCGCGCGGAGCGGCCGCTCGAGGCCGACCCTGTCGAGCGTGGCGGACAGGCGGGCGCGGACGAACGGCTCGGCCCAGCGCATCACGGCGTAGCTCAGCAGGAGCATGGCGCAGCACGCGGCCACGAGCGCCGCGTAGGGCGGAACCCCGCCGCCGACGAGGCGGTGGATCAGGGCGGCACCGTTGACGTTGTGCAGGAGGTAGAGCGGGTAGGTCATCAGTCCGATCCGTCGGGCCAGCGCGCAGCCCCGCTCGCCGAGCCGCGCGCGGAGCCACGCGTTGCCGCGCACGCTGGCCACGATCATCAGGACGCAGCCCGCGAAGACGAGGCGCGGGAGGAGCGGATCCTCGCTGCGGCCCATCTGGAACAGGAACGACCCGGCCGCGTCACCGATCTCGACGAGCGCCCCGACGGCGCAGACGGCGATCACGCAGAGCCGACCGGCCGTCGGCCCCTTGACGAGCGACAACCACAGGAAGACGCCGAGCGCGAAGAAGCAGCCGTGGCGCAGGAGCGTCAGCTCGGCCACGCGGTTCGCCGCCAGGGCAGGGGGGTTCGGCACGGCCAAGGTCGCGACCCAGAAGAGGGTGCTCACACCGCCGACCACGGCGCAGACCGGGCCGATGCTCCGGAATCGCCCGAGCCGGAGCAGCGCGAAGACGAGTGCGTAGAAGGCGATCTCCACGCCGAGGGTCCAGTAGACGCCGTCCAGCCACGGCTCGACCGGAACGAACAGGACGCAGTCGAGATAGGCCCGCAGCACGTGCCGACCGGACCCCATGCGGCCGATGGCGAGCGAGACCAGGGCGGTGAGCGTGGCGCAGATCCAGACCGCCGGCACGAGGCGCAGGATGCGGCTGCGCAGGAAGGCGCGCGCGGTCGCGTGCTCGGCCGAGTAGGCGATCACGAAGCCCGAGATGACGAAGAACAACTCGACCCCGATCCATCCGAACCACGTCCAGGCGAACAGGCCGGGGTAAGCTGCGGCGGAGTCGAAGGCGCGTCCGGCCGTCGAGAGCGGCGCCTGCCACGCGTAGGCGCCGAGATGAAAGACCATGACCAGCATTGCGGCTAGGAATCGTGCCGCATCGAGACCGATCATCTGTGCATCATGCTTGCCGCCCTCGGATCCCTGCGTCCTCATCACGGCCCCCGACGTTCGAAACCGCTCTCATCATCCCACCGAGTAAGACGAATCCGTCGCAGCCGGGCTACATCTTGCTGGGTAAGACGCGCCCATACTTTCGGCCGAAGGGTCTCTCCTCCGGCGGATCGGGAGTTCGCGGCGGGGCCGACGGGACGCACGCGGCGCGAGGCCCGCCGCCAGGTCGACGATGCCGGGGGCTGCCGAAACGCCCGCCCGGTCGGCTCGACGGGGTCCGACCGCGCGAACGCCCGGGCCCGATTGTCCCGAGTCTGTATCGGACGGCCTTCTCACCGCCGGACCGGCCGCTAGCTAGCGGGGCGAGTCAGCCGGAGCGGGCCGGTGGTCCGTCTTCGAAGAGAACAGGACAGGATCCGATGGAATTTCTGCACACCATGGTCCGGGTCGCCGACCTCGACCGGGCACTCGCCTTCTACGTCGACACGTTCGGCCTGAAGGAGGTGCGCCGCGTCGAGAACGAGAAGGGCCGCTTCACCCTCGTCTTCCTCGCCGCGCCCGGCGATGTCGAGCGGGCCTCGGCGACCAAGTCGCCCCTGATCGAGCTCACCTACAACTGGGATCCGGAAACCTACTCGGGCGGCCGCAATTTCGGCCATCTCGCCTATCAGGTCGACGACATCTACGGCTTCTGCGCCAAATTGCAGGAGAAGGGCGTCACCATCAACCGGCCGCCGCGCGACGGCTACATGGCCTTCGTGAAGTCGCCGGACGGCATCTCCATCGAGATCCTCCAGAAGGGCGGCGCCAAGGAGCCGCAGGAGCCGTGGAAGTCCATGGAGAACACCGGCACCTGGTAGCGGGCCCGCGCCCTTGACCCGGACGGCCCCGCGGGCGCATCTGCCCGCGGATCAGCCGGCCGGGCGGCCGCTCCGGACGCGCGAGCGTTCGGGGAGGAAAGTCCGGGCTCCATGGAGAGACGGTGCCGGATAACCTCCGGCGGGGGCGACCCCAGGGACAGTGCCACAGAGAGCAGACCGCCCCGGATCCGTCCGGGGTCAGGGTGAAAGGGTGCGGTAAGAGCGCACCGCGGACGCGGCAACGCGGACGGCACGGCAAACCCCACCGGGAGCAAGACCGAATAGGGGCGGCGCGCCCTTCGCGAGAAGGGCAGGCCGGCTCTCCAGGCCAGTCGCCCGGGTTGGTTGCTCGAGGCGATCGGCGACGATCGTCCCAGAGGAATGGCTGCCACGCCGGCGCGCGCGAGCGCTCCGGCCCTACAGAACCCGGCTTACAGGCCGGCTGATCCACTTCCCGATAAGACTTGCACCTGCAAGGCTTTATCGCCCCGCCGGCGTTCCCGCGCGGGCGGCCGGCGCGCCGAAGATTCCGCGGCGGCAAAAACCTTCGGTTAACCTTGCCGGGTTCAGATCGGTCCGCGCGGCAGTGCCAAGCTTGTGCGTTGACGATCCTCCGAGGCCCATGATACCCGGCATCCTCCCGTCAACGGCGTGTATCGGATCGCCGGGCGCACCCTGCCATCGCGCAGGTCCCGTCCGTGCGCGGCGTCTTGCGCGCTCCGCATCCGGTGCCGTTCCCGTCACGCGCGCCGCGCTCGCGCGGCCCGGCACAGGGCACCATGAGACGCACGAGCCGCATCCGCGCCCGGGTTTCCGGGACGCGCCGACAATCCGCCCATCCGCGCGCGCCACGGCGCGCCGGCGCGTCGAGACGGTCATGACTCGGCGCCGCTCCTCCCCCGAGAGTTCGCCCCGCCACGGCGGCGGCGATGCGGCGGCTGAACCGCACGTCCCCGTCCTCCTCGCGGAAGTCGTCGACGCGCTCGGCACCGCGGGCGGGATCGCGGTCGACGGCACGTTCGGTGCCGGCGGCTACACCCGCGCGCTCCTCGCGGCGGATCCGGCCCTGCAGGTCGTCGCGATCGATCGTGACCCCACGGCCATCGCGGGCGGACAGGCGCTCGTCGCGGAGTCCGGCGGGCGCCTGCGCCTCCTCTCCGGCCGCTTCGGCGACCTCGACAGCCTCCTCGCGGAGGCCGGCATCGCGCAGGTCGACCGGGTCGTCCTCGATATCGGCGTCTCGTCGATGCAGCTCGACGCGCCGGAGCGGGGCTTCTCGTTCCGCAGCGACGGCCCCCTCGACATGCGCATGGCCTGCGACGGGCCGAGCGCCGCCGACCTCGTGAACGAGGCCGACGAGACCGTTCTGGCCGACATCATCTACCATTTCGGCGAGGAGCGGCGCTCGCGCGCGGTCGCCCGGACCATCCTCGAGGCGCGGCGCCGCGGGCGGATCGAGACCACCGCGCAGCTGGCCGAACTCGTCGCTGGCGTGGTCCGGACCGAGCCCGGCAGCCACATCCACCCGGCGACGCGGACCTTCCAGGGCCTGCGGATCGCCGTGAACGACGAGCTCGGCGAGCTGGTCCGTGCCCTGCACGCGGCCGAGCGCGTGCTCAGGCCCGGCGGCCGGCTCGCCGTCGTGACGTTCCACTCGCTCGAGGACCGCATCGTCAAGCAGTTCTTCGCGGCGCGCAGCGGTCGCTCCCAGCAGGGCTCCCGCCACCTGCCCGGGGGCCCGGTCGAGACCGTCCGCAGCTTCCGTCCCGTCACGAAGGGCCCGGTCCTGCCGGGCGAGGCCGAGACCGCCCGCAACCCGCGCGCGCGCTCGGCCAAGCTCCGGGCCGCGGAGCGCACCGAATCCGACGTTCCCGAGCCGCTGGCCGCGCTGACCGCGCTGGCGAGCCTGCCCGACGCGGCCCGCGGAGGCCATCGCCGATGATCCGCCTCCTGAACCTGCTGGCGGTGGCCGGCCTCGTCGCCTCGGCGATCTACGCCTACTCGATCAAGTACGACACGCTCTACCAGGGCGGTCAGGTCTCGAAGCTCCAGACCGCCCTGCACAAGGAGCGGCAGGCGATCGCCGTGCTGCGCGCCGAGTGGCAGCTCCTGACGCGGCCCGACCGGCTCCAGGCGGCCGTCGACAAGCATCTCGCCCTGGAGCCGATCGGCACCAGCCACCTGGCGCGCCTCTCGGATCTGCCCGCCCGGCCGGAGCGCGGCGACGAGATCGGCCGTCTGCTCGCCGCCACGGCGACGCCCAAGGACAAGGGCGCGATCGAGCCGCGCACGACCGGCTCGATCACCCGCACCGTCACCACGACCCGCACCCCGACGACGGCTTCGAGGTAAACCCCCGTGTCCGATCACGCCGACGAGACCCTAGACCCGGCGGTCGAGCCCGCCGTGTCGGACCACGAGGCGGCGCTGCTCGAAGCCGCCGCGCTGGCGCATGCCGCCGGCGCGCCGCGCCCCCTGGAGGAGGAGGCGCGCGAGCCCGAGCCGCGCGCCGACCGCGCCAAGGCGCTCCTGCGCAGCATGTTCCGGCTGGCGATCGAGCGCTCGCACCTGCGGGTCGCGATGGTTGGGCTGGTCTTCGTCGGCGTGTTCGGGACGATCTCGGCCAAGCTCCTGATGATGGCGATCTTCGGGGAGCCGCCCAGCCAGGAGCACCGGGTCGCGGCCGCGTCCTCGACCGCCTTCCGGCCCGACATCATCGACCGCAACGGCGAGATCCTGGCCACCGACATCCGCACGGTCTCGGTCTTCGCCGAGCCGGGCAACATCTACGACAAGGACGAGGCGGTCGAGCTGCTCACCGCCGTCCTGCCGGAACTCAACGCCTCCGAGCTGCGCGCCAAGCTGACGCAGCGCAAGGACAAGAAGGGCGCGGGCTTCGTCTGGGTGAAGCGCGAGCTGACCCCGAAACAGCAGGCCGAGGTCCACCGGCTCGGCATCCCCGGCATCGGCTTCCTGCCCGACCACAAGCGGGTCTACCCGAACGGCGTCGCGGCCGCCCACATCCTGGGCGCGACGAACCTCGACGGCATCGGCATCGCCGGCATGGAGAAGTACATCGACTCCACCGGGCTGCAGGCCCTCAACAGCTTCGGGCTGATCAACAAGCAGGCCGACCTGAAGCCGGTGCAGCTCTCGCTCGACCTGCGCGCGCAGTTCGCCGTGCGCGACGAGCTGGCCTGGGGCATCGATCACTTCAAGGCCAAGGCCGGCGCCTCGATGATCCTCGACGTGAAGACCGGCGAGGTCATCGCGCTCGTCTCCATGCCGGATTTCGACCCGAACGACCCCAAGGACGCGCTCTCGCCCGACCGCATCAACCGGATGAATGTCGGCGTCTACGAGATGGGCTCGACCTTCAAGGCGATGACGCTCGCCATGGCGCTCGATTCCGGCAAGTACAACGTCAACTCGACCTTCGACACCCGGGGCGGCGTGCTGAACTGGGGCCGGCAGAAGATCCACGAGTACCACGGCACGAACCGCGTCATCACCATGCCGGAGGTGTTCACCCACTCCTCCAACATCGGCTCCGCCAAGATGGCGCTCGGCGTCGGCGTCCCCGGCCACAAGGCCTTCCTGAAGAAGATGGGCCTGCTCGACCGGCTGCGCACCGAGCTGCCGGAGAGCGCGGCGCCGATCGTCCCGTCCCGCTGGACCGAGATCAACACCATCACCATCGCGTTCGGCCACGGCATCGCGGTGGCGCCGATCCAGGCCGCGGCCGCGGTGGCGGCCATCGCCAACGGCGGCGACCTGATGACGCCGACCTTCCTCAAGACGACACCCGAGGCGGCGCGGGCGCGGGCCACGCACGTCCTCTCGGGCCAGACCTCCGAGGCGATGCGCTACATCATGCGGCTCAACGCCGCCGAGGGCTCGGCCAAGAAGGCGGCGGTCCCGTACTACTTCGTGGGCGGCAAGACCGGCACCGCCGAGAAGGTCATCGGCGGCCGCTACATCCACAACCGCCTGTTCACGACCTTCATGGCGGCGGCGCCGATGAACGATCCGAAGTACCTGTTCGTCACGATCATGGACGAGCCGCAGGGCCTCCCGGAATCGGGCGGCTACGCCACGGCGGCCTGGAATTCCGGCGTGGTCACCGGCAAGGTGATCGAGCGCGTCGCGCCGATCCTCGGCCTGCCGCCGCAGTTCGAGCCGCCGGTGAGGCCGTTCCCGCAGATGGTCAAGCTCAACGCCTACCACGTCAACCAGCTCGGCGGCCCGTGAGATCGGATCGATGAGGGTGCAGCGATGAGCGCGCGGCTCGCCGACCTCTTCCCCGAGGCTGCTGGCCCCGCCGCGGACCTGACCGTCTCGGACCTCACGGCCGACAGCCGGCAGGTCGCGACCGGCACGGTGTTCGTCGCCGTTCCCGGCACGAAGGCCGACGGCCGACGTTTCGCCGCGCAGGCCGCGCAGCGCGGCGCCGCCGCGGTCGCCGGGGAGGGGACTCGTCCCGCCGACCTGCCCGACGCGGTCGCCTGGATCCCGGTCGCCGACGCGCGCCGGTCGCTCGCCCTCGCGGCGGCCCGCCTCGCGGGCCCGCAGCCCGAGACCGTGGTGGCGGTCACCGGCACCGCCGGGAAGAGCTCGGTGGCCGACTTCGTCCGCCAGATCCTGGCGCGTCTCGGCCGCGACTCCGCGAGCCTCGGCACCGTCGGCATCGTCACCAACCGCGGCGCGCAGTACGGCTCCCTCACGACCCCGGACCCCGTGACGCTGCACCGGACGCTGGCGCAACTCGCCGCGGACGGCGTCACCGACCTCGCCATGGAGGCCTCCTCCCACGGGATCGAGCAGCGCCGGCTCGACGGCGTGCGCCTCGACGCGGCGGGCTTCACCAATCTCGGCCGGGACCATCTCGATTATCACGCGAGCATCGAGGAGTACCTCGCGGCCAAGCTGCGGCTGTTCACCGAGCTGCTGCCGCCGGGCCGCCCGGCCATCGTCAACGCCGACGGCGCTTACGCCGAGCGCGTCATCGCCGCCGCCGAGGCCGCTGGCCGGCCGGTCCGCACGGTCGGGCGGGGCGGCCGGGACCTGCGGGTCGAGTCGGTCCGCACGGAGGGGTTCGCGCAGGTCGCCCGGATCCTGTTCGCGGGCCGGGCCCGGGAACTGCGCCTGCCGCTCGTCGGCGAGTTCCAGGTCGAGAATGCCCTGGTGGCGGCCGGCCTCGCACTGGCTACCCCGGCGGGGGCGGCCGATCCCGACGGCGTCCTGGCGGCCCTCGACCATCTCACCGGCGTCCCCGGCCGCATGGAGCGGATCGGCGAGGCGCGGGGCGGCCTCTGCCTCGTCGACTACGCCCACAAGCCCGAGGCCCTGGAGAGCGTGCTCGCCGCGCTCCGCCCCTTCGCTTCGGGCCGGCTGATCGTGGTCTTCGGCTGCGGCGGCGACCGCGACCGGGGCAAGCGGCCGCTGATGGGCGCCATCGCGCAGCGGCTCGCCGACGTCGTCATCGTCACGAACGACAACCCGCGCACCGAGGACGCGGCCGCCATCCGCCGGGCCATCCTGGACGCGGCGCCGGGCGCCGAGGAGATCGGCGACCGGTCGGAGGCGATCCACAGCGCCGTCGGCCGTCTCGGACCGGGCGACGTGCTGGTCGTGGCCGGCAAGGGTCATGAAACCGGCCAGATCGTGGGGGATCGGACGCTGCCGTTCTCGGACCACGCGGTCCTGCGCGCCGCGATCGCCGCGGCGGCCTGAGGACGACGGGGGGCCGACGATGACCGCACTCTGGACGCGGGAGGAGCTGGAATCCGCGACGGGCGGCCGGTTGGCCGGCGCCGGGCGCGCGATCGGCGGCGCCTCGATCGACACCCGCACGCTCCAGCCCGGCGACCTGTTCTTCGCGATCCGCGGCGACACCCGCGACGGCCACGACTTCGTCCCCGACGCCCTGGGGCGCGGCGCCGGCGCCGCCGTGGTGAGCGCCGCGCGCGCCGAGGCGCTCGCGGTCCACGGCCCCGTCCTGGCGGTGCCCGAGGGGGGCGCCGACCCGGTTCTCACCGCGATGGTGCGCCTCGGTGCCGCCGCCCGGGACCGGACGCGCGCGCAGGTCGTGGCGGTCACCGGCTCGGTCGGCAAGACCGGGACCAAGGAGGCCCTGCGCCACGTCCTGTCCGAGCAGGGCGAGACCCACGCCTCGGCGGCCTCCTACAACAACCACTGGGGCGTGCCCCTGACCCTGACGCGGATGCCGCGCTCCGCGCGCTACGGCGTGTTCGAGATCGGCATGAACCACGGCGCCGAGATCGTGCCGCTGACCGCGCAGGTCCGGCCGGACATCGCGCTGATCACCACGATCGCGCCCGCCCATATCGAGCATTTCGCCTCGCTGGCCGCGATCGCGGACGCGAAAGGCGAGATCTTCTCCGGGCTCCAGCCCGGCGGCGTCGCCATCCTGAACCGCGACGCCCCGCATTTCGACCGCCTGGCCGCCCACGCCCAGGCCTCCCGGGCGGGCCGGGTGGTGACCTTCGGCGAGCACGCGGATGCCGACGTCCGCGCCCTGAAGATCGTGCTCCGGCCCGACCTGTCGGTGATCGACGCGGTGGTGATGGGCCAGCCCGTCACCTACAAGCTCGGCACCGCCGGCCGGCACGCGGCGCTGAACTCCCTGGGCGTCATGGCGGTGGTGCACAGCCTCGGGGCCGACCTCGCGCGCGCGGCCCTGTCGCTCGGGGGGCTAAAGCCGCCGGCGGGGCGCGGCGAGCGCACCGCCCTCGAGATCGGCGGCGGTGCCGCCTACCTCGTGGACGAGAGCTACAACGCCAATCCCGTCGCCGTCCGCGCGGCGCTGGCGACCCTGGCGGGGATCGAGACCGGGCCCCGCGGCCGCCGGATCGCGGTGCTGGGCGACATGCTCGAGCTCGGCGCCGCCGCGCCCGACCTGCATCGCGGCCTGGCGGAGGCGATCGAGGCGGCCCGGGTCGACCTCGTCTTCACGGCCGGTCCGCTGATGCGCCACCTGTTCGAGGCCCTGCCGGTGAGCCGCCGCGGCGCGGTGGCCGACACCGCGGCCGACCTGCTCGAGCCGCTCGCCCGGACCCTGCGGTCCGGCGACGCCGTCATGGTGAAGGGCTCGAACGGCAGCCGCATGGGCCGGATTGTCGAGGCGCTGAAAGCCCGCTACGCGGTCGATCCGGCCCGGCGGACCCAGGCCGTCCCGTGACCGGCACGCCCGCGCGCACGGCGCGACTGGCGCCGTCCCCCGAAACCTGAGCCTGAACAAGGGGGCCGAGCGCCCGGATGCTGTACCTTCTCTCGGACCTGAGCAGCAGCTTCACGCCGCTCAACGTGTTCCGCTACATCACCTTCCGCACCGGCGGCGCGCTGTTCACGGCGGGCCTGTTCGTGTTCTGGTTCGGGCCCTGGATCATCTCGCTGCTGCGGATCCGCCAGGGCAAGGGTCAGCCGATCCGCGAGGACGGGCCGCAGACCCACCTGCTGACCAAGCGCGGCACGCCGACCATGGGCGGCCTGATGATCCTGGCCGGCGCCGTCGTGGCGATCCTGCTCTGGGCCAACCCGCGCAACCACTACGTCTGGGTGACGCTGACCGTCACCCTCGGCTTCGGCGCGATCGGCTTCTACGACGATTACCTCAAGGTCACGAAGCAGTCGCACAAGGGCTTCTCGGGCAAGTTCCGCCTCGCCCTCGAGGCGGTGATCGCCATGGCGGCCTGCGTGACCATCGCGGTCTACTCGCCCGCCGCGCTTCAGAACCAGCTCGCCTTCCCGGTGTTCAAGGACGCGCTGCTGAACCTCGGCTGGTTCTACCCGCTGTTCGGCGCCTTCGTGATCGTCGGGGCGGGCAATTCCGTGAACATGACCGACGGCCTCGACGGCCTCGCGATCGTGCCGGTGATGATCGCCTGCGGCACGTTCGGCTTCATCGCCTACCTCGTCGGCAACTCGTTCACCGCCAGCTACCTGCAGGTGAACTACGTCCGCGACACGGGCGAGCTCGCCGTCGTCTGCGGCGCGGTGATCGGGGCCGGGCTCGGCTTCCTCTGGTTCAACGCGCCGCCGGCCCAGATCTTCATGGGCGACACCGGCTCTCTGGCGCTGGGCGGCCTGCTGGGCTCCATCGCGGTGGCGACGAAGCACGAGATCGTCCTGGCGATCGTCGGCGGCCTGTTCGTGCTGGAGATGATGTCGGTGATCATCCAGGTCGCGTCGTTCAAGCTGACGGGCAAGCGCGTGTTCCGCATGGCGCCGATCCACCACCATTTCGAGCAGAAGGGCTGGAAGGAGCCGCAGGTCGTGATCCGCTTCTGGATCATCGCGGTGATCCTGGCGATGGCCGGCCTGGCGACGCTGAAGCTGCGCTGAGAAATCGTGCTAGAGGGGCGGCCTGAGAGGTCGATCCGATCCTCGCCCTCGTCCTGAGGCGCGGCCGCGGAGGGGAGCCTCGAAGGAGGCTCCCGGCCGGCCGCGCGATCCCGGGAGCCCGCCTTCGGGGTCGCCGATGCGGGGCGCCCGGGAGGAGGGTCCGGTTCGGGTCGGCCGGGTCCGGTCGCCGCATCCAGAGTTCCGCATGACACCCGTCACCGTCTTCCAGGACAAGACCGTCGCCCTGTTCGGCCTCGGCGGCTCGGGGCTCGCCACGGCGCTGGCGCTGAAGGCCGGTGGCGCGGGAGTGCAGGCCTGGGACGACAATGCCGACAGCCTCGCCCGCGCGCGGGAGGCCGGCATCGAGACGCGGGACCTGCGCGCGGCCGACTGGTCCGCGTTCGCCGCCTTCGTGCTGAGCCCCGGCGTGCCGCTGACCCACCCCGAGCCGCACTGGAGCGTCCGGCTCGCCCGGGACGCCGGCGTCGAGATCATCGGCGACATCGAGCTGTTCTGCCGGGAGCGGCGGGCGCAGGCGCCGGAGGCGCCGTTCGTGGCGATCACCGGGACCAACGGCAAGTCGACCACCACGGCGCTGATCGCCCACGTGCTCGCGCAGGGAGGCCGCGACGTCCAGATGGGCGGCAACATCGGCACCGCGATCCTGTCGCTGGAGCCGCCGGCCGCCGGCCGCGTCCACGTGATCGAGATGTCGTCGTTCCAGATCGACCTGACGCCGAGCCTCGACCCGAGCGTCGGCGTGCTGATGAACATCACGCCGGACCATCTCGACCGGCACGGCACGATGGAGCAGTACGCGGCCATCAAGGAGCGTCTGATCCAGGGCGCCGGCCTCGCGGTGGTCGGCGTCGACGACGCCCCGAGCCGCGCCATCGCGGACCGCCGCGGCGCCGACCTGGTGCGTGTCCACGTGCCCCACGGCGACGTGCTGTGCACCGACGCGCTGACGGTGCGCGACGGGATCGTCCGGGAGCCGGACGGGACGGCCCTCGCCGACGTCAACGGGATCGGCTCGCTCCGGGGGGCGCACAACTGGCAGAACGCCGCGGTGGCGGTGGCCGTCGCGCGGGCCCTCGACCTGTCGCCGGAGCAGATCCAGGCCGGCCTGACCTCGTTCCCGGGCCTGCCGCACCGGATGGAGGAGGTCGGGCGGCGCGGCCACGTGCTGTTCGTCAACGATTCCAAGGCGACGAACGCGGATTCTACCGAGAAGGCCCTCACCGCCTTCCGGGACATCCACTGGATCCTCGGCGGCAAGGCCAAGGAGGGCGGGATCTTCCCGCTGGTGCCGTATTTCGAGCGGGTCGCGCACGCCTACCTGATCGGCGCGGCGTCGGACGCCTTCGCGGCGACCCTGGAGGGCGCCGTGCCCTACACGCGCTGCGAGACCCTCGAGAACGCCGTCCCGAAGGCCGCCGAGAACGCCGCCGCCTCGGGCGCACCGGAGCCGGTGGTGCTCCTGTCGCCGGCCTGCGCGTCCTACGACCAGTTCCGGAACTTCGAGATCCGCGGCAACCGCTTCCGCGAGCTGGTGCAGGCGCTGCCCTGAGGCAGCGCCACTTCAGCGCGCCAGGACCTCAGCGCGCCAGAACCTTGGCGGCGTCGCGGGTGGTGTCGACCGCATGCGAGACGTTGGCCACCGACTGGGCGATCGCCCCGATGTTGCCGGTGATCTCCGTGACGGCCCCCGCGGCGCTCTGCATGCTCTCGGCCAGATCCCGGGTCACGGCACTCTGCTCCTCGATGGCGGCCGCGGTGGCCACCACGGTCTCGCGCATCACCGAGACCGAGGACCCGATCGAGCTGAGAGCCTGCACGACCTCCTGCGAGACGCGCTGCACGCTGGCGATCTCGCCGTTGATCTGACCGGTGGCGCGCGCCGCCTGGTCGGCCAGCGCCTTAACCTCGGAGGCGACGACCGCGAAGCCGCGGCCCGCCGCGCCCGCGCGGGCGGCCTCGATGGTGGCGTTCAGCGCCAGCAGGTTGATCTGGCCGGCGATGTCCTGGATCAGGCCGACGATGCCGGTCATGGCGGTGGCGGTCTCGGCCAGCCGCTTGGTGTGGCCGTCCGCGTCCTGAACGCAGGCATAGGCGGTGTCGGTGGCGCTCTGAGAGCGCACGATGCTCTGGGACATCTCCGCCACCGAGGCCGCCAGCTCCTCGGCGGCGGCCGCCACGGTCTGGACGTTCCCGGAGGTCGAGTCCGCCGCCGACGAGGCCAGCGAGGCCGCCGTGGTCGAGTGCGTCACCGCCTGCTCGATCTCGCCGAAGTTCTGATCGATCAGGGTCCGCAGGTTGGCGAACAGCCGGACCTGGTCGCTGATGTCGGTGGCGAATTTCACCACCTTGTAGGGCCGGCCGGCGGCGTCGAGGATCGGGTTGTAGGAGGCCTGGATCCAGACTTCGCGCCCGTCCTTGCCGATCCGCCGGAACTGGGCCGCCTGATAGGTGCCGTTCCGCAGGGCCGCCCAGAAGGCCCGGTAGGCCTCGCTCTCCCGGTAGGCGGGCTCCACGAACAGGCTGTGATGCTGCCCGAGCACCTCGGCGCGGCTGTAGCCCATCGCGGCGAGGAAATTGTCGTTCACCGCGATCACCGTGCCGTCGAGGTCGAAGGCGATGACCGCCTGCACCTTGTCGATCGCGGCGATCTGCCCGGCGCGGTCGGCCTCCTCGGTGCGCTGCTGCGTGATGTCGGTGGCGAACTTCACCACCTTGTAGGGCCGGCCGCGGACGTCGAGCATCGGGTTGTAGGAGGCCTGGATCCAGATCGACCGGCCGCCCCGGCCGACCCGCTGGAACTGGCCCGACTCGAAGGTGCCGGAGCGCAGACGCTCCCAGAAGGCCCGGTAATCCGGGGCGTCCCGCTGGGCCGGCTCCATGAACATGCTGTGGTGCTGGCCGACGATCTCCGGCAGCGTGTACCCGACGACGTCGAGGAAATTCCGGTTCGCCGACAGGATCCGCCCCGCCAAGTCGAACTCGATCACGCCCTGAACCCGGTCGAGGGCCGCGAGCTTGGCGTGCGCTTCACGGACGTTCAGGGCAGAGAACATGGCGCGTCGGCTTCCGCTGGGCGGATCGGGCGCGGCGCACCGCGACCCGCCGGGTCGATACATCCGAAAGTTGCAATGGGAAGATTAACATAGAGTGTCTTTTTACTAGTATTGCGCCGTCCTAATACAGCATCCCAGGGGCCGCCGGCTGCGTGGCCGGCGCGTTCTGACGTGCCCCGACGCGCCCCGACGCGCCCCGACCTGTCGGTCATAAGGCTCCGTTTACCATTCCTGCCGAGGATCCCGGCCGACCCGCGCGGATCGGCATCCGCGCGGCCTGGAGTCGTTGCCCGGCATGATGTCACGCGCGGAACGCACCCCCCTGACGGACTGGTGGTGGACGGTGGACCGCGGCCTGCTCGCGGCGCTGTTCGCGCTGATGGTCGCGGGCCTCGTCTTCCTGATGGGCGGCGGCCCGCCCGTGGCCGAGCGGATCGGCCTGCCGACCTTCTACTTCCTCAACCGGCAGGCGATGTACCTCGCGCCGACCATCCTGCTGATCTGCGCGGTCTCGTTCCTGTCGCTGCGCGGCATCCGGCGGCTCGCGCTCGTCACCTGGATCCTTGGCGTCATCCTGTGCCTGCTCGCCGGCAAGTTCGGGCCCGAGATCAAGGGCGCGCATCGCTGGATCCAGTTCGGCTCCTTCGGCCTGCAGCCCTCGGAGTTCGTGAAGCCGGCCTTCGTGGTCGTCGCCGCCTGGGCCTTCTCGGAGGGCGCCCAGCGCCGCGACATGCCGGGCGGCATCCTGGCGCTGCTGCTCCTGCCGATCACCATCGTGCCGCTGCTGCTCCAGCCCGATTTCGGCCAGACCATGCTGATTACCATGGTGTGGTGCGCGCTGTTCTTCGTGGCCGGCCTCCACCTGATCTGGGTGGCCGTCCTCGGCGTGCTGGGCCTCGGAGGTGTGTTCGCTGCCTACCTGTTCTTCCACCACGTCCGCGAGCGCTTCAACAAGTTCCTCGACCGGGATTCCGGCGGCGGCTTCCAGGATTTCTGGTCGCGCGAATCGTTCCGCTCGGGCGGCTGGTTCGGCACCGGGCCGGGGGAGGGCGTGGCCAAGCGCCACCTGCCGGACGCGCATACCGACTTCATCTTCTCGGTCACCGGCGAGGAGTTCGGCGTGATCGTCTGCCTCTGCCTCGTGGCGCTGTTCGCCTTCATCGTCCTGCGCGGCCTCAAGCTCGCGCGGCGCACCGACGACACCTTCTCGCGGCTGGCGATCACCGGCCTGACCACGCTGTTCGGCCTGCAGGCCTGCATCAACATGGCGGTGAACACCCAGCTGATGCCCGCCAAGGGCATGACGCTGCCGTTCGTCTCCTACGGCGGCTCCTCGCTGATCTCGCTGGCGCTCGGCACCGGCTTCCTCGTCGCCCTGACCCGCAAGCGGCCCCGCACCGTCATGCTCAGCCAGAAGCCCCCCGGCACCGCGCCCGCCACCGTCGCCGGGGTGATGCGGTGACCGTCTTCACCCCCACGATCCTGCTCTGCGCGGGCGGCACCGGCGGCCACCTGTTCCCGGCCGAGAGCCTCGCCCACGCCCTGCGCGCCCGCGGCATCCGGGTGGCGCTCGCCACCGACGCCCGGGTCGATGCCATCGCGTCCGAGTTCCCGGCCTCCGAGGTGGTGACCATCGCCTCGGCGACGCCGTCCGGCCGCTCGCCGCTGAAGCGGGCCGGCGCCGTGCTGACCCTCGGCCGGGGCTTCGGCGTGGCCGCGAAGGAGATCCGCCGGATCAACCCGGCCGCCATCGTGGGGTTCGGCGGCTACCCGACCGTGCCGCCGGTGCTCGCCGGCCAGATCCTGCGCGTGCCGACGATCCTGCACGAGCAGAACGCCGTGATGGGCCGGGCCAACGCCTTCCTGGCGCGGGGCGCCCGCACCATCGCCACCGGCTTCAAGGTCGTGCGCGGCGTGCCCGACAAGGCCAAGGCCCCGCGGATCCACACCGGCAATCCGCTCCGCCCGGCGGTGATCGAGGCGGCCAAGGTCCCGTATCCCGCTTTTGGCGAGGGCGACGCCCTGCGGCTCCTGGTCTTCGGCGGCAGCCAGGGCGCCCGGGTCATGGGAGAGGTCGTGCCGGAGGCGATCGCCCGCCTGCCCGACGCGCTGCGCGCCCGCCTGCACCTCGTCCAGCAGGTCCGCCCCGAGGACCTGACGGCCGTTCAGAACCGCTATCTCGCCATGGGGCTCGCCGGGATCGAGGCGGCGCCGTTCTTCAAGGACCTGCCCGCCCGCATGGCCGCGAGCCACCTCGTGGTCTCGCGCTCCGGCGCCTCGACGGTCTCCGAGCTCGCGGCGATCGGCCGCCCGTCGATCCTCGTGCCGCTGCCGGGCTCCCTCGACCAGGACCAGGCCGCCAACGCCGCGACCCTCGACGCCATCGGCGCGGCGCTGGCGGTGAAGCAGCCGGATTTCACGCCCGAACGGCTCGCCGCGGAGCTGACCGCCTGCTTCGAGACGCCGGCAAAATTGACCGCGGCGGCCGATGCGGCCAGAAGCGCGGGCATCCACGACGCCGCCGAGCGGCTGGCCGAGGTCGTCGTCGAGACGGCCGCCCGCACCTGATTTCTTGAGGGATTCCGCACCGGCGGTCCCGCCACCAGACGGTTCGACCCATGAAGCTGCCCGATAAGCTCGGCCCCATCCACTTCATCGGCATCGGCGGCATCGGCATGTCCGGCATCGCCGAAGTGATGCACAACCTCGGCTACACGGTGCAGGGCTCGGACGCCTCCGACAACGCCAATGTCCGCCGTCTCGCCGAGAAGGGCATGCGCACCTTCGTGGGCCACGATGCCAAGAACGTCGAGGAGGCCGCCCTCGTCGTCGTCTCGACCGCGATCCGGCGCGACAACCCCGAGCTGCAGGCCGCCCGCGAGCGACGCCTGCCCGTGGTGCGACGGGCCGAGATGCTGGCGGAGCTGATGCGCTTCAAGTCCTGCGTGGCGATCGCCGGCACGCACGGCAAGACCACGACCACGTCGCTCGTCGCCACGCTGCTCGACGCCGGCAACCTCGACCCGACTGTGATCAACGGCGGCATCATCAACGCGTACGGCACCAATGCCCGCATGGGGGCGGGCGAGTGGATGGTGGTGGAGGCCGACGAGTCCGACGGCACCTTCCTGAAGCTGCCGGCCGACGTCGCGATCGTCACCAACATCGATCCCGAGCATCTCGACCATTTCGGCTCGTTCGACGCGATCAAGGACGCGTTCCGGCGCTTCATCGACAACATCCCGTTCTACGGCTTCGCGGTGATGTGCATCGACCACCCGGTGGTCCAGGATCTCGTCGGCCATATCGAGGACCGGCGGATCATCACCTACGGCGAGAACCCGCAGGCCGACGTGCGCCTGATCGACGTGGACCTGCGCGGCGGCCAGAGCCGCTTCCGGGTGATGATCCGCGACCGTCGGCCCGGCTACCGGATGGAGATGGAGGATCTCGTCCTCCCGATGCCCGGCAAGCACAACGCCCTCAACGCCACGGCGGCCCTCGCCGTCGCGCACGAACTCGGCGTGAAGCCGGACGCGATCCGCCAGGCGCTCGCGGGCTTCGGCGGCGTGAAGCGGCGCTTCACCCGCACCGGCGAGTGGAACGGCGCGACCATCTTCGACGATTACGGGCACCATCCGGTGGAGATCAAGGCGGTGCTCAAGGCCGCCCGCGCCTCGACCGAGCACGGCGTCGTCGCCATCGTGCAGCCGCACCGCTACACCCGGCTGCAGTCGCTGTTCGACGATTTCTGCACCTGCTTCAACGATGCCGACACGGTCATCGTCGCCCCGGTCTACGCGGCCGGCGAGCAGCCGATCGAGGGCTTCGACCGCGACAGTCTCGTGGCCGGCCTGCGCTCCCGCGGCCACCGCGACGCCCGGGCCCTGGAGCGGCCGGAGGAACTCGCGGGCATCATCGCGGAGCTCGCCAAGCCCGGCGACTACGTGGTGTGCCTTGGCGCCGGCACGATCACCCAGTGGGCCTACGCCCTGCCGGACGAACTCGCCGCGCGGGGACGGTAGGCGCGGTGCGCGCGCCTGCCCCGGGAGGCCTCTCGGGTCGGCGGCACCCTCGACCGTCCACACTGGGCTGCGCTCCGAGGATGAACCCGGCGGTGACTCTCCGGACCCCGGCCTCGCAGCGTCCGCTGCCACCCCGATGCGACGACACCAGGATCGCCGCATCCCTCTCCCCGCGGGCGGGGCGAGGGGAGACACACAGATGACCGCCTCTCTGCACGATCGCATCCGGGCCGCCGCGCCCGACCTCCGCGGGCGCCTGCTCGCCGACCAGCCGCTCGCCGACCTCACTTGGTTCCGGGTCGGCGGACCGGCCGAAGTGCTGTTCACCCCGGCCGACGAGGAGGATCTCGCCCGCCTCCTCGCCGCTCTCGATCCGGACGTGCCGGTCACGGTCATCGGGCTCGGCTCGAACTTGATCGTGCGGGACGGCGGCGTGCCGGGCGTGGTCGTGCGCCTCGGCGGCAAGGCCTTCGGCAGCATCGCGATCGACGGCGACGCGCTGACCGTCGGTACCGCGGTCCCGGACATGCGCCTCGCTAAGGCGGCGGCCGAGGCTGGGCTCGACGGGCTCGCCTTCTACCGGGGCATCCCCGGCTCGATCGGCGGGGCGCTGCGCATGAACGCGGGCGCGCATGGTGGCGAGACCACCGACGTGCTGGTCGAGGCCCGCGGCATCGACCGCGGGGGCGCGCTGCGCACCTTCAGCCACGCCGACATGGGCTTCTCCTACCGACATGCTGATGCGCCCGAGGACGTGATCTTCACGCGCGCCGTCTTCCGCGGGCGGCCCGGCGACCGGGTCGCCATCGAGGCCGAGATGGAGCGGGTCACCGCCGCCCGCGAGGCCGCGCAGCCGATCCGCGAGCGGACCGGTGGCTCGACCTTCGCCAACCCGGACGGCGGCAAGGCGTGGCAGCTCGTCGACGCCGCCGGCTGCCGCGGATTGAGGCGGGGCGGCGCCCAGGTCAGCGAGATGCACTGCAACTTCCTGATCAACACCGGTACCGCGAGCGCGGCCGACATCGAGGGGCTCGGCGAGGAGGTCCGCCGCCGCGTCCGGGAGACCAGCGGGGTCGCATTGCGCTGGGAGATCCGGCGCATCGGCCGCCCCGCCGGCACGACGTGAGAGCGGTGTTCCGGACGGACCGGTGCGCTCAGATCCTGATTGAAGCCGACCTATTCGAGGTGCCCTGATGTCCAAGCACGTCGCCGTCCTGCTGGGCGGCACCTCCGCCGAGCGCGAGGTCTCCCTCAGTTCCGGCAAGGCCTGCGCCGACGCGCTCGAAGGGGAGGGCTACCGGGTCACCCGGGTCGATGTCGGCCCCGACATCGCCGCGGTGCTGACGGCGCTCCGGCCGGACGTGGCCTTCAACGCGCTCCACGGGCCGGACGGCGAGGACGGCACCATCCAGGGCCTGCTGGAGATCCTCAAGATCCCCTACACCCATTCCGGCGTCCTCGCGTCGGCGCTCGCCATGAACAAGGAGCGGGCCAAGACCGTCATGCGCGCCGCCGGCGTCGACGTGCCCGAGGGCCGGATCGTTAACCGTCGTGAGGCCGCCAGGACACACCCCCTGCCGCCACCCTACGTCGTGAAACCGATCGCGGAAGGCTCATCGGTGGGTGTGATCATCGTGCGCGACGGCCGCTCGCACCCGCCCCAGATCCTCGCCTCCGAGGAGTGGACGTTCGGCGAGCAAGTCCTTGCAGAACCTTACATTGCTGGCCGCGAACTCACCTGCGGCGTGATGGGCGACAAGGCCCTCGGGGTGATCGAGGTGAAGGCCGCCACGGGCGATTGGTACGATTACGACGCCAAGTACGCCCCGGGGGGCTCGGTGCACGTGCTCCCGGCCGAACTTAAACCAAATGTTTACCAGCGTGTCCAAGAACTGTCGTTAACGGCGCATCAAGCACTGGGCTGTCGGGGCGTCAGCCGTGCCGACCTTCGCTACGACGACACACCGGGTGGAACCGGTCTGCTCGTGGTGCTGGAGGTCAACACGCAACCCGGCATGACCCAGACGAGCCTTGTGCCGGAGATGGCGGCCCATGCGGGCCTGAGTTTCGGTGAGCTCGTCCGATGGATGGTGGAGGACGCTTCCCTGAATCGCTGAGCGGCGACGCCGCCGGCCGGAGCGGTCCCGCGCGCCTCGCCGGCGCGATCCTGGGCCGGCTCACCGGCCGCGGCACGTCCCGGTCGCTCTCGGTTCGTCGGGCCCGCCCGAGTCAGCGCCTGAGCGAGCGCCTGCCCCGCGGCGCCGGGATCGTGGCGGTCTCCGTCTCCGCCGCCGCCGTGGCGCTCGCCGGTTTCGTGGCGAGCGGCCGCTACGACGCGTTCGTGGCCGAGCAGGGCCGCCCCCTCGACATCGCCGCGCGCGTCGCCGGCTTCGGCGTCGAGCGCGTCACCATCTCGGGCATCTCCCGCATGTACGAGCGCGAGGTCCTGGCGGCCGCCGGGATCGACTGGCGCTCCTCGGTTCCCTTCCTCGACGTCAACGACGTGCGCGAGCGGCTGCTCCGCGTACCGCTGATCGCGCAGGCCTCGGTCCGGAAGATCTACCCCAACGAGATCGCCATCACCCAGGTGGAGCGCGAGCCCGCGGCCCTCTGGCAGAAGAACGGCGAGATCAGCGTGATCGCCGCCGACGGCACCGTCATCGACGCCATGCGCGACGACCGCTACGCCAGCCTGCCCCTGGTGGTCGGCGAGGGCGCCAACACCAAGCTTCCGGAATACCTCGCCCTCATCGCCGCCGCGGGGCCGCTCGCCGAGCGGATCAAGGCCGGCACCTACGTGTCCGGCCGGCGCTGGACCCTCAAGTTCGACGGCATCGACGTGCGCCTGCCCGAGGTCGATCCGGCCGCGGCGCTCGCCCGCCTCGTCCGGTTCGAGCGCGAGGCCCACCTGCTCGAGAAGGACGTCATCGCGGTGGACCTGCGCATGCCGGACCGCCTGGTGGTGCGCCTGACCGAGGAGGCCGCCGCCGCCCGCGCGGAAGCCCAGAAGGCGAAGAAGAAGGGCGCGGCCAGCTGATGCCCTTCCTGTCGATCTCCGCCCGTCCCGCATCCCGCGCCCGGTAGCGTCAATGCACAGCCAACACGGCCTCACGCCGCGCTTGAAGCCGCTCTCCGCCCGGCGCTCGACCACCCTCTCGGTGCTCGACATCGGCACGAGCAAGGTGGTCTGCCTCATCGCCGAGCTGCAGCCCGCCGAAGCGCTCACGACGCTCCGCGGCCGCACGCACCTCGCGCGCATCATCGGCATCGGCCACCAGCGCTCCCTGGGCCTGAAGGGCGGCGCCATCGTCGATCTCGCCGCGGCCGAGAGCGCGATCCGTCAGGCGGTCCACGCCGCCGAGCGGATGGCCAAGGTCGAGGTCCAGTCGGTCATCGTCAACATGTCGGGCGGCCGGCTCGCCTCGCAGCATTTCCAGGCGCGGGTGAACGTCCGCTCGGGCACCGTCACGGGCAGCGACGTCGAGCGGGTGCTCGAGACCGCCAGCGCCCACGGCGTCAGCCCCGGCCGGGCCGTGCTGCACGCGCTGCCCACCGGCTACGCCCTCGACGGGCAGGGCGCCGTCATCGACCCGTCGGGCATGATCGGAGAGGCGCTCAGCGTCGACCTGCACGTCGTCACCAGCGAGCTCGCGGCCGCCCGCAACGTCATGCTGGCGGTGGAGCACTGCCACCTCGGCGTCGAGGCGGTGATCGCCACGCCCTACGCGGCCGGCCTCTCGGCGCTGGTCGACGACGAGGCCGAGATGGGCGTCTGCGTCGTCGACATGGGCGGCGGCACCACCAGCGTCGGCGTGTTCTCCGGCGGCCACCTCGTTCACGTGGACGCCCTGGCGGTCGGCGGCCACCACGTCACCATGGACATCGCCCGCGGCCTCTCCACCCGCATGGCGGCGGCCGAGCGGCTGAAGACCCTCTACGGCTCGGCCCTCTCCACCCCCTCCGACGACCGCGACATGATCGCCGTGCACGGCGTCGGCGAGGACGAGGGCGAGGCGCCGGCCCACATCCCGCGCTCGCAGCTCGTGCGGATCATCAAGCCGCGCGTCGAGGAGGTGGTCGAGCTGGTGCGGGACCGCCTGCGCGACGCGGGCTTCGCCGCCCAGGCCGGGCGGCGCGTCGTCCTCACCGGCGGCGCCAGCCAGCTCGTCGGTCTGCCCGAGGTCGCCCGCCGCGTCCTCCAGGGTCAGGTGCGGATCGGACGGCCCCTCGGCATCCGGGGCCTGCCGGAAGCCGCCAAGGGTCCGGCCTTCTCGGCGGCGGTCGGCCTGCTCGTCTACCCGCAGGTCGCCCATGCCGAGCATTTCGAGCCGCGGGGGCACGGCGCCTTCGCGGCGACCGGGACCGACAACTACCTGAACCGGGTCGGCCGCTGGCTCCGGGACAGCTTCTAGGTTTCACGCCCGCCCGCTCGCGCGGGGGGATCGAAGGGATCCGGCGCCCAGGCGTCGCACGGACAGCACAGTTAGCGAGAGGCTCGACACCATGGCCATCACCCTCCAGGCGCCGGACATCCGGGAACTGAAGCCCCGCATCACCGTCTTCGGCGTCGGCGGCGCCGGCGGCAACGCCGTCAACAACATGATCGAGTCGGGCCTCCTCGGCTGCGAGTTCGTCGTGGCCAACACCGACGCGCAAGCGCTCACCTCCTCGAAGGCCGAGCGGGTGATCCAGATGGGCCTGGGCGTCACCCAGGGCCTCGGCGCCGGCTCGCACCCGGAGGTCGGCTCGGCCGCCGCCGACGAGGTGATCGACGAGATCCGCGACCAGCTCTCCGGCGCCCACATGTGCTTCATCACCGCCGGCATGGGCGGCGGCACCGGCACCGGCGCCGCGCCGGTCATCGCCCGGGCGGCCCGCGACATGGGCATCCTGACGGTCGGCGTCGTGACCAAGCCGTTCCAGTTCGAGGGCATGCGCCGCATGCGGACCGCCGAGTCCGGCATCCAGGAGCTGCAGGCCGCGGTCGACACCCTGATCGTGATCCCGAACCAGAACCTGTTCCGGGTCGCCAACGAGAAGACCACCTTCGCGGACGCCTTCGCGATGGCCGACCAAGTGCTCTACTCGGGCGTCGCCTGCATCACCGACCTGATGGTGAAGGAAGGCCTCATCAACCTCGACTTCGCCGACGTCCGGGCGATCATGCGCGGCATGGGCAAGGCCATGATGGGCACCGGCGAGGCGTCCGGCGAGAAGCGCGCCAACCGCGCCGCCGAGGCCGCCATCGCCAACCCGCTGCTCGACGACGTCTCGATGAAGGGCGCCCGCGGTCTGCTGATCTCGATCACCGGCGGCTCCGACCTGACCCTCTACGAGCTCGACGAGGCCGCCACCCGCATCCGCGAGGAGGTCGACCAGGACGCCAACATCATCCTGGGCGCCACCTTCGACGAGAGCCTCGACGGCATCATCCGCGTGTCGGTGGTCGCCACCGGCATCGAGCCGGCGCTGATCTCGGCGAACTCGCCCAACAACCCGGCCATCGCCGAGACCGAGCAGCGCATCGCCGAGGTCGCCGAGCGCCTGCGCGCCGAGGCCCGCTCGCGCGCCGCCTCGCCGGTGCCGAGCATCCGCACCGAGTCGGTCGCCCCGGCGCCGATGCCCGCCCCGGCCCCCGCGCCGCTCGCGGCCCCCGAGATGCGCCCCGAGTCGCGGATCGACAGCCGCATCGAGGCCGCCGCGCCGATGACCCGCGACGACGTCGTGCTCGCCCCGGTCCAGGCGCGCGCCGCGGCGCCGTTCGTCCCGGCCCCCGCGCCGCAGCGCGTCGAGGCGGCGCCCGCCGTCGAGGCCGGTCCGTTCGTGCCGCCGCGTCCGGCTGCCCCGACGGGCACGCCGCTCGCCCGCGCCCCGCGCATGCCGCAGATCCACGAGCTGCCGCCGATCGCCCAGACGCAGATCATGGCGAACCGCGCTGCCGAGGAGGCCGCCCCGGAATCCAAGCGGACCTCGCTGCTGCGCCGGCTCGCGACGGTGGGCTTCGGCGGCCGCCGCGAGGACATGGACGGCGCCCCGGCGGCCCGGCCGGCCTCGTCCGCCGCCCCGCAGCCGCATATGGCCCAGTCGCACATGGCCCAGTCGCACATGGCCCAGCCCCACATGGCCCAGCCCCACATGGCGCAGCCCCACGTGCCGCCGGCCCCGCGCGCTCCGGCCGCCCCCGCGGTCCCGCAGTACCGCCCGGCCCAGGGCAACCTCGACGGTCAGGGACGGGCCGCGCCCCAGCCGCGGATGATGGACGACGATCAGCTCGAGATCCCGGCCTTCCTCCGCCGTCAGGCGAACTGACCGGGCCGGGTCTCCGGCACGGCCCGGGGCTGGCGGGAAACCGCCGGCCCCTTCGCGCTGCAGCAAAGCAACTCATGGTTGTTGCGGTGAGAAATAGGGCTCGACGAGGCTGTGCGCGGCGGCTCTCGAGCCGCGGCGCATGGTGCATCCGCGCCACAGAACGGCCGCGGGTTAGTCACGCATTAACCAACCTTTAAGCCTTTGGTGGAGCAGCGCTTTGTGGTGACGAACCGCTAAGCGTGTCTGTAACAGACCGTAAGAATCCGTGATTTGGCTGCCCTGTGCGGCGCAGCTATAGAAACCATGTGATCGAGACGACACGCAGCAGGACACAACCTGATCGCGTGGGCTAGGGCATCAAGCAGCGGACGGATCAGTCAGTTTCTCCTCACCCCCAGTCGGGGTGGCGGAAATGATCGCGCCCGGGGGCTAAGGAATGCGAACGCATAAACAGACGACCCTCAAAGGGCCGGCGACTCTCTCGGGGATCGGAGTTCACTCCGGCAACCCCGCCGAGATCACCATCCGACCCGCTCCAGCCAATCACGGCATCGCCTTCCTCCGCACCGGCACCACCCACGGCAACGACCGCCTGATCAAGGCGCATCACGCCCTCGTCTCCGCCACCGAACTCTGCACCGTCCTGGGTGACGTCGAGACCGGCGCGGTCGCCACCGTCGAGCACCTGATGTCCGCCCTGTACGGGCTGGGCGTCGACAACGCTCTGGTCGAGATCGACGGCCCCGAGATGCCGATCCTCGACGGGTCCGCGCTCCCCTTCGTCCAGGCGATCGACCAGACCGGCATCGCCACCTGCGACACGCCGCGGCGCTGGCTCAAGATCCTCCGCCACGTCCGCATCGAGACCGGGACATCCTTCGCGGAACTGCGCCCGATCGACCGCGGCTTCCGCCTCGACGTCGAGATCGACTTCGAGAGCCCGGTGATCGGCCGTTCCCGCAAGGCGATGGACCTGTCGCCCGCGACCTACCGCCGCGAGATCGCCGGCGCCCGCACCTTCGGGATGATGCGCGACGTGGAGCGCTACTGGAAGGCGGGCTTCGCCCTCGGCGCCTCCCTGGAGAACACCGTGGCGGTCGGCGAGACCGCGGTGGTCAATCCCGAAGGCCTGCGCTTCCAGGACGAGTTCGTCCGCCACAAGATCCTCGACGCCATCGGCGACCTCGCCCTGGCGGGCCTGCCGATCCAGGGAGCCTACCGCTCCTATTGCGGCGGCCACCGGATGAATGTCGGGGTGCTGTCGGCCCTGTTCGCCGACCGGGCAAACTACGCCATCGTCGAGGCGCAGGGCTCGCGCCGCGAGACCGTGCTGTCCGAACTCGGCGCCGGCCTGGGCCTCGCCGCCTTCGCGGGCGACCTGTAGCCCCTGTGACCGACGGGCCACAGCCCGCAACCGATCCTGACTGCCGCAGCCTTGCCGCTTTCGTGCCCGAATCGAACGGCACGGTTTAACGGTCCGTGAACGGCGGGCACGGCCCGGGCGGGCCGGATCCACCCACGCGATGGCATGACGGCGCGCAACGGCGCCGGTTCCGGGAAAGAGCGCCAGATGCCTGTCACCATTCGTCATCGCCGGGCAGCGGCCTTCGCGGCGCCCCTCGTGGCCGTCCTCGGCCTGGGCCTCGGCGGCTGCGACTTCGACCCGACGAGCATCTTCGCCGAGAAGTACAAGCCCGAGGTCGTGCCGGACGTTCCGGCCGACAAGCTGTACAGCGACGGCCTCGCCAAGCTCGAGGACAGCGACTACGAGGGCGCGGTCAAGAAATTCGACAGCCTGGACAAGCAGTACCAGTACTCCGATTGGTCCCGGAAGGCGCTGCTGATGACGGCCTACGCCAATTACGAGGGCCAGAAGTACGACGACGCGATCAGCGCCTCGAAGCGCTACCTGCAGCGCCATCCGGCCAGCAAGGATGCGGCCTACGCGCAGTACCTGATGGCGATGTCGAACTATAAGCAGATCCCGGACGTCACCCGCGATCAGGAACGCTCCGAGAAGGCCCTCGTCGCGCTGCAGGAGCTGGTGCAGAAGTACCCGACCTCCGAATACGCCGCGGACGCGAAGGCGAAGATCCAGATCACCCGCGATCAGCTCGCCGGCAAGGAGATGGAGATCGGCCGCTTCTACCTCGAGAAGCGCAATTTCCCGGCGGCGATCAACCGCTTCCGCGACGTGGTCGCCAAGTATCAGACCACCCGGCACGCCGAGGAGGCGCTCGAGCGCCTGACCGAGGCCTACTGGGCGCTCGGCATCACCCAGGAGGCGCAGAACGCCGCCGCGGTGCTCGGCCACAACTTCCCGGAGAGCCCCTGGTACAAGGACGCCCACGCGCTGCTGGCGCAGGGCGGTCTCGAGCCCCGCGAGGAGAAGAGCTCGTTCCTCTCGAAGATCTACCGGACCGTCACGGGCAAGACCGCCTCGGCCCAGTAAGCCGCCGCGCCCGCGCGGGGACTGCCCACGAAACCTCGAGGCCCGGAGCCGCCGCTCCGGGCCTTGCCCATTGCGGCGCCCGGCGCGTTGCACCGACCGCGCGGTGCGACGCATTTTTGGGGTGAATCCGCGCCGCGGCGGCCTTATGTCTGCGGTCCCATCCTGAGGAATCCCCGTCGCCGCATGCTGGCGCAGCTCGCGATCCGCGACATCGTCCTGATCGACAGGCTCGAACTGAATTTCCGATCGGGGCTCAGCGTCCTGACCGGGGAGACGGGCGCGGGCAAATCGATCCTGCTCGACGCCTTCGCCCTGGCGCTCGGCGGCCGCGGCGACGGCCGCCTCGTCCGCCACGGCGAGGCGCAGGGCGCGGTCACGGCGGTGTTCGATCTGCCCCTCGACCATCCGGCGCGCCGGATCGCGGCCGAGGCCGAGATCGACACCGAGGGCGACTTGATCCTGCGCCGGACCCAGATGGCGGACGGCCGGACCCGCGCCTTCGTCAACGACCAGCCGGTGGGCGTTCAGGTCCTGCGGGCGATCGGCGCGGCTCTCGTGGAGATCCACGGTCAGCACGATGACCGGGCGCTGGCCGACCCCGCCTCGCACCGGGCGATCCTCGATGCCTTCGGCGGCCTCCAGACTCAGCTCGCGAAGGTCGCCGCCGCGTCGCGGACCGTGCGGCATGCCCGCACCGAACTCGCCGAGCACCGCGCCCGCGTGGAGGCGGCCCGCAAGGAATCCGACTTCCTGCGCCACGCCGTGGAGGAGCTCGCCGCACTGGCGCCGCTCGCCGGTGAGGAGGCCCAGCTCGCCGAGCGCCGCACGATCATGCAGCAATCCGAGAAGGTCGCGCGCGAGCTCAACGAGGCGCTCGAGGCCGTCGGCGGCCCCCATTCCGGCGTGCCGCACCTCTCGGCCGCCCTGCGCAAGCTGGAGCGGCGCGCGGCGCAGCTGCCGGCCCTGGTGGACCCGTGCGTGAACGTCCTCGACGCCGCGATGGTCGCCCTCGACGAAGCCCGCGCGGTCCTCGAGGCGGCGGTGGCCGAGACGGAGTTCGACCCCCGCGACCTGGAGCGCGTCGAGGAGCGGCTCTTCGCCCTGCGCGCCGCCTCGCGCAAGTACGATGTCCCGGCCGATGACCTCGCGGCCCTGGCGGAGCGCTACGCCGGCGACGTGGCGGCGATCGATGCCGGCGAGGCGGCGCTGGCCGGGCTGGAGCAGGCGCTCGCGACGGCGGAGGCCGCCTACGCCGAGGCGGCCGAGAAGCTCAGCGCCGGGCGGCGCCGGGCGGCCAAGCAGCTCGACGCGGCCGTGAAGGCCGAGCTGCCGCCGCTCAAGCTGGAGCGCGCCCGCTTCATCACCGAGATCGCCACGGACCCGGATTCCCGCGACCCGGCCGGCACCGACCGGGTCGAGTTCTGGGCCCAGACCAATCCCGGGACCAAGCCCGGCCCGATGATGAAGGTCGCCTCGGGCGGCGAGCTGTCGCGCTTCATGCTGGCGCTGAAGGTCGTGCTGGCCGACAAGGGCTCGGCCCCGACGCTCATCTTCGACGAGATCGATACCGGCGTGGGCGGCGCGGTGGCGGACGCCATCGGGATGCGGCTCGCCCGGCTGGCGGCGACCGTGCAGGTGGTCGCGGTCACCCACGCGCCCCAGGTCGCCGCGCGGGCGGAGACGCATTTCCTGATCGCCAAGGCCCCCGTGAAAGGGGCCGGCCGCGTCGCCACGCGGGTGGCGAGCCTGCCGGTCGCCGAGCGCCGCGAGGAGATCGCCCGGATGCTGGCGGGCGCCACCGTCACCGACGAGGCCAGGGCGGCGGCCGCGCGACTCCTCCAGGGCGCCGACGCGTGAACCGGCGTCAACCTTAACCGTTGGTTGAAGGTAACAATTCGTTAACTATTCATCGCGAGAATGCTGCCATCCCGGTACCGCGGCAGGGTTGGGCGGTCGAAGGGCGGGAGGAGCCATGAAGCCGTCAGTCGTCGACTCCGATGGGTCTCTGCCCGCGGGACAGCCCCTGAAGCGGGCGGTCGACACCCGCCAGCTCGGCCTCACGCTCCGCACGGTCTACGAGGGCAGCGTCGACACGCAGCCGATCACCGACACGCATGTCGAGCTGCTCCTGCGCCTGCGCCAGAAGGAGCGGGAGCTGCGCCGGGCTGTCTGACGCGGGGCGGCGGCCTCACCAGCGGCGCGCCCCCGGCCGGCGACGGTACTCGGCCGCACGAATCAGCGTCAGCACGCGGTCAAGGCTCACCAGCAGCTCCGCCTCCTCGACGCGCGCCGCGGAGGCCGCGTCCGGGTCGGGGCTGAATTTCTGCCGGGCCTGCGCCAGCGCGAGCGCCCGCTCCACGGCCTCCCGCTCGGCGTGCAAGGCCAGCCAGGCCGGATCGGATTCCGTCGCCGCATCCACCTCGTCGCCGCCCACGATCCGCGCGTCCTTCTGCTGCCGGCTGCCGCTCCTGGCTGAGAGGAACGCGCGAGAGGCCGGAACCGTGCCGCGCCCGGCCGACGTGCGGTGTCGTCCCCCGTGTCGTCCCCCCGTCATCCCCCGTGTCATCCCGGTGTCATCTACTTGTCGTAACCGCCCGGCCATCGGGCGGCCGGCGCTGGGTCTCTTCGGAAGATCGGCCGCAGGGCTCTGCCGCGGGCACGGGCCCGCCGGCGGGGCAGCGCAGGCTCTAGCCCGACGGCAACGGAGATTCCTTTGAGACCCTTCGCTTACGCGCTCGCCGTCGGCCTCGCGACGGTTCAGCTGGCGTCCGCGGCGCTCGCCGCCGATATCACCGGCGCCGGCGCCACCTTCCCGTTCCCGGTCTACTCGAAGTGGGCCGAGGCCTATCGCAAGGAGACCGGCTCGGGCCTCAACTACCAGTCGATCGGCTCCGGCGGCGGCATCAAGCAGATCCAGGCCAAGACGGTCGATTTCGGCGCCACCGACGCGCCCCTGAAGCCCGAGCAGCTGGCCAAGGACGGCCTCGTCCAGTTCCCGACCGTGATGGGCGGCGTCGTGCCGGTGGTGAACATCCCCGGGATCGAGCCCGGCAAGCTGAAGCTCACCGGCGACGTGCTGGCCGACATCTACGCCGGCAAGATCGCGAAGTGGAGCGATCCGCGCATCGCCAAGCTCAATGACGGGCTGAAGCTGCCCGACGCCAACATCACCCCGGTCTACCGCTCCGACGCGTCGGGCACGACCAACATCTTCACCACCTACCTGTCCCAGGTCTCCGAGCCCTGGAAGAAGGAGTACGGCGCGGCCACGACGATCTCCTGGCCGGTCGGTCAGGGCGGCAAGGGCAACGAGGGCGTGACCGCCACCGTCAAGCAGGTTCCGAACGCCATCGGCTACGTCGAGTCGGCCTACGCCAAGCAGAACAAGCTCTCCTACGCCCTGCTGCAGAACAAGGCCGGCCAGTACCCGCAGCCCGACGACAAGGCGTTCCAGGCCGCGGCGGCGAGCGCCGACTGGAAGGCGACCCCGGGCTTCGGCATCTCGCTGACCAACCAGCCGGGCGAGGCGGCGTGGCCGATCACGGCGGCGACCTTCATCCTGGTCCACAAGGACGCCGCCGATCCGGCCAAGTCCGCCGCCGTGCTCAAGTTCTTCGACTGGGCCTACAAGAACGGCGACACGCTCGCCACCGACCTCGACTACGTCCCGCTGCCGGACAACGTCGTCGAACTGATCCACCAGGAGTGGAAGGACGTGAAGGGCAAGGACGGCAAGCCTGTCCTCAACATGTGAGCGTGGCGGGGAGGGGGTGAGAACCTCCTCCCTCGCTTCCGGGAACGCACCGCGCTACCACGCCCCCCTTCGCAGAGAACCGCGGATGCCCGCTTTGACCGAATCGATCGCCCTCGGCCGAACCCGTTCCGCGACCGCGCGGAAGGCGCCGAGCCGGAGCCTCGACACGCTGTTCCGGACCTGCTCGTACGGCGCGGCCCTGCTGGTGCTGCTCGTGCTCGCCGGCATCCTCGGCTCGATCCTGTACGGCGGCTGGCCCGCCTTCCGCGAGTTCGGCTTCGGCTTCCTGACCTCCAGCGCCTGGAACGTCGGGACCGAGCAGTACGGCGCCCTGGTCGCGGTGATCGGGACCGTCGCCTCCGCCTTCCTGGCCCTGCTGATCGGCGTGCCCGTCTCGCTGGGCATCGCGGTCTACCTGACCCAGCTCTGTCCGGGCTGGGCCCGCAAGCCGGTCGCCATGACGATCGAGCTGCTCGCGGCCGTGCCGAGCATCATCTACGGCATGTGGGGCCTGTTCGTGTTCGCGCCGCTCCTGGCGCGCTACGTCCAGATCCCGGTCTCGAACCTCGTGGAGGGCATGCCGATCGTCGGCACGCTGTTCTACGCCCGGGTGCCGTCGGGCGTCGGCGTCTTCACCGCCGGGATCATCCTGGCGATCATGATCGTGCCGTTCATCGCCTCGATCGCCCGGGACATGCTCGACCAGATCCCGACCGTGCTGCGCGAGAGCGCCTACGGCATCGGCTGCACCACCTGGGAGGTCGTGCGCCACGTGCTGGTGCCGCAGGCGGCCGTCTCGATCATCGGCGCGATCATGCTCGGCCTCGGCCGGGCGCTCGGCGAGACGATGGCGGTGACCTTCGTGGTCGGCAACGCCAACCGGCTCTCGGCCTCGATCTTCGACCCCAGCTCGACCATCGCGTCGCGCATCGCCAACGAGTTCAACGAGGCGGACGGCCTCCAGCTGAACGCGCTGATGGCGCTGGGCTGCATCCTGTTCGTGATCACCTTCGTGGTGCTCATCATCGCCCGGCTGCTGACGCGCCGCGTCCAGTCCGCCTGAGGAGCACGCGCGATGGTTTCCTCCAGCACGATCGCCCCGGCCGCCCAGCACCGCCCCGGCCGCGTCCGCCAGGGACGCCGCGTCGCCGACCGGACCCTGCGCGTCGCCTGCGCCGCCGCGACGGTGGTCGGCGCCCTGGTTCTCGGCTCGATCCTGGTGATGCTGATCGTCCAGGGCGTGCGCGGCTTCACGCCGACCCTGTTCACCAACCCGACCCCGGGCCCGGGCTCCGAGGGCGGCGGCATCGCCAACGCCATCCTGGGCAGCCTCGTTCTGACCGGGATCGGTATCCTGATCGCCACGCCGGTCGGCGTCATGGCCGGGACCTTCCTGGCCGAGTACGGGCGCGGCTCGAAGCTGGCCGCCCTGATCCGCTTCCTCAACGACGTCCTGCTCTCGGCGCCGTCGATCCTGATCGGCCTGTTCGTCTACACGCTGATGGTGCGGCCGATGGGCACCTACTCGGGCTGGGCCGGCGGCGTGGCGCTGGCGATCATCGCCGTGCCGGTGATCGTGCGCACCACCGAGGACATGCTGCGCCTCGTGCCCGGCACCCTGCGGGAGGCCGGCGCGGCGCTCGGCGCGCCGCCCTCGACGGTGATCATGAGCGTGACCTGGCGGGCGGCCTCGGCCGGCATCGTCACCGGCATCATCCTGGCTCTCGCCCGCATCGCCGGCGAGACCGCGCCGCTGCTGTTCACCGCGCTCAACAACAATTCCTGGTTCTCGGCCAACCTGATGGGCGGCGTCGCGAACCTGCCGGTGATGATCTACCAGTTCGCCCTCTCGCCCTACACGAACTGGCAGGGCCTGGCCTGGGCGGGCGCGCTCCTGATCACCACCACCATCCTGGCGCTGTCGATCATCGCGCGCCTCGTGATCAAGCCGCAGGCCTCGCGCTGAGCCCCCTTTCGAGGACACGACGATGAACGCCGCCTCCGCGATCCCCACGGTCGAGCTGAACCGCAACCGCGCCGAAGAGGGCGGCCCCGTGCGGATCGCCGTCAAGGACCTGAACTTCTACTACGGCAGCTTCCACGGGCTGAAGGACGTCAACCTCAACTTCCACGACCGGCAGGTGACGGCGCTGATCGGCCCCTCCGGCTGCGGCAAGTCCACCCTGCTGCGCTGCTTCAACCGGATCTACAGCCTCTACCCGGAGCAGCGCGCGGAGGGCGAGATCCTGCTCGACGGCGAGAACATCCTCAGCCCCTCCGTCGACCTGAACGAGCTGCGCTCGCGCATCGGCATGGTGTTCCAGAAGCCGACGCCGTTCCCGATGTCGATCTACGACAACGTGGCCTTCGGCCTGCGCCTCTACGAGAAGCTGCCGAAATCCGAGCTCGACGGCCGGATCGAGGAATCCCTGCGCAAGGCCGCCCTCTGGGACGAGGTGAAGGACAAGCTCCGGCAGCCCGGGACCGGCCTGTCGGGCGGCCAGCAGCAGCGCCTGTGCATCGCCCGGACGGTGGCGCAGAAGCCGGAGGTGATCCTGTTCGACGAGCCGACCTCGGCGCTCGACCCGATCTCCACCGGCCGCATCGAGGAGCTGATCGAGCAGCTGCGCGACGAGTTCACCATCGTGATCGTCACCCACAACATGCAGCAGGCGGCGCGCATCTCGCAGTTCACCGCCTTCATGTATCTGGGGCAGCTCGTCGAGTTCGGTCCGACCAACCGCATGTTCATGAACCCGACGGAACGCCGCACGCAGGACTACATCACCGGCCGCTTCGGCTAGTCTGCCGGGCCGCTCCGGTCCCGGGACCGCCGCTCGCGTCTCCGGCGCGCCGGCGGGTCCCGCAAGCCTCCCGGAGGGCCGTCCCCGGGACCCCATCGAAGGATCCGCCATGCCCGGCCATATCGTCACCTCCTACGACACCGACCTGGAGAACCTGCGTCGCTCGATCTCGGAGATGGGCGGCGTCGCCGAGAAGATGACCGCGGAGGCGACCGACGCCCTCGTGCGCCGGGACGACACGCTCGCCCAGGCTGTGATCCTCGCCGACAAGCGCCTCGACGCGCTGCAGCGGGACATCGAGGAGCGCGCCGTGCTGCTGATCGCCCGGCGCCAGCCCCTGGCGATCGACCTGCGCGAGACCATCTCGGCGATCCGCGTCTCCGGCGATCTGGAGCGGATCGGCGACCTCGCCAAGAACGTCGCCAAGCGCGTGGTGGCGATCTCCGATCAGGCGCCGGCCCAGAAGATCGTGCTCGGCGTGCGCCACATGAGCGACCTCGCCGAGGGTCAGCTGAAGGACGTGCTCGACGCCTACGGGAGCCGCGACGTCCAGGCGGCCCACGACGTCTGGGAGCGCGACGGCGAGATCGACGCCCTGTACAATTCCCTGTTCCGCGAGCTCCTGACCTACATGATGGAGGATCCGCGCAACATCTCGTTCTGCACGCATCTCCTGTTCTGCGCGAAGAACGTCGAGCGCATCGGCGACCACACCACCAACATCGCCGAGACGATCCACTACCTCGCCACGGGCGAGACGCTGGCGGGTGACCGGCCGAAGAACGACGCGTCGAACTACGCGACCGTGGACGGCGTGCAGGCGCCGTGAGGCGCCGACCCCGGCGCCTTCCTGTGGGCGCGGCCGGGGTCACTCTCCGTGCGGGTTGAGGCGGGGCGGCGCCTCCTGCACCATCCGGTGACCGCCCGCAGAACGAGTTTTCGAACGTGAGCATGCAAGTCCTGATCGTCGAGGACGAGGAGGCCCTGAGCACGCTGCTGCGCTACAACCTGGAGGCCGAGGGCTTCCTGGTGGATTCGGCGGCGCGCGGCGACGACGCCGAGCTGCTCCTGGCGGAGCGGATCCCGGACCTCGTCCTGCTCGACTGGATGCTGCCCGGCCTCTCGGGGATCGAGCTGTGCCGTCGGATCCGGGCGCGCCGGGAGACCGAGCGCCTGCCGGTGATCATGCTCACCGCCCGCGGCGAGGAGGGCGACCGCGTCCGCGGGCTCGGCACCGGCGCCGACGACTACATCGTCAAGCCGTTCTCGGTCCCGGAGCTGCTCGCCCGGATCCGCGCGCTCCTGCGCCGGGCCAAGCCCGCCCACGTCTCGGACCGGCTGGCGGCGGGCGACCTGGAACTCGACCGCACCGGCCACCGCGTCCGCCGCGGCGGCGAGGAGCTGCATCTGGGCCCCACGGAGTTCAGGCTCCTGGAATTCCTGATGCTGGCGCCGGGCCGGGTCTTCTCCCGCGAGCAGCTCCTCGACGGGGTGTGGGGCCACGACGTCTACATCGACGAGCGCACCGTCGACGTCCATGTCGGGCGGCTGCGCAAGGCGCTGAACGGCCCGCGCCAGACCGACCCGATCCGCACGGTCCGGGGCTCGGGCTACGCCTTCGACGAGACCTTCTCGCTGGAGGCCTGAGGCGGCCTCACGGGCCGTCCGGATAGGACTTCGCTCCGGCGCACCGTCATCGCGAGCGCAGCGAAGCGACCCAGGGCGGCGGAACGCCGGTGAGCGCGGCGCTGCTGGGTTGCTTCGCTCCGCTCGTAAAGACGGTGGGACGGGCCCGCGAAGATTCGCGCGTCCCGGTCTCCAGGGACTCAGCGCGCCAGCGCCGCGCTCCGGCCCGAGGCGGCCGGCACCGCCTCCAGCGCCGCCAGGACCGTCCCCTCGGTGAGGATCTGCGGCAGCACCTGGGGCTCTCCCGTCCCGGTATAGAGCAGGTAGAGCGGGACGCCGCTGCGCCCGTGCTTCTCCAGGAGGCGGGTGATCTCGGGGTTCTGGTTGGTCCAGTCGCCCTTCATGTAGGTCACGCCGCGCTCGGCCATCGCGGCCCGCACGGCCTTGGTGTTGAGCGAGGTCGCCTCGTTGACCGCGCAGGTGATGCACCACGCGGCGGTCATGTCCACGAAGACGGGGCGGTGCGCGTCGAGCAGGGCGTCGAGGCGCGCCTGCGTGAACGGCTCGATCCCGTCGGCGGCGGCCTGCGCGGCCGGCGCGGCGCGGTCCCGGGGCAGGGTGACGGCGAGGGCCCCGACGGCGATCAGCGCCAGCGCGGCGGCGGCCTGCGCGACCCGGCCGGCCCGCGGCGGGGCGGCGCGGCCGTGCTCCCAGGCCCAGGCGGCGAAGCCCACGAGGACGAGGCCGATCAGCGCCGCCAGCAGCCCGCGCGGGTCGACCTGCTGCGCCAGCACCCAGATCAGCCACGCCACGGTGGCGTAGACCGGGAAGGCCAGCACCTGCTTGAGGGTCTCCATCCAGGCGCCCGGCCGCGGCAGCGCCCGCAGGGCCGGCGGCCAGAGGGTCAGGAGCAGGAAGGGCAGGGCGAGGCCGAGGCCGAGGCTCGCGAAGACGGCGAGCGCCACGCCGGCGCTCTGGGTCAGCGCGAAGCCCACCGCCGAGCCCATGAACGGCGCCGTGCAAGGCGTCGCCACCAGGGTCGCGAGCACGCCGGTGAAGAACGAGCCGCTCAGGCCGCCGCGCCGGGTGAGGCCGTCGCCGAGGCCGGCGAGCCGGCCGCCGACATGGACCGCGCCCGAGAGGCTCAGGCCCATCGCGAACAGCAGGTAGGCGAGCCCCGCCACGATGGCGGGCGACTGGAGCTGGAACCCCCAGCCGATCGCGGCCCCGCCGCTCTTCAGGCCGATCAGCGCGGCGGCGAGCGCCAGGAAGCTTGCCAGGACGCCGGCCGTGTAGGCGAGGCCGTGGAGCCGCAGCCGGGCCGGCCCCTCGCCCGCGTGCCGCACGAGGCCGAGCACCTTGATCGACAGGACCGGGAAGACGCAGGGCATCAGGTTGAGGATCAGGCCGCCGAGGAAGGCGAAGGCCGCGGCGGTCGCCAGCGTCAGCGCGTCGAAGTCGGCGGCGGCCGGCGCGGTCGCGGGCGGCGCGGTCGCGGCCGGCGCCGCGGCGGCCGGGAGGACCGGCTCGTCGCCGTACGCGAAGGCGAGCCGGCGGGTCCCGGCGGCGTCGACCGCCTCGACCGTCAGGACGCCGGGCAGCGCGGCGGGCACCGGGTCGGTCGGGCTGCTCCGGGCGAGGGTCAGGTGCAGGCCGGTCCCGTCGACGCTCATCACCTGCGCGGCGGCGTTGTCGATCGCGGTCTCGGCGTAGGGGAAGTACGCGGCGTTCCGGACCGCCTCGGGCTTGAGGCCGGCCGCGGCGAAATCGAGGCGCAGGGTGTCGCCCTGGCTCGACAGGCTCAGGGGCCAGAGCGCCGGCACGGGGAGCGCAGCGCGGGCGCGCGCGAACAGCGCGGCGTTGGCCGGGTCCGGCTCGGCGTTGCCGACCGGCAGGGTCAGGGCGAGATCGGCCGAGCCGGGCACGCACTCGGTCTCGCAGACGAGGTAAGTCAGCTTGGCCTGGATCCGCACCGGGTCGGCCGGGTCGAGGCTCGGCGGCGGCGTCACCGGGACGAGGAGCGTGACCTCGCCCTCGTAGCCGTAGTTCATGAGGGTCGCGATCGGGATGCGCTCCGGCGCCGGCCACCGGATCGCGCCGGCGTTGAAGCCGGCCGGCACGGTCCAGGTCACCTCCGGGGGCAGGCCGGAATCGCCCGGGTTGCGCCAGTAGACGTGCCAGCCGGGCTTGACCTGCATCCGCACCGCCAGCGTGAAGGGCTGCGCGCCGGCGACCGCGGCGGACTCGGCCACGAGGCTCGCGCGCACGAGGTCCGCGGGCGTGCGGAAGCCCTGCGGGACCCCCTGTGCCGCGGCGGCCGAGAGGCTCGCGGCGAGGGCCAGGATCAGGAGGACGAGGCGGCGGATCATGCTGTCCCTTCGCGCGCGGGGCGGTCGCGGTTTCACGCGCGGCGTGTCGGGCTCGGCGCGGGCGTTTCCATGGCGTCCGGTCTTACCATGGCGTCGGGTCTTACCACGGACCGCGTCCGGGATCCCCTGCGGCCGGCTCACCCCTCGAGCGGCGCCGTCGCCCGCTCGAGCCAGTCGCGCGTCGCGGTGTCGAGCCCGGGCGCCAGGGTCTCGCGGACCCTCGCATGATAGGCGTCGATCCAGGCCCGCTCCCCGGGCTCGAGCAGGTCCGGCCGGATCAGCCGGCGGTCGTAGGGAGCGAGCGTCAGCGTCTCGAAGCCGAGCATCGGGCGCTCCCCGCCCGCGATCGCGCGGGCCTCGACCAGGACGAGGTTCTCGATCCGGATGCCGTAGGCGCCGCGGGCGTAGTAGCCCGGCTCGTTCGACAGGATCATGCCGGGCTCGAGCGCCACCGTGCCGGTCTTGGCGATCCGCTGCGGCCCCTCGTGCACCGACAGGAAGGCGCCGACGCCGTGACCGGTGCCGTGGTCGAAGTCGAGGCCCGCCTGCCAGAGCGGTGCCCGCGCGAAGGCGTCGATCTGGGCGCCGGTCGTGCCGACCGGGAACACCGCCCGGGCGATGGCGACGTGCCCCTTCAGCACCCGCGTGAACCGGTCGCGCATCTCCGGGCTCGGCGCGCCGACCGCGACCGTCCGGGTGATGTCGGTAGTGCCGTCCGGGTACTGCGCTCCCGAATCGATCAGGAACAGCTCGCCCGACTGGACCGCCCGGTCCGTGGCGCGGCTCACCCGGTAGTGGACGATCGCGCCGTTCGGTCCGGAACCCGAGATCGTGGGGAACGAGACCTCGCGCAGGTCGCCGCCGGCGGCCCGGAAATCTTCTAGGGCCTCGACGGCGGCGATCTCGGTGAGGCCGCCGGCCACGGCCGCACCGTCGAGCCAGGCGAGGAAGCGCGCGACGCTCGCCCCGTCCCGGACATGGGCGGCGCGGGCGCCCGCGATCTCGGCGGCGTTCTTGACCGCCTTCATGCCGGTTATCGGGTCCCTGCCGACATCGGCCGTGCCGCCGGCAGCCTCGATCTTCTCCTTCAGGGCGACGGCGCCGGTCGCGGCGTCGAGGCGGACGCGCGCGCCCGCCAGCGATGCCAGCCCGTCGTCCAGGTCCGCCCGCGGCAGGATCTCGGCGATCGGCGCGAATTCCGCCCGCAGGGCCGGATCGATGTTCGGAGAGACGAGGTACAGCCGGGCCCGTCCCTCGCGCGGCAGGATGGCGTAACCCAGCGCCAGGGGCGTGTGGGCGACGTCGGACCCGCGCAGGTTGAAGGCCCAGGCCAGGTTGTGCGGGTCGGAGATCACCAGGGCATCGCAGCCGCCCCCGGCGAGCGCCGCCCGGATCCGGCCGAGCTTGTCGGCGGCCCCCTCGCCGCACAGCGCGTCGGGATGGACCACCACCGGGCCGGCCGGCGACCGCGGCCGACCGGCCCAGACCGCGTCGACGAGGTTCGGCACCGCCCGCACGGTCCCGCCGGCGCGGGTCACGGCCCGCTCCAGGCGCGCCAGACCGTCCGGGGTATGCAGCCAGGGATCGTAGCCGAGCACCTGATCCCGCCGCAGGTTGGCTCCGACCCAGGCCTCCGGCGTCGATTCGGCGAGCGGCACCACCGTGACGAGGCCGGTATCGACCTGCTCGGGCGCCTGCAGGGTGTAGCGCCCGTCGACGACCAGTGCCGCGGACTCCATCAGGATCACGGCCGTGCCGGCCGAGCCGGTGAAGCCCGTGAGCCAGGCCAGCCGCTCGGCGTCGGCGGGAACGTATTCCGACTGGTGCTCGTCGGCCCGCGGCACGACGAAGCCGTCGAGTCCGGTCTCGCGCAGCGCCGCCCGGAGGGCCTCGATCCGCTCGGCGCCCTTCCGGTGGCTCGGGTCGTCGAAGCTCTGGAAGCGTTGACGCTGTCGGGACGGAAGGGTCTCGGTCATGTCGCGAGCCTAGCGCCCGCCGCTCCCGCGTCGCAACACCCTGTTGTCATGAGAAAGAGGTTGGTGGGAGGTCGGTTGCGGTGCTTAAAGATCGTTAGCAATCTTATCACGCCGCGGATTCTCGCTTATTACTCAGACATGCCACGCCGCGTTTACTACCGGATCAGCGACAGACCCGACGGCCGCTTCGACGCCGTCGTGACGATCGAGCCCGACACGGTCGTCCGCCGCGACGGCTTCGATTCGCTCGCCGAACTCGAAGAGTGGATCGACGGCCTGCGCGCGCTGATGGCGGCGCTCGGCGCGCCGGTGTCGCAGGCGGACGCACCGGGGTCGCCGGCCGAGACCGCGGGCGCGCCGGACCGGCCGGGCCGGCTGCGCACCGCGCGCTGATCAGCCGTTCGTGATCGGCAGGTCCGGCGCCCGGTCCGCGGGTGCCCCATCGTAGCCCTCGATCCAAGCCCGGCGCGCGGGCGAGTCGGCCGGATAGGGGCAGGCATCCTTGGGCCGCCCCTGCGCCCGGGCGCGGGCGCCCTCGGCGATGGGGTCAGCGGGCGGATCGTGGAGCGACGTCTGGCTCATGGCCGGACAACACGCCGGCGCGCGGGGAGTTCGGGGCGATGCCGCGCGGGTCAGCGCCGCGGACGCTGCGCCGCACCGCCGCGCGTCAGGACCAGGGCGACCCACCCCTCGATCACACCGCGCCGCACGAGGGAGAAGCCCTGGAGACGGTAGGCGGAGAGCACGCCCGGCACGTCGCGCTCGATCAGGCCGGACAGGACCAGCACGCCCTCGGTGGCGACGACCCGCGCCAGGGTCGGGGCGAGGAGCCTGAGCGGCCGGGCCAGGATGTTGGCGAAGACGAGATCGAAGTGGCGCGGCCGGTCGGCGAGGCGGTGGCGGACCCCGGGCCCCTCGTAGAGCTTGAGGTAGGGGCCGAGCCCGTTGGCGCGGGCGTTCTCGCGGGCCGTGCGCACGGCCTCCGCGTCGAGGTCGCCGGCCACCACGGGCTGCCGCAGGGCCTTGGCGGCCGCGAAGGCGAGGATCCCGGTTCCCGTGCCGACATCGAGGACGTGGACCGGGCGCCGGCGCTTGAGTTCCGAGACCAGGGCGCGGAGGCAGCCCAGTGTCGTTCCGTGATGCCCGGTCCCGAAGGCGAGGGCGGCCTCGATCTCGATGGCCAGATCGTTGCCCCGGACCGAGTCGCGGTCGTGCGAGCCGTGCACGAGGAACCGGCCGGCCCGGACCGGCTTCAGGCCCTCCAGCGACGCGCGCACCCAGTCCTGCTGGTCGATCGTGCGGAACTCCGCCGCGTCGGCCGCGTCGCCGATGACCGGGCGGATGAGCTCGCGGACGTACTCCTCGTCGGGCGCGTCCGCGAAGTAGGCCTCAAGCCGCCACGTGCGCCCGTCCTCGTCCTCGAAGGCCGCCACCGCGGTCTCCGTGGGATCGAACATCTCGCCGAGGAGGTCGGTCATCGCGCGGGCCGAGCGTTCGTCGGTCAGCAGACGCAGGACGTGGGACGGGCGATGGGGCGGCAGGCCTTCGAGCATGGTGCCCGGCTGTAACGCCGGGGCGCGCCGCAGCCCAGGGGCTGGCGCGAAAAAATCCGGGCCCGGCAAGGGTGGGGCCGCGGGGCGGGGCAGTTGAGCGGACCGGCGGCCCCGTCCGTTGTTGCCGGACGGTCACAAGCGCCAATACTTATCTTCTGCGCGACTCAAACCAGTGTCCACAGCCATCGCGTGTGCTTAAACAATCTCGGCTTACCCAAGGCCGGACCCTCAACTCGGGCGCGCCGCACTTCCCGGAGCGGCGCGCCTGTTTTGACAGACGATCGTGCTGCCATGACCGCGCCTCTCCTCATCAGCGTCGCCTTCGCGGCCGTGACCGCGGGCGCCGCCACGCTCTGGGCCTTGCTGGTCGCGAACGGCATGAACGGCATGCCGGAGGCGAGCCCGAGCGAGCGGCACGACATCCGGACCTGGTGACGGCGCGACACCGGTTCGCGCGAGCGGGCGCCCAGGAATGAGGCAGGTTGTTCGCGCGTTAACCAAATGATGTACGGCAGCTGCGGAACTGGCCGACTTGCGCGGCGTTTTTGCCGGCTTTTTACGTGAATCACGATTGAGCAGGGTGCGTACAGCGTGACCAAGTCCCGGCGTTCCGGCCCCCGCGGGCCCGTGGTCGTCAACGGTGCGGCCGTGCCTGCCCGACCACGCGAGCGGATCTTCGGCGGTCCCGCACCGGACGGGCCGCTCCCGGGCCATCTCCTCGTCCTGCTGAGCCGCCTCCACCGGGCCGAAGCCGAGCCCAAGGACCGGCCGGAGGCCAAGCTCGGCTGACGCGCGGTCACCCGGGTCGGCCGGACCTTGGCCGACCGCCCGCGCGCGCCTATGATCCCCGTCGTTCCCCGCCGTATATAGCGGGTCGCGACCGGAGAGATCTGCGTGATGCCCCTGACCCGACGGATCCTGGTCGCCTGCGCGCTCGCGGCGCTGGTCCTCGCGCCGACCGACAGGGCCGCGCGGGCGGACGAGCCGGTCGTCGTGTTCGCGGCCGCGAGCCTCAAGAACGCCCTCGACGACGCTGCGGCAGCCTGGACGAAGGCGACCGGCAAGACCGCGCGGATCTCCTACGCCGGCTCGAACGCCCTCGCGAAGCAGATCGAGGCGGGGGCGCCGGCGGACCTGTTCATCTCGGCCGACCTCGCGTGGATGGATTACGTCGACCGGGCCGGGCTGCTGAAGGCCGGCTCGCGGATCGACCTCCTGCGCAACGCCCTGGTGCTGATCGCCCCGGGGCCGAAGGACAGCGCGGCGGATCCGCAGGTGGCCCTGGCGCCGAACCTCGGCACCACGCTGACGCGGATCCTCGGCGGCGGGCGGCTGGCGATGGCGACGATCGACGCCGTTCCCGCCGGCAAGTACGGCAAGGCCGCCCTGGAGAAGCTCGGCGCCTGGGACGCCGTGAAGGGGCAGGTCGCCCAGGCCGAGAACGTGCGCGCCGCCCTCCTGCTGGTCGCCCGGGGCGAGGCGCCGCTCGGCATCGTCTACGCCACCGACGCGGCCGCGGACCCGAGCGTCCACGTTGTGGCGACCTTCCCGGCCGACAGCCACCCGCCGATCGTCTATCCGGCGGCGGTGACCCGGGAGTCGCGCAACCCGGATGCCGGGACGCTGCTCGGCTACCTGCGCGGCCCGGAGGCCCGGGGCTCCTTCGAGCGCCAGGGCTTCACGGTGGTCGCGCAGCCCGGCGCCAGCCAGTAGCGGCGCGCCGCCCCCTTGCTCGGGCTCACGCCGGACGAGTGGACCGCCGTCGGCCTGAGCCTGCGGGTGGCGACGGTGGCGACGCTCGCGAGCCTCGTGCCCGGCCTCGCCGTGGCGTGGCTGCTGGCGCGGCGCCGGTTCCCCGGCCGCGCCCTGCTGGACGGGCTGGTCCATCTGCCGCTGATCCTGCCCCCGGTCGTGACCGGCTACCTGCTGCTGCTGGCCTTCGGCCGGCGCGGCCCGCTCGGCGCGCCCCTCGCCGAGATCGGCGTGGTCTTCTCCTTCCGCTGGACCGGGGCAGCGCTGGCCTGCGCGGTGATGGGCTTCCCGCTCATGGTGCGGGCGATGCGGCTGTCGATCGAGGCCGTGGACCGGCGCCTGGAGCAGGCGGCCGGGACGCTGGGCGCGAACCCCTTCGCGGTGTTCCTGACGATCACGCTGCCCCTCAGCCTGCCCGGGTGCCTCGCGGGCGCCGTGCTGGCCTTCGCCAAGGCGATGGGGGAGTTCGGCGCGACCATCACGTTCGTCTCGAACATCCCGGGCGAGACCCAGACCCTGCCGTCGGCGATCTACACGCTGACGCAGGTTCCCGGCGGGGAGGGGCCGGCCCTGCGCCTCACCCTGATCTCGATCGCGCTGTCGGTCGCGGCCCTGCTGGTGTCGGAATTCCTGGCGCGGCGGGCCGGTCGGCGCCTGGGGGCGGGCTGAATGGCGATCGATCCGGGGCGGGACGCCCGCTCAGGCATACGCGTAGGGCCCGCCCTGCTGCAGGGCCCTCTGGTAGGCCGGACGGGCGTGGATGCGCGCGAGCCAGTCCGCGACGCGCGGGCCCGCGCCCGTGCCGCGCGCCGCGAAGGCCTCCAGCGGGAAGCTCATCAGGATGTCGGCCGCGGTGAAATCGGCGCCGCAGAAATACGGGCGGCCGGCGAGTTCCGTCTCCCAGAAGGCCGCGTGCCGGCGCAGGTCCGGATCGACGAAGCCCCGCAGCACCGTGTCGGCGATCCGCCGGACGAGGGGCCGCAGCGGCCAGGGACTGCCCGGCGCCAGCCGCCCGAAGACCAGCTTCAGCAGCAGCGGCGGCATCGCCGAGCCCTCGGCGTAGTGCGACCAGTAGACGTAGCGCCGCCGCTCCTCCGTCCCGGGCCCGGGCACCAGCCGCGCGCCGGCCAGATCCGTCAGGTAGGCGACGATCGCGCCGGTCTCGGCGACCACCGTCCCGCCGTCGGTGATCACCGGCGCCTTGCCCAGCGGGTGGACGGCCAGGAGTTCGGCGGGCGCGCGCAGGGTCCGCGGGTCGCGGGCGTGGCGGATCACGCGGTAGGGCAGCTCCAGTTCCTCCAGCAGCCAGAGCACGCGCTGCGAGCGGCTGTTCTCGAGGTGGTGGACCGTGATCATCGCGGGCAAGTCCGGGCCGGCGCCGGGACGCGCCGGGGCTCCTGTTACGCGAGTCTGTCCGCGTGAGCATCCAGGTCGACGTTCAGCTCCGGCGCGGCGCCTTCGCGCTCGCGGCCGCCTTCGAGGCCGGGCCGGGGCTGACCGCCCTGTTCGGGCGCTCGGGCTCGGGGAAGACCACGCTGATCGACCTGATCGCCGGCCTCGCGCGGCCGGACCGGGGCCGGATCGTCGTCGGCGGCACCCCGTGGGTCGACACCGCGTCCGGCCTGGTGCTGCCGTCGCACCGGCGCCAGGTCGGCGTGGTGTTCCAGGACGCGCGGCTGTTCCCGCATCTCAGCGTCCGGACCAATCTCGGCTACGGCCGGGTCTTCGCGCGGCGCCGCGCCGACCCGGCGGCCTTCGCGGCCGTGACCGACATGCTCGGCATCGACCATCTCCTCGACCGGCGGCCCGCGGGTCTCTCGGGCGGCGAGCGCCAGCGGGTGGCGATCGGCCGAGCGCTGCTGGCGAGGCCGCGCCTCCTGCTGATGGACGAGCCCCTCGCGGCCCTGGACGAGGCCCGCAAGGCCGAGATCCTTCCCTACATCGAGCGCCTGCGCGACGAGGCCGGCGTGCCGATCCTCTACGTCAGCCACGCCGTCTCCGAGGTGGCCCGGCTCGCCAACACGGTGATCGTGCTGGAGGCCGGGCGGGTGGCCGCCGCCGGCCCCGCGGAGACGATCCTGCGCCGCGCCGATCTCGTGCCGATCCACGAGGCCGAGGCCGGCGCGCTCCTCGACATGGTCGTCGAGGCCCTCGACGCCGCCACCGGGCTCACGCGCCTGGCGGGCGCCGCCGGGAGCCTGCTGGTGCCGGGCCTGTCGCGCCCGGCCGGGACGCGGCTGCGGGTGCGCATCCCCGCCCGCGACGTGCTCGTCTCCACCGAACCTCCCCGCGGCCTCAGCGCCCGCAACGTGCTGGCCGGCCGGATCTGCGGCCTGACGGCCGCGGGCGCCGAGACGGCGGTGGAGATCGACTGCAACGGCGCCCGTCTCGTGGCGCGCGTGACCGGCGCGGCCGTCCGCGAACTCGGCCTCGCCCCGGGGCGCGAGGTCCACGCCATCGTCAAGAGCGCGTCCTTCGATCCGGCGGGGATCGGCCTGCTGCGGCCTCCGCGGGCGATCTGAGACCGCGACGCGGCTCGCTGCGACGAGCCGGTCGAGCCCGGGAGGCGCACCCGGGACGCGAACCACTCGCTTTGGTTGTAAAATTGAGCATTAAAACAACCATTAGTTAGAACATCGCCGCCACGATGGATCGTGCAGTGGTCGTGCTGCGCGAGTCGCGGAGGACGATGCGATGGGCATGCGGCGCTTGCGCCGGCGGAGCGCGCCGAACGGGTGGACCTGCCGGCGCGGCAGTTCCGCGGTGGAGTTCGCCCTCGTGGCGCCCGTGCTGTTCCTGCTCTTCGCCGGGATCGCGGTGTTCGGGATCTGCCTCGGCGCCGCCCACAACCTCCGCCAGATCGCCGCCGAGGCGGCCCGCGCCTCTGTGGCCGGCGTCACGGATGCCGAGCGCGCGAACCTCGCCCAGTCCATGGTGAACCGGAGCCTGAGCGCCGGCGCGATGTTCCGGCCGGGCAGCATCGTCGTGCAGGTCGGGCCGGATCCCAGCGACGCGACGGTGTACACGGTCACCGTCACCCTCGACGCCAACACGCTCGGCATCAACGCCTTCGCGCGCCTGCTGCCGATGCTCCCGACCGTGCTGCGCAGCACCGTCAGCGTCCGGAAGGGCGGCCTGTGATCGGCCGGGGCGGGCGCCTGCGCCGCTTCGGGGCCGCGCGCGGCGGCAACGTCGCGATCCTGGTGGCGCTCGGCAGCGCGATGCTGATGGGGGCGGGCGCGGTCGGGATCGATCTCGGCCTGGTCTTCCAGGCGCGGCGCAAGGCGCAGGGGGCGGTGGACATCGCCGCCATGCTGGCGGCCGTCGATCCGAGCCAGGCCGACACGGTCGCCCGCCGCTCCCTCGGCGACAACGGCTACGGCGCGGCGACCGCCACGGTCGCGCCCGGCAGCTACGACGCGAGCACCAAGGGCGTCGCCCCGGGCGGCCGGTTCAGCGCCGGCGGCAGCCCGGCGAACGCGGTGCGGGTCGGCCTCGCGACCTCGGTCCCGGTGACCTTCGGCCGGGCGATCGGCCTGCCCGCCGCGGTGCCGCTGCGGGTGACCGGCACCGCCGCGAGCGCGCAATTCGCCGCCTTCACGATCGGGTCCGGCACGCTGAAGCTCGACGGCGGGATTGCCAACGCCCTGCTCGGCGCGCTGCTCGGGGCCAAGCTGTCGCTCAGCGTCAGCGACTACGATGCCCTGGCCAGCGCCCGCGTCGACGGGCTGCGCGTCCTCGAAGCCCTCGGGGCGAGCCTCAACATGCAGGCCGCGAACTACACCGACATCGTTCAGGCGAATGCCAGCGTCGGTCAGATGCTGATGGCGCTCCGGGTCGCCGCGGCGGACAACGGCAGCGCGGTGTCGGCCCTGTCGGGGATCCTCAACGCCCTGCCGAATGCCGGAAACCTCGTCGCGATCGGCCAGGTGGACGGGCTCGGCGACGCCGCCGCGCTGGCGCCGCCGCGGGGCTTCGCCGGCCCCTCGCTCAACGTGCTGAACCTGCTGGGCGCGGCCGCCTCCCTGGCGAACGGCCAGAATCAGGTGGCGATCGATCTCGGAGCCACGGTGCCCGGCCTGCTCTCGACCCGCCTGACCCTGGCGATCGGAGAGCGCAAGCGCAGCTCGGGCTGGGTCCGGCCGGGCAGCCGGAACGCCACCGTGCAGACGGCGCAGACCCGGCTGCTGATCGAGACCACCGTCACGGCGCTCGGGCTCGGAACCATCACCCTGCCGGTCTACGCGGAGGTGGCACCGGCGCAGGCGACCCTGCGGTCGCTCAGCTGCGCCGGGTCCGGCGGACGCAAGGTCACCCTCGACGCGCAGACGGGACTGGCGACGCTGGCGATCGCGCAGGTGCCGCGCACCGCGATCAACGGGGGCAGCGCGAGCCCCGACCTGTCGCAGCCCGCGCCCCTGGTCACGGTGCTCGGGATCACCGTCTCCGGGCGCGCCCTGGCGACGCTCGGCACCGGGTCGCAGACCCTCGTGTTCTCGGACGCGGACATCGCCAACCACACGGTGCGCACGGTCGCCTCGGGCAACCTGACCCAGTCGCTCACCGGCAGCCTGCTGCGCAATCTCGTGCTGAGCGTCGGCGACGTCGGCGTGCCGCCGCTGATCCAGTCGACCCTGACGACCGCCCTGGGCACCGTGACGCCGGGTGTCGACCTCGTGCTCGACACCGTCCTGCGCAGCCTCGGCCTGCGTCTGGGCTACGCCGACCTCGAGGTCGACGGCACCCTCTGCAACCAGGCCGTGCTGGTGCAGTGAGCCGGGCCGGACGGCCCGGCAGAGCCCCGACAGGACGCGGCAGCCCCGCTCAGTGGCCGCCGCGGCGCGCACCGGTCGTGGAGGCCTTGGCGATGCGCCGTCCGAGGTGCAGCAGCAGCATGTCGATCAGGAGTTGAAGCTCGGAATCCGCCACCCCCTCCAGGGCGTCGCGGCATTCGAGAGCGCGGTCGACCGCCTGGGTGAGCGCGTCCGCGGGCTCGGGCATCGCGCGCGTCGCCGACGGCTCGTCGGTCACGTCGATGATGACACCGTGCCCGAGGCGCCGGCTCGAGGCGCCCGGCGGGATCCGGCCACGATCGAGGATCCGGCGGACCTGCCCCGAGGGCGACAGCGTCCGGTACTCGGCCACGAACAGGCCGCCGCGCTCGCGCAGAGCCTTGAACTGCCGCACCACGGCCGGCCGATCCTCGGGATGGACGCAGGCCTTGGCGACCGAGAGCGGGAGGGGGCGCCCGGCGAGCCCGGCATCCCCGGCCAGCACCTCGGCGGCGCCGGCATCGAGGACGCACCGCTCGGCGCGCGGCGACCACGACCACGCGCCGATGATCCCGGAGGCGTCGAGGGCGGACGAGAGGTCGACCGGCCGAGGGCGGGGGCCCTGGATTGCGTCGGCCATCATGGGCGAACTCCGGTTCCAGCGCGCACCGTGCCCGCCTTCGTCCGAGACATACAACCGCTGATGGAATTAATGAGCAGTTAACTCAACTCGATAGCCCGTGAAGCATCAACGGCATTCCCCTGCGCGGACGGCGGAATCCCGATCGTCGGGCCGCCGGGCCGCGCCGATCGGGGCCGGGATCGACCCGCTCAGGTTGCAATCGCGGTCGCGCCTCAGCCGAGCTGCGTGAGCAGCGTGAAGGCGCCGAAAATCAGGACCGCCCCCACCGAGGCGGCGAGCAGGATGAGCGCCGCGCGCGATTCCCGCATCTCCGGTGACATGGCGCCCTCCCTTCGCGGCCCGCGTTGGCTCGCGGGCGAGTTCCGTCAGGATTCGCACCGGCCGGCCGCGCTGTCGACGGCCGAACGGGCTCGCGCGGCGACATCGCCCGTCATCCGGAAAGTCCCGGAGGGCGGGGACGGCGCCCGGCGTCAGGCCGCGGTGCGGCGCTCGACCATCCGCGCCAGGAAGGCGCTACCGATCGGGATGATCGAGTCGTCGAAGTTGTAGCCGGCATTGTGCAGGCCGGGCCCTGGATTGGCGCCGAGCCAGACATAGGCGCCGGGGACCGCCATGGTCATGTCGGCGAAGTCCTCGCTGCCCATCTTGGGCACGACGTTCGACTCGACCTTGTCGGCGCCCAGGAGCTCGGTGGCGACCTCCGTGGCGGCGGCCGCCTGCGCGGGGGCGTTCTCCAGGACGGAGAACACGTCCTGCAGGTCGACCGTGACCTCGGCGCCGTAGGCCGCGCCGAAGCCGGCCGCCAGCTCGCGCATGCGGGTTCCGGCGAGCGCCCGGATCTCCTTGTCGAAGGTGCGGATCGTGCCGGCGAGATGGGCCGTCTCGGGGATCACGTTGTAGGCGGAGCCCGCCTCGATCCGGGTGATCGACAGGACGATGGACTTCAGCGGGTCGGCGTTGCGCGACACGATCGACTGGAGCGCCTGGGCGAGGCCGGTGGCGATGATGATCGGGTCGACGCCCCGGTGCGGCTGGGCGGCGTGGATGCCCTTGCCGCGGATGTGGATGTCGAAGAAGTCCGCCGCCGCCATGATCGGCCCCGGCCGGAGCTTGATCATGCCGTGGCCGCCGCCGGGCTGGTTGTGCAGGCCGTAGATCTCGTCGCAGGGAAAGCGCTCGAACAGGCCGTCCTTCAGCATGGCCCGGGCGCCGCCGCGGCCCTCCTCGGCCGGCTGGAACACGAACACCGCGGTGCCGTCGAAATCGCGGGTCTCGGCGAGGTAGCGCGCCGCGCCGACCAGCATGGTCGTGTGCCCGTCATGGCCGCAGGCGTGCATCTTGCCCGCGTAGGTCGAGCGATAGGGGAGGTTGGTCTCCTCCTCGATGGGCAGGGCGTCCATGTCGGCGCGCAGGCCGATGCGCTTGCCGTTGTCGGTGCGGCCCTTGAGCAGGCCCACCACCCCGGTGCCGCCGACGCCGCGATGGACCTCGCAGCCGAACGTCTCGAGGAGGTCGGCCACGATGCCGGCGGTGCGCACCTCCTCGAAGCCGAGCTCCGGATGGGCGTGCAGGTCGCGGCGCAGGGCCGTCAGCTCGTCGGCGTAGGTCTTGATGCGGTCGATCGGGCTCATGGCTCGGAACTCTCGGGGGGGGAGGTGTTGGGGGACGAGGCGTCGGGGGGCGTCGCGCAGGCGTCGCCCGCGTCCGCGCGCCGGAACGGCGTCAGCGTGTCGAGAACGTCGACCGCCTCGGCGACGTGGGCGCGCTCCCGCTGCAAGTAATCGGCCACCGCGCGGCGCAGCGCCGGGTCGGCGATGTCGTGGGCCGAGTGCATCAGGATCGGCCGGTAGCCGCGGGCGAGCTTGTGCTCGCCCTGGGCACCCGCCTCGACCCGCTTCAGGCCCCGGGCGATCGCGAAGTCGATCGCCTGATAGTAGCAGATCTCGAAATGCAGGAAGGGGTGGTCCTCGATGCAGCCCCAGTTGCGCCCGTAGAGCGCGGTATCGCCGATGAGGTTGATCGCCCCCGCGATGTAGGCGTCCCCGCGCTTCGCCATCACGAGGAGCACCCGGTCGGCCATGCGCTCGGACAGGAGCGAGAAGAACCGGCGGTTGAGGTAGGGCCGCCCCCACTTCCGCGAGCCCGTGTCCATGTAGAAGGCGTAGAACGCGTCCCAGTGGGCCTCGGTGATGGCCGCGCCGGTCAGGTGCTCCACGGTGATGCCCGGCGCCAGGGCGTCGCGGCGCTCCTTGCGGATGGTCTTGCGCTTGCGGGAGGCGAGGGCGGACAGGAAGTCGTCGAAGGTCGCGTAGCCGTCGTTCTGCCAGTGGAACTGCTGGTCGGTGCGCTGCAGGAAGCCGGCCGCGCCGGCCCGCTCCCACTCCGGCTCGCGCATGAAGGTGACGTGGATCGAGGAGGCCTTGGTCTCGCCCCGCAGGGCCCGCAGGCCCGCGACGAGGCCGGCCGTGGCCTCATCGGGATCGGCCCCCGGGGCGATCAGGAAGCGCGGCCCGGTCACCGGCGTGAACGGCACGCTGACCTGGAGCTTGGGGTAGTAGGCGCCGCCGGCCCGCTCGTAGGCGTCGGCCCAGCCGTGGTCGAAGACGTACTCGCCCTGGCTGTGCGATTTCAGGTAGCAGGGCGCGACGCCGAGGCGGACGCCGTCGCGCTCGACCGAGACGTGGAGCGGCAGCCAGCCGGTCCTGCGCGAGACGCAGCCCGAATCCTCCAGCGCCGACAGGAAAGCGTGCGACAGGAAGGGGTTGTGGGTCTCGTCGCCCGCCGCCAGGGTCTCGGGCGAGAAGGCGCAGGCATCCCATTCCGCCGCGCCGATCTCCTTCAATCCGGGAAGCGCCCGCACGGTCAGTGCGGCGGTCTCCGGCGTCGGCCCGGGTGCTTGCTTCATGGGCCGGACTCTAGCCCCTGACCGGCCGGGGGCAAGCGGGCGGATGCGCGCGGCGACCATGGCAGCGTTGTCAGACGGCCGCCGACGTCACCCGCCCCGCGCTTTCGCGCGGCCTCCAGGACGGCGCGCGGCGACGCGCGCGCGCTCCGAACCGGACGGCGCCGTCGTGGCCCGCGCTCACTCGCCGAGGCGGCCGACGCACGACACGTCGTCCGCCTTGCAGTCGAGGTATCCCTTCAGGACCTTGATCCGCGCGTCGGTCAGCCCCTTCAGGCAGCCGTTGTACTCCATCGCGTAGGCCGAGCCCCCGTCGAGGCCCATGGTCTCGAGGAAGCAGGTCGCGTCCCGGTACGACAGCCAGGCCTTCTGGGCGCCCCGCAGGGCGTCCTTCGTCTTCGGGCCGATCTTCTTCATCAGCTGCCCGTAGACGGCGTTCAGCGCCGTGTCGGCGGCCCGGTAATCGGCAGCCGCGCAGGCGTTGAGATCCGCCTGGGTCGTGCCCGCGCACGGGTCGGCCGCCGGAGCGGGCGCCGGGCAGAGCAGGGTCGCGGCGAGGGCGAGGCCCCCGCAGAGCCGCGCGAAGCGGGCGCGCGCGTCACTCGAAGCGGTCATGGCGATCTTGGTCGGACAGAATCGGACAGGGCGTAGGAAAATTTACGGGACGAAGCCCTCGAACACCATCTGGTCCGCGTGCGCGGCCGCGCGGGCGCGCTGCTCCGCATTCCGGACCGTCCAGGTCATGACGGGGACCTGACCGAGCAGCCGGCAGAGGTAGGTCGGCGCGCAGGGCAGGTCGTCCACCCGCCAGGACAGGAAGTCGGGCCGCGTCTCGGCGAGGTGCAGCAGGTCGGAGAGGGACCGGCGGAGCGAGGGGGTCAGCGCCGCGTAGACCGGGTCGTCCTGCGTCGTCTCCGCCACGATGCCCCGCGGGATCGCGGCGGGGCAGAGGTCGCGCAGGGCCGCGACCACCTGCGGGTCGAAGGATTTCAGCGCCACCGGCCCGTCATAGGCGGCGGCCACTTCGGCGGTGCGGGTCGCGAGCCGCAGGTCGCCGTCGTAGCGGGACTTCACCTCGATCACCACCGGCACCGCCCCGGCCACCGCCGCCAGGAAGGCCGGCAGCGTCGGGATCGTCTCCGCGGACCCGGCGACGGCGAGCGTCCCGAGTTCGGCGGCCGACCGGTCGGCCAGAGCCGCACTCGCCCCGGTCAGGCGCCCGAGCGCGGCGTCGTGGAAGACCATCGCCTCGCCGTCGGCGCTGAGCTGGACGTCGCACTCGATGGCGAAGCCGCCCGCGACGGCCGCCCGGGCCGCCGCCAGCGTGTTCTCCGGCCGGCCCGCCGCGCGGTCGTGCAGGCCGCGATGGGCGATCGGCCGCGCGGTGAGCCAGTCGGGGGCGGCCACCGTCAGCGGACCTCGAACATCGCCTCGACCTCGACGGCGGCGTCGAGGGGCAGCTCGGCCACGCCGACGGTGGAGCGCGCGTGGCGCCCGCGGTCGGCGAGGAGCTCGACCATCAGGTCGGAGGCGCCGTTCATCACCCCGGCCACGGCCGAGAAGCCCGGCGCCGCGTTGATGAAGCCGCCGAGCCGCACGCACTGGACCACCGCGCGGTCGAGGTCGCCCACCGCGGCCTCGAGCTGGGCGAGCACGTTGAGGGCGCAGAGGCGCGCGGCCGCCTTGCCGGCCTCGGCCGAGACGTTGCCGCCGACCTTGCCCTTGTGCTCGGCCGCGATGGCGCCGTCCGCGCCGAAGCAGACCTGGCCGGAGATCACCACGAGGTTGCCGGCGCGCACGAACGGCACGTAGTTGGCGACCGGCGCCGCCGCCTTCGGCAGCGTCAGGCCCAGCGCCGCCAGGCGTTCCTTGATCGAGCTCATCGGGTTCTCCCTGGTTCCTGCGAATCCGCGGGAGCAGGAGCACGGCCGCCCCCCGCGGCGCAAGGGCCGCCGCCGCGAAGGCCGGGATCGCGGCCCCGCGATTCTCCGGTGATCCGGGACGGGACCGCCGCAGATTCGCCGTCAGGATCGGCTCTATCGGTGCCGCGCGCAGGGCTGCCCATCGGGCCCGCCGGGCACTGAAACGTTGACAGGCGCCGGCTCTTTCATAGTAATCGCGCGCGTGCCGCCCAGGACTGAGGCGGCACTTTCATTTGGAGCCGGCTCAACGCTCGCTCCGGGATCCTGCGTGAAACGGAGATGGGACCCGTGACGTCAGCCCTTCTGCCGACCTACGTCCGCGCGCCGCTCGCTTTCGAGCGCGGCGAGGGCGCCTGGCTCGTGACGGAGGGTGGGGAGCGATATCTCGACTTCGGCGCCGGCATCGCGGTGAACGGCCTCGGCCACGCGCATCCGCACCTCGTCGGCGCGCTGACCGAGCAGGCGGGCAAGATCTGGCACACCTCGAACCTGTTCCAGATCCCGGGCGGCGAGCGCCTCGGGCAGCGCCTCGTCGACGCGACCTTCGCGGACGTGGTGTTCTTCTGCAACTCGGGCGCGGAGGCGAACGAGGCGGCGATCAAGATCGCCCGCAAGTACCACGCGGCCGGCGGGCAGCCGGAGCGCTACCGGATCGTCACCTTCGCGGGCGCCTTCCACGGGCGGACGCTGGCGACGCTCGCGGCCGGCGGCCAGCAGAAGTACATCGAGGGCTTCGGTCCGAAGGTCGAGGGCTTCGACCAGGTCCCGGCCGGCGACTGGGCGGCGCTGGAGGCGGTGATCGGGCCGGAGACGGCGGCGCTGATGATCGAGCCGATCCAGGGCGAGGGCGGCGTGCGGGAGATCCCCCACGCGGACCTGCGCCGGCTGCGCGAGATCTGCGACGCCAACGGCCTCCTGCTGATCATGGACGAGGTCCAGACCGGCGTCGGCCGCACCGGGCGGCTGTTCGCGCACGAATGGTCCGGCATCACCCCGGACATCATGAGCGTCGCCAAGGGCATCGGCGGCGGCTTCCCCCTGGGCGCCTGCCTCGCGACCCGCGAGGCCGCCCGCGGCATGACTGCCGGCACGCACGGCACCACCTTCGGCGGCAACCCGCTCGCCATGGCGGTGGGCAACGCCGTGCTGGACGTCGTGCTGGAGGAGGGCTTCCTCGCGCGCGTCGCCCGCTCCGGCCTGCTGCTCAAGCAGAAGCTCGCGGCCCTGCGCGACCGCCACCCGCACGTCATCCAGGAGATCCGCGGCGAGGGGCTGATGCTCGGCCTCAAGCTCGGCGTGCCGAACACCGACTTCGCCGCCGCCGCGCGGGACGCGCACCTGCTGGTGATCCCGGCGGGCGACAACATCGTCCGCCTGCTGCCGCCGCTGACCATCGGCGAGGCCGAGATCGACGAGGCGGTCCGCCGCCTGGACGCGGCGGCGTCCGGCTTCGAGGCCGTGCGCGGCGCGGCCGAGTAGGATCGATCCGCGCGATTGAGAACACCGCCCCCCGGACCCCGGAGGGCGGTCCGAAGCATTTCCGGGCGCGGTCGATCCCGCCGCGCGTGACGGAGATGCCCCTGCCAGGAGGTAGAGTGCGGTTCATGATCAGGTGATCGGTGAGCAGACTCTAGTGATTGTGACGCGATGAAAGCCCAGATTGACGGCCGGGCACAGGCCCCGGCCAGGCACCTGAACGGTGCCGGCCCTCGTCATTTCCTCGACCTCAAGGATTTCTCCGGTGCGGAGCTGCGCCGGGTCCTCGATGCCAGCGCCGCCATCAAGGCGCGCCGCCGCAAGGGCGAGCTGGCGGCCGAGCGCCCGCTCACCGGCAAGACCCTCGCTATGGTGTTCGACCGGCCCTCGACCCGCACCCGTGTCTCCTTCGACGTGGCGATGCGCGAGCTCGGCGGCGAGACCCTGATGCTCACCGGCTCCGAGATGCAGCTCGGCCGCGGCGAGACCATCGGCGACACCGCGCAGGTGCTCTCGCGCTTCGTCGACGCGATCATGATCCGCATCCTCGACCACGGTCAGATGCTGGAGCTGGCCGAGTACGCCACCGTCCCGGTGATCAACGCCCTGACCAAGGTCTCCCACCCGTGCCAGATCATGGCCGACGTGCTGACCTTCGAGGAGCATCGCGGGCCGATCCGCGGCCGCAAGGTCGCGTGGTCGGGCGACGCGAACAACGTGCTGGCGAGCTGGGTCCACGCCGCCGCCCGGTTCGACTTCACGCTCAACGTCGCGAGCCCGCCGGAGCTCGCGCCGCCGCCGGCGCTCCTCGCCTGGGCGCAGCAGGAGGGCGCCGACGTCCACGTCACCACCGACGCCTTCGCGGCCGTCGACGGCGTCGATGCCGTGGTCACCGATTGCTGGGTGTCCATGGGCGACGACGACGAGGCGCACCGCCACAACCTGCTCAGCCCCTATCAGGTCAACGACAAGCTGATGGCGGCGGCGAATCCGGGCGCGATCTTCATGCACTGCCTTCCGGCCCACCGCGGCGAGGAGGTGACGGCCGAGGTGATGGACGGCCCGCGCTCCGTGGTGTTCGACGAGGCCGAGAACCGCCTGCACGCGCAGAAGGGCATCCTGGCCTGGTGCCTCGGCGCCAGCGGGCTCTGATCCCGCACTCATACTGTCCGGCCTCGCGCTCGCGGGGTCGGCGCACCATATAGGCGTGAGCGGGCGGCCCGTGCTGCCCGTCTCCCCATCACGGCCGCCGGAAGGCGGCATCCCGGCGACGAACGGAGCGCGCTGCGCCGCCGCTCCCGCTCCGGGCTGGACGGGGTGAGGGATCCGATCGCTCCGCCAAGGTCATCGCCTCACGCCGCCCGGCCCCCCGGGAGGACGGATCCCCGCTTTGCCGGCACGCGCCGCCGGACGCATCGATCGGAGAGGGCATGACCTCAGGAACGCAGTCGCACCCCCAGTCGCCATCCCAGCCCCAGAATGCCGGCAACGGCCATGCCGGCGCGGACGACGCCGTCCTGCCCTTCGCCGTCGAGGCGCTGGACGTCCGCGGCCGCGTCGTCCGGCTCGGCCCGGCCGTCGACACGATCCTGCGCCGCCACGGCTACCCGGACCCGGTGGCGCGCCTCCTCGGCGAGGCCGCGGCGCTGACGGTGCTGCTCGGCTCCTCGCTCAAGTTCGAGGGCCGGTTCCAGCTCCAGACCAAGACCGACGGTCCGGTCGCGATGATCGTGGTCGATTTCGAGGCCCCGGACCGGCTGCGCGCCACCGCGCGGTTCGAGCCGGAGCGGGTCGCGACCCTCGGGACCGGCCCGCTCAAGGATGCCGAGCTGATCGGCACCGGGCATCTCGCCATGACCATCGACCAGGGCACCGCCGCGAGCCGCTACCAGGGCGTCGTCGCCCTCGAGGGCCAGAGTTTGGAGGAGGCCGCGCACCAGTACTTCCGCCAGTCGGAGCAGATCCCCACGCAGGTGCGCCTCGCCGTGGCCGAGGCCGTGGAGGAGGGGGCCGGGCGCTGGCGGGCCGGAGGGCTGCTCGTGCAGTTCCTGCCCCAGTCGGTGGACCGGGCGCGCCTCGCCGACCTGCCTCCGGGCGATATCCCGGAGGGCCACGCGCACCTCTCGGGGGACGCGCCGGAGGACGATGCCTGGGTCGAGGCCCGCTCGTTGGTGGCGACCATCGAGGACCACGAACTGGTCGATCCGAACGTGTCCAGCGAGCGGCTGCTCTACCGGCTGTTCCACGAGAGCGGGGTGCGGGTGTTCGACCGCCAGCCCGTCCAGGAGACCTGCCGCTGCTCGCGGGAGCGGGTGATGGGCATGATCCGCTCGTTCACGCCGCAGGAGCGGCACGAGATGGTGGCGGATGACGGGCGCATCGTCATCACCTGCGAGTTCTGCTCCCGGCGCTACGACCTCGATCCCCAGGAGGTCGAGGCCGAGATCGCCGGACAGCCGAGCCAGTAGAGCGCAGGACAGCGGGCCTGCGGACCAGCATGCCCGCGTCTACGGCCAAGCTTTTCCGCGCGAAACGCACGAAGATCGGTATTCGTTGCGTAAATTTTGGGCCCTCCAGGCCGAACCGTTTCGCGACCTTTGACGTTGCGTCGCAGATTCAACATTGGAGGGTACGCCATGCGGAAATTATCGATCGGATTGGCCGCGCTGCTGATCAGCACCTCGGCCTACGCCCAGCAGGGTGGCGCCGATCGCGGCGCCGGGATGGGCGGTCGCGGCGGTCAGGGTGGCGCCGAGTCCGGCATGAAGGCCGGCGGCGGCGAGCGCGGCGGCATGCAGGGCGGCGCCCAGGGTGGCATGCAGGGTGACATGAAGGGCGGCCGCCAGGCGACGTCCGAGCGCTCCGGTGCCGAGGCAGGCCGGTCCGCGCAGGGCCGCGAGGCCGGCGGCGAGGGCCGCACGGGTCAGGATCGCATGGCTCAGGACAAGGACCGGGCCGGCGCCGAGCGGGGCGACCGTCGCGGTGATCGCGCCGACCGCGACGAGCGCGGGGATCGCGACGGCGCGCGTGCCGATCGCGGTGACCGCCGCGGTGACCGCCGCGCCGACCGGACCGATTTCCGCGGCCGGACCGACGTGAGCCGGACGGATGTCCGGTCCGAGCGGGTCGAGGGCGGCTTCCGCCGCGAGGGCCGCTACGTGTTCATCGGCGGCCGCCGGGTCGTGTACGGCTCGCCGGAGTATCGCCGCCTGATCGTCACCGAGAATCGCGGCCCGCGCGCGCGCTACGTCGTGATCCGCGGCCAGCGCGTGCTCTACGGTTCGCCCGAGTACCGCCGTCTGGTCAGCGTCCGCGAGAGCGGCCCGCGCGAGCGCTACGTCGTCATCCGCGGCCAGCGCGTGGTGTACGGCTCCCCCGAGTACCGCCGCCTCGTCTCCGTCCAAGAAGACCGCTTCGTGACGATCCGCGGCCAGCGGGTGCGCTACGGCTCCGCCGAGTACCGGCGCCTGAGCGGCGGCGGTGCGGTCAGCGCGAGCTTCCGCTCCGAGCAGCGCGCCGGCGCGCGCTTCGACAACCGCGGCGAGCGCGACGGCATCCGCAACGCGTCGCGGAACGAGGGCCGCAACGAAGGCCGGATGGACCGGAACGACCGCGGCCAGGATCGCGGGATGGACAAGGCCTCCCGTCAGCAGGAAGGCAAGAACGACGGCATGCGCAACAGCGACATGCGCGGCGGCCAGCAGGACGGCATCCGCAACGCGTCCGATCGCGGCGGCCAGCAGGGCGGCATGAAGTCCGGCGCCGAGGGCGGCCGGACGGGCGGCGCGGAGCGCGGCGGCATGAGCGGCAATGCGGGCGGCAACGCGGGCGGCAACGGCGCCATGGGCGGCGCCCAGGGTGCCGGCCGGACCGGCGGCCAGACGGGCGGTGCCGGCCGCAACTGAGCGGCGTGAGCGCGGGGGCGGGGCCGACTGGCTCCGCCCCCGCGTCGTTTAGAGCCTCGTCCGCCACCCGCCGGCGGCGGGCGAGATCCGGTTCAGACCTTCAGGACGGGCTCCGCGATGTCGCCGCCTCCGCCGCGGGCCCTCAGGTAGTCCGGCTGGAACAGGCACATCCGCACGGCGTCGCGGTAGCGCCCGTTCACGAAGAACTCGTCCTTCAGCACGCCCTCGGGGTGGAAGCCGCAGCGCTCGTAGATCCGCACGGCCCGGGCGTTGTCCCGGTCGACGTGCAGGTAGAGCTTGTGGATGTTGAGCACGCTGAACGCGTAATCCATGGCGATCCGGGTGGCCTGCCACGCGTAGCCGCGGCCCTGGAAGCTCGGGTGGATCGCGATCTGGAACTCGCAGCGCCGGTGCAGGTGGTTGATCTCGACGAGCTCGATCAGCCCGGCCGGCTCCCCGCTCGGATCGGCCACGATGAAGCGCCGCTCGGTCTGGTTGTGGATGTTGCGCTCGTAGAGCTGCTGCAGTTCGGCGAAGGACTCGTAGGCCTCCTCGAACCAGTAGCGCATGATGCTGTCGTTGTTGTTGAGCTGGTGGACAAAGCGCAGGTCCTCCCGCTCCAGCGGACGCAGCTTGATGGTGATACCGGTCACCGCATTCATGACGCACTGGCCTCGATCAGCTCGCGCAGGAAGTGCTCACCCTGGCCCAGGGCATCCAGGGTGATGAACTCGTCGGGCTGGTGCGCCTGGGCGATGTCGCCGGGGCCGCAGACCACCGTCGGGAGACCGGCCGCCTGGAAGCGCCCGGCCTCGGTGGCGTAGGGGACCGCGACGGTGTGGTTGCGTCCGGCGAGGCGCAGGCAGAGGCGCTCGGCCGCCGAGCCCGGCTCCGGGGCGAGGCCGGGGATGTCGACCTCCTCCAGCGTCTCGATCCGCCCGAACGCGCCGTAGCGGTTGAGGCGCTCGCGGGTGACCCGCTCGACCTCGGCCGCGAAGAGCCGCGGGATCTCGGCCGGGTCGAGATCCGGCAGGCCGCGATACTCCCAGAGGAAACGGCACTCCTTGGCGAGGATGTTGCGGGCGGTGCCACCCTGGATCGTCCCGACATGGACCGTGGTCGAGGCCGGGTCGAACCGCCCGGACGGGTCGCCGCGCTCGATCATCAGGTCGGCGATCCGGTTGAGGCCGGCGACGAGGTCGCAGGCGGCCGATACGGCGTTCGCGCCGAGGGCGGGGCGGGCGGAATGGGCCTCGTGGCCGTGGACCGTGGTGAGGCAGGTGACGATGCTCTTGTGGGCGTCCGCCACCTCCATCCCGGTGGGCTCGCCGACGATCACCGCGGCCGGCCGCGGCAGGCCGTCGCCGAACCGCGCGATCCCGTCCATCGAGCCGAGGCAGGTCGTCTCCTCGTCGTAGGAGAGCAGGATGTGGATCGGCCGCTTCAGGCCGGCGGCGAGCATGTCGGGCAGGAGCGCCAGGGCCAGCGCGTCGAAGCCCTTCATGTCGACCGCGCCCCGTCCGTAGGCACGGCCGTCGGCGACGCGCAGGGTGAACGGGTCGCCGGTCCAGGCCTGGCCCGCCACCGGCACCACGTCGGTGTGTCCGGACAGGACGGTGCCGCCGTCGATCATCGGGCCGACCGTGGCGAGGATGGCGGCTTTGTCGCCCGCCGCGTTCGGGAGGCGCAGGTACGGGACGTCCCAGCCGTCGAGATAGGCGCAGACGGCGTCGATCAGGGCGAGGTTGGACTTGTCGCTTTCCGTGTCGAAGGACACGAGGCGGGCGAGCATGTCGAGCGGGCTCAGCCGCTCGCCGGTCGCGGACATGGATTCCTCCGGGGCGAGGCCCCGAGCCGGGACCTCAGTGCAGGCTGCGGCGGACGTGCGGGCTGTCGAGGGAGAAGGCGGGGATCTCGGCCTCGAAGCTCTCGCCGGCCACCGTCGCCATGGTGTAGCTGCCGGCCATCAACCCGTCGGGCGTGTTGAGCGGACAGCCGCTGGTGTAGCAGAAGGACTCGCCCGGCTCCAGCACCGGCTGCTTGCCGACCACCCCCGTGCCGCGCACCTCCTGGCAGGCCCCGTGCCCGTCGATGATCCGCCAGTGGCGCGAGCGCAGCTGGACCTGCTCGCTGCCGTTGTTCACGATCTCGACCGTGTAGGCGAAGAAGTACCGGCTCTCGGTCGGCGAGGACTCCTCCTCGACGAAACGAGACTGGACCGTCACACTTATTCCCCGCGTCTCGGCCTTGTACATCGCCCTATTTGGCCCTTCTTCGGACGGTACGACTCGCTGAAGCCGAATGGAACGCGCTTCCCGGCCGGTGGTAGTGGGCGGCGGAATCGCCGTCAATTGCGGCGGACTACCTCGCGCGGCGCGGCGGGCTGCCGGTCGCGGCGCCGGCCTCGCGAGGCCTCCGGACGCGGTTAAGCCCGCGTTAGCGGGTCCCGGCGGACAACGCTGCTCGGCGTGACGCGGACCGGCCGGGGCGCGCGAGGGAGTCAGGGGCGCGATGAACGCGGGCGCAGCCACGGGAGCCGCCGAGACGAGCGCGGACGGCCGATCCGGCATCCTGCCGGCCCAGGCGATCGCCGCCCTCGCGCGGGCGGGCGGCATCCGGAATGCGAGCCCCTTCGCGGCCGATCAGATCCAGCCCGCGAGCCTCGACCTGCGCCTGGGCGCCAGGGCCTACCGGGTGCGGACGAGCTTCCTGCCCGGCTCGGGACGGACGGTCCAGGCCTGCGTCGACCGGCTGTCGCTGCACGCCGTCGACCTGCGCCCGGGCGCCGTCCTGGAGACGGGCTGCGTCTACATCGCGGAGCTTCAGGAGAGCCTCGCCCTGCCGGCCGATCTCGCGGCGGCCGCGAACCCGAAGAGCTCGACCGGGCGCATCGACGTCTTCACCCGCGTCATCACCGACCGGGGCGAGGCCTTCGACCAGGTCGAGCCCGGCTACGACGGGCCGCTCTACGCGGAGATCTCGCCGCGCACCTTCCCGGTCCTCGTGCGCAGCGGCTCGCGGCTGTCGCAGATCCGCTTCCGCCGCGGGGCGCCGCGGCTGACCGAGGCCGAGCTCGGCCTGCTGCACGCCCGCTCGGCCCTGGTCGACGCCGGCAGCCCGTCCTTCCAGGGCGGCGTGGCGGTCTCGGTCGACCTCGCCGGCTTCGACGGCCTCGTCGGCTACCGGGCGAAGCGCCACACCGGCCTCGTCGACGTCGACGCCCCCGGTCGCCACCGGGCGGCGGATTTCTGGGAACCCCTCGCCGCCGACGGATCGGGCAGCCTGATCCTCGATCCCGGCCAGTTCTACATCCTGGCCTCCAAGGAGGCGGTGCAGGTCCCGCCGGACCACGCCGCCGAGATGGTGCCGTTCGATCCCCTCGTGGGCGAGTTCCGCGTCCACTACGCGGGCTTCTTCGACCCGGGCTTCGGCTATGCCGGGGCCGGCGGGGCGGGCGCGCGGGCCGTGCTGGAGGTCCGCTCCCGCGACGTGCCCTTCCTTCTGGAGGACGGGCAGATCGTCGGCCGCCTCGTCTACGAGCGGATGCTCGACCTGCCGGAGACGCTCTACGGGGCGGGGGCCGGCTCGAACTACCAGGCCCAGGGGCTCAAGCTCTCGAAGCACTTCGCCCTGTAGTCCGGCCCGGACGCGCCGACGGGAGCATCGATCGTATGGACGCCGTGGACCGGAAGATCCTCGATCTCCTCCAGCAGGACGCGACGCTCCCGGTGGCCGAACTCGCCGAGCAGGTCGGCATCAGCGCGGCGCCGTGCTGGCGGCGGGTGAAGAAGCTGGAGGCGTCCGGGGTGATCCGCCGCCGGGTCGCCCTGGTCGACCGCCGCAAGGTCAACGTCCCCACCACGGTGTTCGTGGCCGTGAAGGCGCCGCGCCACGCCGCCGACTGGTCGGACGCGTTCCGGCGGGTGGTCGCCGGCTTCCCGGAGATCGTCGAGGCGTGGCGCCTGACCGGCGAGATCGACTACCTGCTGCGGATCGTGGTGCCCGATATCGAGGCCTACGACGCGGTCTACCAGCGCCTCATCGCCAAGCTCGACTTCTCGAACCTGTCCTCGTCCATCGCCATGGAGGAGATGAAGTATACGACTGCCGTCCCGACGATCTACGTGGCGTGACGCGGCCGCGCCGCGGCGGGGCTCAGCCCGCCGCCACCGCGTAGGTCCGGTGGATCGACGAATCCTGCGCCCGGTGGTCGTAGCCGTAGACGTGGATCGAGACGGCCGCCTCCGGCCCGTCATTGGCGATCCTGTGCAGGTTCGGCCCCGTGGGCATCATGCAGGCGACGAAGCCGGGCTCGCGGACGGCGTCCATGGTCGCCACCGCGTGGGTCTCGCTGATCGGACGGTACCACGTCTCCCGGAGGCTGCCGCGCAGCAGGCCGAAGCAGCACGAGCAGTGGTGGTCGTGGACCGGCGTGACCGTGCCGGGCTCCCAGACCATCGCCCAGACGCTGATCGCCTCGGTGCCGAACAGGAGGTTCCGGCTCAGGCCGGGCCCCCGGCCGACCAGCCGCGACGGGTCGAGCAGATCCGGCTGGGCCAGCAGGCGCACCAGGGTCGCCCGGGCCGAGGCCAGATAGGCCTCCGGCGAGCGGCTCGCGGAGCGCGCGAGGTTCGCCAGCATCGCCTCGACGTCGGTCGGGGTGGTGGTCTGCGGCATCGGCAGGTCTCCTTCGGTGCCCTTTCACGAGGCTGCACGAAGGATACCCAGAGGCTGGCGATGACGGGTTGCGTTCTCGAACGTCATCACGTGCGACGTGGCAATGCCATTGCTCGGAGACGCCCAAGTAGGAAATGGTGTTGCGCGCGCCCGATCATTCCCGCGCGGCTGACGCCGGCGCGGCGGGTTCAGCCGGCCGCGGCCTCGTCGAGCAGCCACGCCACGGCGCCCGCGCTGGTCACGCGGCCGGCCGGCAGGGTCTCGCCGGCGGCCAGCCGGGCCAGCGGGGCCCGCTTGCCGGCCCCGGTGACGAGGAACAGCACGTGCCGGGAGGACGCGAGCGCCGGCAGCGTCAGGCTGATCCGCGGGACGAACGGCTCCAGGCCGGCCTCGGGCACGGCGACGACGAGCCGCCGGGTCTCGTCGACGGCAGGCTTGCCGGGAAACAGCGAGGCGGTGTGCCCGTCCTCGCCGAGGCCGAGGAGCACGAGGTCGAACAGCGGGCGGGCCGGATCGAGGCGCTCGGCCCCGTAGAAGTCGAGGAGCGTCCGCTCGTAGGCGCGGGCGCCCGCCTCCGGGCCCGCGTCCGACGGGATGAAGTGGAGATGCGTCGGCGGGATCCGGGACCCGTGCCCGAAGGCCTCCCGGACCATCCGGACATTGCTGCGCGGATCGTCCCACGGCACGGCGCGGTCATCGCCGAAGAACCAGTGGATCCGCTCCCACGGCACCCGGGCCGCGTAGTCCGGCCCGGCGAGCAGGCCGTACAGCACCTTGGGCGTCGAGCCGCCCGAGAGGCAGAGCGCGATCCGGTCGGACCGGCCCTCGCCGCAGGCCACGATGATCCGCTCGGCCGCCTCGCGGGCGACCGCCTCCGGATCCTTCAGGACGTGGGTTCCGACGGGAAGGCTCATGGGTTCGGGCCCTGCGGCTTCGGGGGTCGGACAGGTCGGCCGGCGGGCGTCCCGCTCAGCCCTTCGGCTCCTGGTGGCCGCCGAAGCCCTTGCGCATCGCCGAGAGCAGCTTGTCGGCGTAGCTCGCGTGCTCGCGGGAGCGGAAGCGGCGGTAGAGCGCGGCGGAGAGCACTGTCGCCGGGACGCCCTCCTCGACGGCGGCGTTGATGGTCCAGCGGCCCTCGCCCGAATCCTCGACGTAGCCGGAGAAGTCGGTGAGCTGCTCGTCGCCCGCGAGTGCCTGGGCGGTCAGGTCGAGCAGCCAGGACGAGACGACGCTGCCGCGGCGCCAGACCTCGGCGATGTCGCCCATGTTGAGATCGAAGCGGCGCTCGGCCGGCAGGTCGGACGCGTTGGCGTGGCGGAGGATGTCGAAGCCCTCCGCGTAGGCCTGCATCAGGCCGTACTCGATGCCGTTATGGACCATCTTGACGAAGTGGCCGGCGCCGGTCGGGCCCGCGTGAATGTAGCCCTGCTCGGCGCGGGGGTCGCGCCCCTCGCGGTTCGGCGTCTTCGGGATGTCGCCGATGCCGGGCGCCAGGGTCTTGAAGATCGGGTCGAGGCGGTCGACGGCTTCCTTGTCCCCGCCGATCATCATGCAGTAGCCGCGCTCCAGGCCCCAGACGCCGCCCGAAGTGCCGACATCCACGTAGTGCAGGCCCTTCTCCTTCAGGGCGGCCCCGCGGCGGACATCGTCGCCGTAGAAGGAGTTGCCGCCGTCGATGATGCAGTCGTCCGCCTGCATCAGCCCCGAGAGCGCCTGGACGGTCTGCTCGGTGATCGCCCCGGCCGGCAGCATCACCCAGGCCGCGCGCGGCACCTCGAGCTTCGAGACCAGGTCCTCCAGGCTCGACGCGCCGACCGCACCGGCCTCGACCAGGGCGGCGACGGCCGCCGGGTTCTGGTCGAACACCACGGCTGTGTGCCCGTCGCGCAGGAGACGCCGGACGATGTTGCCGCCCATCCGGCCGAGGCCGATCATGCCGAGTTGCATTGCTGCCCTTCCTTACCGATTGCCCCCGCGCGGCGAGGGTCAGGCCCCTACGGCTTCACCGACGTCACAGGCGATCCGCGAGCCTCGCCCGCTCGCGGGACGAGGTCTGCCACGGCCTGCCGCGGCGGGCCGACGGCGGGCCGGGAAGCCCCCCGCCGCCGGTCCAAGCGGCTAGACGACCGCCATCTTCAGGGCCGCCGCGACACGGACGAGGCCGGCCTTCGTGTCGCCGCCCTTGAGGTGGACGCGCAGCGCCCGCCGGCCGCGCTCGGCGAGGACGGCGAAGTCGCCCCGCGCCTGCGCCGCGGCGACGGTGCTGAACCCGAGCTTCCGGCCCGGGATCGGCAGGTCCTCGGCAGCGTCCGCAGTGATCTGCAGGAACACGCCGGTGTCCGGGCCGCCCTTGTAGGCCTGGCCGGTCGAGTGGAGGAACCGCGGCCCGAACTCCAGGCAGGTCGCGACCTTGCGGGCGTCGCGCACGGCGATCCGCGGCTCCTGCAGGATCGCGGCGGACTCGGCGTCGCGCGGGACGTAGGCCAGGAGCCCCAGGTAATCGCCGTCCTTCAGGCGGCCGATCTGCGCCTTCATCGCGGCCTCGAGCCCCTCGGCGGCCGGCTTGAGGGCGTCGGCGTTCCGCGGATCGGCGTAGAGCGCGACCCAGTCGTCCTCGTAGAGCGGCGTCTCGGCGGGGAGGGCGCCCTTCGCCTCGGCCTCGGCGAACAGCTTCTTCGTCTCGACCTTGCTGGCCTCGACGTCGGGCTGGTCGAACGGGTTGATCCCGATCACAGCGCCGGCCACCGCGGTCGCCATCTCCAGGCGGTAGAATTCCTGCGGCAGCTGGTCGATCGAGTCGAGGGTGATGCGGGCGATCGGGTGGCCGTCCCGCTCCAGGGCGCGCAGGGCCTCGTCCTGCGCGGCCTCGGCGTTGCCGTCGAGGCGCAGGTAGACGAAGAACCGGTCGTGGCCGTAGACGGCAGGAACGCCGACCGGCTCGCCGTCCACCGGCACGAGGCCCTTGCCCTGCTTGCCGGTCGATTCCGCGATCAGCTGCTCGGCCCAGGCGCCGAAGCTCGCGATCGCCGGCGAGGCGACGATCGTCACCTTGTCGCGGCCGGCGAGCGCCGCGGCGCCGATGGCCGTGCCGAGCAGGACGCCCGGGTTCACGGCCGGCGGCACGGCCGGGCCGCAGGAGCGGACCATGATGCGGGCGGTCTCGAGGAGCGCCTTCACGTCGAGGCCCATGGCGGCGGCCGGCACGAGGCCGAAGGCCGAGAGCACCGAGTAGCGCCCGCCGATCTGCTTCACGCCGTAGAAGATCTTTTTGAACCCATCCGCCTTGGCGGCGCGCTCCATGTCGGAGCCGGGATCGGTCACGGCCACGAAGTGGTCGCCGACCTTCTCGCCGAGCACGTCCTTGGCGCGGGCCAGGAAGTAGTCGCGGAAGACGTTCGGCTCCAGGGTCGAGCCGGACTTGGACGCGACGATGAACAGCGTCCGGGCCAGGTCGATGCTCGCCTCCAGGGCGCGCACCTGATCCGGGTGGGTCGAGTCGAGGATCTGGAGCTTCGGGAACCCCTCGCGCTGACCGTAGGTCAGGCTCAGGACCTCCGGGCCGAGGCTCGACCCGCCCATGCCCAGCACCACGGCGTCGGTGAAGCCCTCCGCCTTCACCCAGTCGGAGAAGGCGGCGTAGTCGGCGGCCTTCTCCAGTTCCTCCTCGACGATGTGCAGCCAGCCGAGCCAGTTCGCCTCGTCGTGGCCGGACCAGACCGAGGCGTCGCCCGCCCAGAGCCGGCGGATCGACCCGCTGGCGCGCCAGGATTCGACGGCCTTCTTGGCCTCGGCCGCCAGGGTGTCGTCCATGGCGAGGCTCTGCCCGTCCAGACGGTGCCCCAGCAGCGCGACGCGCTTGCCGGCGACGGCGCCCAGCAGGTTGTCGGCGGCATCGATGAAGAGCTGCACGCCCTCCTTCACCAGCTGCTCGGCCACCGCCTCGATGTCGATCCCGGCCCGGGCGAGGCGGTTCATCACCGCTTCGGCGCCCGGCACGTCCTCCTCGATCGTGGCCCGCACCACGCCGTGGTCGCGGAACGCGTCCATGGTGGCCGGCGGCATCGTGTTGACGGTGTTCGGCCCGATCAGCTCCTCGACGTAGAGGACGTCGGAATAGGCCTTGTTCTTCACGCCCGTGGAGGCCCAGAGCAGACGCTGCGCCTTGGCGCCCTTCTCGGCCAGGGCGGTCCACTTGGATTCGGAGAAGATCGTCTTGTAGCGCTGGTAGGCGAGCTTGGCGTTGGCGATCGCCACCTTGCCCTTCAGCTGCTCCAGGGCGAACTTCTCGTCCGGATCGTTGGCCTGCGCGATCTTCTCGTCGAGGAGCTTGTCGACCAGGACGTCGATGCGGCTGATGAAGAAGCTCGCCACGCTGGCGATCCGCGAGACGTCGTGGCCGGCCTTCGCGCGCGCGTCGAGACCGTCGATGAAGGCGCGCGCCACGGCCTCGTAGGCCTCCTGCGAGAACAGCAGGGTGACGTTGATCGAGATGCCCTCGCTCGTCAGCTGCTGGATCGCCGGGATCCCCTCCGGGGTGGCCGGCACCTTGACCATCAGGTTGTCGCGGGAGACCGCCTTGTGCAGGCGGCGCGCCTCGGCCAGCGTCGCCTCGGTGTCGAGGGCGAGGTAGGGCGAGACCTCCAGGCTGACGTAGCCGTCGGCGCCGTCGCTCGCCTCGTAGACCGGGCGGAGCACGTCGGCGGCCGCCTGGATGTCGGCGATGGCGAGCCCCTCGTAGAGGTCGATGACGCGGCTGTCGCCGGTCGCCTGCACGGCCTTCAGGCTGTCGTCGTACTCGTCCGAGTGGCCGATCGCCTTCTCGAAGATCGACGGGTTGGAGGTGACGCCCCGCAGGCCGTCGCGCTCCACGAGCTGCTTCAGCTCGCCCTTCTCGATGAATCCGCGGGCCACGAAGTCGAGCCAGACCGCTTGATCCTGTTCGTCGTGCAGGGCCTTGAGCGCGTTCATGTCGGTTCCTCGCCTCGCGTACCGCGTACTCTCGCCCGAACGCACCCTCCCGCCCGGACCGGGCGGGAGAGCAGGCCCCCGGGCTACTTCTTGTGCTTGGCCACCTGCGCCTTCGCGGCGTCCAGGACCTTCTCGGGGGTAAAACCGAACTTGGTCTGGAGATCCTTGATCGGCGCTGAGGCGCCGAAGGTGTGCATGCCGATGATCGCGCCCTCGGAGCCGGCGTAGCGGTCCCAGCCGATGACGCTGCCCTGCTCGACGGCCACCCGGGCCTTGACGGCGGGGGGCAGCACCGAGTCGCGGTAGGCCTCGTCCTGGCGCTCGAACAGGTCCCAGGACGGCATCGACACGACCCGGGCCTTCACCCCCTCGGCCTTCAGGGCCTCGTAGGCGCCGACGCAGAGCTGCACCTCGGAGCCCGAGGCGAGCAGGATCACGTCGGGCGTGCCCTCGCTGTCGGCCAGCACGTAACCGCCCTTGGCGGTGCCGGAGGCGGCCCCGTACTTCGCGCGGTCGAGGGTCGGCAGCGGCTGGCGCGAGAGGGCGAGAACCGCCGGCTGGTTCTTCAGCGTGAAGATCACCCGGTAGGCCTCGGCGACCTCGTTGGCGTCGGCCGGGCGCAGGGTCACGAGGCCCGGGATGCAGCGCAGCGACAGGAGCTGCTCCACCGGCTGGTGGGTCGGCCCGTCCTCGCCCACGCCGATCGAGTCGTGGGTGAAGATGTGGAAGACCGGCAGCTCCATGAGCGAGGCGAGCCGGATCGGCGGGCGCATGTAGTCGGCGAAGACCAGGAAGGTCGCGCCGTAGGCCCGCAGCCCGGAGAGGCCGAGCCCGTTCACGATCGAGCCCATGGCGTGCTCGCGGACGCCGAAATGCAGGTTGCGGCCGCCCGGCGAGAACGGGCCGAACGAGCCCGCGCCCTCGAAGGTCAGGTTCGACTTGTTGGACGGCGCCAGATCGGCCGAGCCGCCGAGCAGGAACGGCACGTGCTGGGCGATGGCGTTCAGCACCTTGCCGGAGGATTCGCGGGTGGCGAGGCCCTTGGCGTCCGGTTCGAAGACCGGGATGTCCTTGTCCCAGCCCTCCGGCAGGCGGCCTTCCAGGAAGGCGTTCAGGTCCTCGGCGTGGGCGGCGTCCGCCTCCTTCGCCTTGGCGAGCAGGCCCTGCCACGAATCGTAGAGGCCGGCGCCGCGCTTGCCGATGCCGTTCCGGAAGTTCTCCTGCACGCCGTCCGGCACGAGGAACTGGGCGTCCTCCGGCCAGCCGTAGGCGCGCTTGGCGCCCTTCACCTCGTCCTCGCCGAGCGCGTCGGAGTGCGCCTTGGAGGTGCCCTGCTTCTTCGGGGCGCCGTAGCCGATCACCGACTTGACGATGATGAGCGTCGGGCGGTCGTTGGTGGCCAGGAAGGTCTCGATCGAGCCCGCCAGCGCGTGCACGTCGTTGGCGTCGGCGACGCGCAGCACCTGCCAGCCGTAGGCCAGGAAGCGGGTCGCGACCTCCTCGCCGAAGGCCAGCTCCGTGTGGCCCTCGATGGTGACGGTGTTGTCGTCGTAGATCCAGCAGAGGTTGGCGAGCCGCAGGTGGCCGGCGAGCGAGGCGGCCTCCGAGGCGACGCCCTCCATCAGGTCGCCGTCCGAGCAGACGGCGTAGACGTTGTAGTCGAACAGCGGCAGGTTCGGCCGGTTCAGGTGCTGGCCGAGGAAGCGGCTGCCCATGGCCATGCCGACCGAGTTGGCGACGCCCTGGCCGAGCGGGCCCGTCGTGGTCTCGACGCCGGTGGTGAAGTGGTATTCCGGGTGGCCCGGGGTCCGGCTGTCGAGCTGCCGGAACTTCTTGATGTCCTCCAGCGACACCGCCGGGGCATTGCCGCCGTCGCTCTCGGCGACGCCCGCGAGGTGCAGCAGCCCGTAGAGCAGCATCGAGGCGTGGCCGCAGGACAGCACGAACCGGTCGCGGTTCGGCCAGTGCGGGTGCGCCGGGTCGTAGCGCAGGTAGCGGTTCCACAGCGTGTAGGCGACCGGCGCCAGCGCCATGGGCGCGCCGGCATGGCCGGAATTGGCCTTCTGCACCGCGTCGATCGCGAGCGTCCGGATCGTGTTGATGCTGAGCGTATCGATCTCAGCGAGGGCCGCCTTGGCGGGAGTGTCAGCACCGCTCATGATGTCGCGTCTTCCAGTTCGCCTCGCGCGGTCCGCTTCGCGGCTTCGCGCTGCCGTAGGACGGCGGGAGGAGCTCCGTTGGCCTTACCACCCTGCCGATCCGCCGGCCCTTCGCCGCGCGTATAGCTGAGGAGCGTGTTGACGAGGGCGACGTGGGTGAACGCCTGAGGGAAGTTACCCACAAGACGCTTGGCTTGCACGTCGTATTCCTCGCTGACGAGGCCGAGATCGGTGCAGATGCCGATCAGGCGCTCGATCAGTACCCCGGCCTCGTCGCGCCGCCCCAGGCCGATGAGGTTGTCCACGTACCAGAAGGTGCAGGGCAGGAAAGCCCCCTCGGAGCCGGTCAGCCCGTCGGTGGTCTGGCCTTCGGTCTCGTAGCGGAGGATGAAGCCGTCCCGCATCAGCCCCTTGCCGATCGCCTCCACGGTGCCGACCACCCGGGGATCGTGCTGCGGCAGGAAGCCGGTATGGGCGATGAGCAGGAGGCTCGCGTCCAGGGCCTTCGCGCCGTAGGACTGGACGAAGCTGTTGAGGGCAGGGTCGAAGCCCTTCTCGCAGACCTCGGCGTGGATCTCGTCCTTGATGGCGCGCCAGCGCTCGGCCTGCTCCTGCGTGGCGCCGTTCTCGTGCATCTCGTGCATGCGCAGCGCCCGGTCGAACGCCACCCAGGCCATGACCTTCGAGTGCGTGAAGTGGCGACGCCCGCCGCGCACCTCCCAGATCCCCTCGTCGGGCTCTCGCCACGCGGTCTCCAGGTGGTTCAGGATCGCGAGGCCGACCCGCAGGCCGTCCTTGCTCACCGGCAGGCCGCGGGCATGGGCCTGATAGAGCGCGTCGAACAGCTCGCCGTAGACGTCGAGCTGGAACTGGCTGGCGGCGGCGTTGCCGATGCGGACGGGCCGCGAGTTCTCGTAGCCCGGCAGCCAGTCCAGCTCGATCTCGGGCAGCAGCCGCTCGCCCGCGATACCGTAGAGGATGTGCGCCTGCTCGGGATTGCCCGCCACGGCCCGCAGCAGCCAGCCCAGCCAGTCGCGCGCCTCGTCGATGTAGCCCCCGTCCATCAGGGCGATCAGCGTCAGCGTCGAGTCGCGCAGCCAGCAGAACCGGTAATCCCAGTTGCGGATCCCGCCGAGCCCCTCCGGCAGGGAGGCCGTGGGCGCCGCCACGATGCCGCCGGTGGGCTCGTAGATCAGCGCCTTGAGGGTCAGGAGGGAGCGCTGGAGCATCCGGTCCCAGCCCGTGCCGCCGGCGCAGCGCGACGACCATTCGCGCCAGTGCTGGTCGGTGGTCTCGAGGACCTTGCGCGGCTCGATCGGGGGCGGGTCCTCCTCGTGGGAGGGACCGTAGCTCAGGACGAACCGGTGCTTGTCACCGGCATGGACGGTGAACTCGGACACCGTCGTCTGCGCGTCCGATCCCTTGAGATGGACGTCGGTGCGCAGCACGACCTTGTGCGGGCCCGAGACGGCGCGCAGGTCGCCCAGCTCCGAGCGGGAGACCCAGGGCACGGCCGAGCCGTAATCGAACCGGACCGCCATCTCCATCCGCATGGCGACGCGCCCGTGCACGCCCTCGACGAGCCGCACCAGATGGGACCCGTCGCCAACCGGCATGAAATCCGTGACCAGGACCTCGCCCTGCCGCGTGGTGTGGCGGGTTTCCAGCACGAGGCTGCCCGGCCGGTAGGACCAGCGCGTCTCGACGTGCTCGGCCTCGGGGAAGATCTTCCAGAAGCCGTGCGCCTCGGTTCCCAGGAGGCTGGTGAACAGGGCGGCCGCGTCGAAGCGCGGCCAGCACAACCAGTCGACGCTGCCCTGACGGCTGATCAGCGCCGCGCTCCGGCAATCCCCGACGAGCGCGTAATCCTCGATGCGTGCAGCCATCCGGCCCCGGCCCCGGTCCGCGGCCGGCAGTCCGGGCCGTCCGCTGCGACGCACCTAGGACGTCCGGTCACGAGATCCAGAGGTCGGAGTGCCCGCTGCCCGACGCGGTCAGCGCAGGCAGTCGGCCACCGCCAGGGCCACCGTGCCCTGGACCGCCCTCGCGCTGCTGCGCACGAGGTTCGCCGCGTCGCCGACGGCCCGCGCGGCCGGAACCAGGGTCTCCACCACCGAGGCCGCGAAGGGCATGGCCTGCGACGGGAGCAGGGCGTCCTCGGCCTCATCGGCCGCCCCGCGGGCGGGCGCCATGGGATCGGTGTTGCTGCGGGGCGTCTCGGGGCAGCGCCGGCCGGGGCAGGCGCGCCGGCCCGCGGCCGCGACGTGGGCGTTCGCCCGTGCGGCCACGGCCGGACGGGCGGGCAGGGACCCCGTCCGCGCGATCACGGCGTCGAGCGGGTACTGCTCGGCGAACGCGATCACGGCGGGCGGGCGGCCCGGCGCCGCGACGGCGGCGATCGGCGCGAAATCCGTGGGTCCGGGCGCGGCGGACACGCCCGCTTCGACCCGGGCGCCGGGCTGCCCCGGCTTCGAGGTCGGGCAGTAGAGCGAGGCCACGCCCAGGATTGCCACGACGGCCAGCGTCGGCAGGAAGGGCATGGACACGCGGCCGTGGGCGGCGGCCGTCAGGGCGGGCTGATCTGGCCTGCGCATCCGAATCACCGATCTCCTTGACCGCCGCGAGGCCTGTACAGTGCGGCCAGCATTGCGGCGGAAGCTGGACCGTTTCTTTGCGCAGCGGTTACTGGTGCCGCAAGGTGGGATTCCGCGGAAACGGGCGCCGCGGGCCCAGCACGGGCACGGGCCTTGCTTAGCTCGCGGCGGCCCGCGCCGGGCCGGCCTCGAGAAGAAGACCCGCCCCGTACCGGGCCACGATGACTGAAACCAATCTCACCGTCGCCGTGATCGACCCGAGCCGCGCCCGCGCGGCCATCCTGGAAGAGGGCCTGCGCGCCGCCGGGATCGGGCGCGTGGTCGTGATTCCCGACACCGCCGACCTCATGGAGCGCGTTGCCGCGCTCAAGCCCGACGTGGTGGTGATCCATCTGGAGAGCCCGAGCCGGGACATCCTGGAGCAGATGTCGGGTGTCTCCCGGCAGGTCGAGCGGCCCGTGGCGATGTTCGTCGACCGCTCGGACTCGACCATGATGCAGGCCGCCGTCGATGCCGGGATCTCCGCCTACGTGGTGGACGGGCTGCGGGCGGAACGGATCAAGTCGATCCTCGACATCGCGATCCTGCGCTTCAACGCCTTCGCGCGCCTCCAGCGCGAGCTGACGGAGGCGCGGGGCGAACTCGCCGACCGCAAGCTGATCGAGCGGGCGAAGGGCATCCTGATGACCATGAAAGGTCTCTCCGAGGACGAGGCGTACAAGCAGCTGCGCCGCAAGGCCATGAACGAGAAGCGCAAGATCGCCGACATCGCCCGGGCGATCGTCACCACCGCGGACCTGCTCGGATGAGGCTCCAGCTCGGCTACGTTCCGCTCTGCGACGCGGCGCCCCTGATCGCGGCCCACGAACTCGGCTTCGCCCGGGCCGAGGGGCTCGACCTCGACCTCACCGCCGAGCCCTCGTGGGCGACGCTGCGCGACCGGCTGGCGCTGGGCCATCTCGACGGCGCGCACATGCTGGCGCCGCTGGCGCTGGCGAGCCGGCTCGCCCTGTCGGGGCCGCCCTCCGACCTGATCGTGCCGCTCCAGCTCAGCACCGACGGCAACGCCGTCACGCTGTCCAACACGCTCTGGGGGGCGATGGACCCGGCCAGCGAGGCCCTGGCGGATGTCGCCCGCGCCTTCGCGGGCGTGGCGGAGGCCCGGCACCGCGCCGGCACCCCGCTGACCCTCGGCACGGTGCATCCCTTCTCGTGCCACAGCTACCAAGTGCGGCTGTTCGCCGAGGCCGGCGGCCTCGACGCGGCGGCGTTCCGCACCGTCGTGGTCCCGCCGCAGCACTGCGTTGAGGCGCTGGCGCGCGGCCTGGTCGACGGGTTCTGCGCTGGCGCGCCCTGGAACGACGTGGCGGTCGCGGCCGGCCACGGGCGTGTGGCGGTCCACGGCAGCGCCCTCGCGCCGAACGCGACCGAGAAGGTGCTGGCCGTCTCCGCGCGGCTCGACGGCGCGATCCTGCCGCTGGTGCGGGCGGTCGCCCGGGCCGGACGCTGGTGCGCGGATCCGGAGAATCGGACCGAACTGATCCATCGCCTCGCCCGCCGGACCTATCTCGACCTCGATCCCGCCCTGGTCGGCCGGGCCTTCGGCGATCCGGACCCGTCCGCCGGGCCCGGCACGCGCATCCGCTTCGGCGCGGCGGTCGAGGAGCCGCGCGCCGCGCAGGCCCGGTGGCTGCTGGAGCAGATGCGGGCGTCGCAGCAGCTGCCCGCGCAGTTCGACATCGCGGCGGCGATCGCGACCGTCTACAGGGCGGATCTGTACCGGGCGGCGATCGCGGATCTCTGACGACGGCGACACTTCGCGCGGTTCGTCATCGGCGCGCGGAATCGCGGCGAACAGCGGCGGAACGCGGGGCACGCTCGCCCGTTGTGCTTGAGCCATGCCCGGATGCCGCAAACTCGAAACTGGATCGTTGATCTCGCATCCGCGCGGGCGGGTCGAGCTTCGACGCTACGTCACGCGGGGCGGCCGCGTGCCCCGCGCCTGCAACGACAACCGTCGGGCGGGATCGCACCACGCCTGGTACTGGGTCCTGGCCGCCGGCGCGATGCCGACGCTGGGGCTCCTGGCGATGCTGTCGACACTCCTGTGACGGACCGCGACGTCGATGCGGGCGCGTTCCAGGCGCCGGCATTGCACGTCTGCGATTCTGTACCTCGAGAATCGGTCCGACTCGCGGCGATATAGTCGCGAGAACTGACGTAAAACGTTCATCATAATCCGAAGCTGCGCGTTGCCGGTCAGCCCATCGGGGCCGACGCGGCGATCGCGTGCGCGCGGTAGCCCCCCGTCGACGCGCCTCCGGAAACGTCCCGACCCTCCTGTCGCTGCCGGAAAGCCCGGTCCGCCCGTGATCGCTTTTGCGACGGGTCGCACAGTTTTTGTGCAGTGCCGAAGCCGCCGCTCAGACGGCCGAATCGTCCCGGCCGCCCCACCGATCCTGCGGGTCCGCGCGGCGCTCGCGGGCCGCGTGGCGTCTGGCACGGAACCTGCAAACCTCCCCCCGTCCGTCAACGGCGACGGACAGCGCCGTCAGCGAGGCCGCTGATCCGGTTCTCCCTGGGGCTGAAGCCTGCCGGGAGACGACCGGCAGCGGCTTTTTCGTGGGCGGTCCGCCAACGACCCTGCACTCGAGGTTCCAGACGCGATCGAGCGATGGCGACATCCCCCATGGACACACGCGGACACGACGCGGGCGCCGGGAACGGCCCGCCGCGCGAGAGGCTGGTCGTCGTCGGCAACGGCATGGCCTCGCTGCGCTTCCTGGAGCGGCTCACCGAGGCCGCGCCCGGCCGCTACGACATCACCTGCATCGGGGCCGAGCCCACGGCCGCCTACAACCGGGTCCTGCTCTCCTCGCTGCTCGGCGGCGAGGTCGACGAGGCGGCCTGCGCCTTCCGGGGCCTCGACTGGTACGCGGATCACGGCATCCGCCTGATCACCGGCGCGCCGGCGACGCGGATCGACCGGGAGAACGGGCTCGTCATCGTGGGCGCGACCCACGTCGTGCCCTTCGACAGGCTGGTCCTCGCGGTCGGCTCCCTGCCGATCCGCCTGCCGAAGCCCGGCATGGACCTTCCGGGCGTCATCACCTTCCGCGACCTCGCCGACGTGGCGGCGATCCGCCGTGCAGCCGTGCAGCACGCGAAGGCGATCGTCATCGGCGGCGGCCTCCTGGGCCTCGAGGCGGCGGTCGGGCTCGCGCGCCTCGGCGTCGAGACCACGCTGCTCCACGTCATGGACCGGCTGATGGAGCGCCAGCTCGATCACCACGCCGCCGGGCTGGTGAAGCGCGCCATGGAGGCGCGGGGCGTGCGCGTCATCCTCAAGGCCGACACCGCCCGGATCGAGGGCGCGTCCCGGGTCGAGCGCCTCGTGCTGGCGGACGGCACCGCGCTCCCGGCCGACCTCGTGGTGATGTCGGTGGGCGTGCGCCCCTCGGTGGCGCTGGCGCAGGAAGCCGGGCTGGCGATCGGCCGGGGCATCACGGTCGACGACCGGATGACCACCTCGGACCCGCGGATCTTCGCGCTCGGCGAGTGCGCCGAGCACCGCGGCCAGATCTACGGTCTGGTCGAGCCCGCCTACGAGCACGCCGACACGCTCGCCCGCCACCTCTCGGGCGAGCCGGCCGAGTACCGGGGCACGGCCCTGTCCACGAGCCTGAAGGTTTCGGGCCTGCCGGTCTTCTCGGCCGGGATCGTCGACACGCCCGACGACGCGGAGGCGATCGTGCTCTCCGATCCCGGCGCCGGCCTCTACCGCAAGCTGCTGGTGCGCGGCGGCCGGCTGATCGGCGCGGTGTTCGTCGGCGACATCGCCGAGCAGGGCGCCTGCAAGGGGCTGATCCGCTCCGGCGACCCGATCGAGAACGTGGACGACTTGATGTTCGGGCGCCCCGCGCCCGAGCCCCTGGCTGCTTGAGGAGGCGCGGATGTCCGAGACCACCACCCAGACCGCCGCGGGCGCGTTCGAGGCCGAGCAGAAGCGCTACCTCGAGGGCTTCGCCTCCGGCATCGCCGCCGTCCGCCTGACCGGCGGCCTCGCCGCGGGCGGGGCGGGGGCGGCCGCGCCGCCGGCCGAGCCGACGGGCCCGGACGCGATCCACATCAAGGCGCAGGACCGGACCGTCAAGGACGGCGGCAAGCTCTGCGACCAGGAGAAATGGAAGCGCGCCGAGAACCCGTTCGACGGCCACAACCGCCTCATCCAGGAGGCCGCCTCCGGCAAGCAGCCGAAGCCCGAGGACAATTTCCGCTGGCGCTACCACGGGATGTTCTGGGTGGCGCCGAACCAGGTCTCGTATATGTGCCGGCTGCGGATCCCGAACGGGATCCTGCACCACTGGCAGTTCGCCGGCATCGCCGACCTCGCCGACCAGCACGGCGGCGGCTACGTCCACGTGACCACCCGGGCGAACCTGCAGGTGCGGGAGATCGATCCCGAGCACGCCCAGCCCTTCCTCGACGGGCTCACCGATATCGGCCTCACGGCCCGGGGGGCGGGCGCCGACAACATCCGCAACGTCACCGGCTCCTCGACCGCCGGCATCGACGCCCAGGAGCTTCTGGACACGCGCCCGCTCGCCAAGTCCTGGCACAACTGGATCCTGAACGACCGCTCGCTCTACGGCCTGCCGCGCAAGTTCAACGTCGCCTTCGACGGCAGCGGCGTGATGCCGACCCTGGAGGAGACCAACGACATCGGCTTCCAGGCCGTGGAAGTGCTGGACGGCGCCGCCGTGCCGCCCGGCATCTACATGCGCCTCGTGCTCGGCGGCATCTCGGGCCACCGGGACCTCGCCCGCGATACCGGCATCGTGCTGAAGCCCGAGGACTGCAACGCCGTCGCCGACGCGATCATCCGGGTGTTCATCGAGAACGGCGACCGGACGAACCGCAACAAGAGCCGGATGAAGTACGTCCTCGACGCCTGGGGCTTCGACAAGTACCTCGCGGCCGTCGAGGACAAGCTCGGCCGCAAGCTCGACCGGGTCGCGCCGGAGCAGGTCGCGCCGCGGAAGGCCACCGACCGGTTCGCCCATGTCGGCGTCCACGCCCAGAAACAGCCCGGCCTCAACTGGATCGGCGTGGTCCTGCCGGTCGGCAAGATGACCAGCGATCAGGTCCGGGCACTGGCCAAGATCGCCGCCGAGTGCGGCGACGGCCAGATCCGCCTCACCGTCTGGCAGAACTTCATCTTCTCCGGGGTTCCGGACGCGAAGGTCGCCGAGGTTGAGCAGCGGGTGCTCGATCTCGGCCTCACCACCAAGGCGGCGGGCATCCGCTCCGGTCTCGTGGCCTGCACGGGGGCGAAGGGCTGCAAGTTCGCGGCCTCCGACACCAAGGGCCACGCGCTGATCATCGCCGACCACGTCGAGACGGCCCTGCCGAACCTCGACGTGCCGGTGAACGTCCATCTCACCGGCTGCCACCACAGCTGCGCCCAGCACTACATCGGCGATATCGGGCTGATCGGCGCCAAGGTCGTCGTCTCGGAGGAGGGCGACACCGTCGAGGGCTACGACGTCGTGGTCGGCGGCGGTTTCGCCGAGAACCCGAAGATCGGCACCGAGATCTGGAAGGCCGTGAAGGCCGAGGATGCGCCCGCCCGCGTCGAGGCGCTGCTGCGTGCCTACCTCGCCCTCCGCCAGGGCCCCGAGGAGAGCTTCCAGGCCTTCACCAGCCGCACCGGCGCGGAGGCGCTCCGCGACGCCGCCGAGGACCAGCCCGCCCTGAAGGCCGCCGCATGACCCAGCACGTCTCGCCCCCCCTCGTCCTGATCCCCGAGACCGCGCCCTTCAACGAGGACCAGCGCGCCTGGCTCTCGGGCTACTTCGCGGCCCTGCTCGGCCCCGCCGTCGCGGGCGCGACGGCGCTCGCGCCCGGCGAGGGCCCCGCCACGGGGCCGAAACTCGCCGACAACGACGATGCCCCCTGGCACGACCCGTCCGTGCCGATCGCCGACCGGATGGCGATGGCCAAGGACCGGCCCGAACCGCAGAAGCTGATGGCCGCCATGGCCCAGCAGGATTGCGGCCAGTGCGGCTACAACTGCGCCGACTACGCCAACGCCATCTTCCTCAAGAACGAGGCGCGCCTGAACCTTTGCCAGCCCGGCGGCAAAGAGACCCTGCGCATGCTCAAGAAGCTGGACGAGGAGTTCGGCGCCGCCGGCGGCGCCCCGGCGGCGCCGAAGGCGGAGGACGACGTCCCGAAGGCGGCGGCCGATCTCGGCCCGCTCGGCTACTGCCGCGAGAACCCGGTCGAGGCGCTGTTCCTGTCCCGTCGACGCCTCAACGATCCGGGCGGCGAGAAGGAGACGTGGCACATCGAGATCGGGCTCGACGGCACGCCGATCCAGTACGAGGTCGGCGACTCGCTGGGCCTGTTCCCCGCCAACGCCCCCGCACTGGTGGATGCCGTGATCGCGGAACTCGGCGCCCGGCCCGAGCGGGTGATCGGGGAAAGGACCCTGCGCGAGCACCTGCTGATCAACTACGCGCTCGGCGCGGCGCCCGACAATCTGTACCAGCTCCTGTCGCTGCTCACCTCCGGGGCGGCGCGCAAGAAGGCGCAGGCGCTCGCCTCCGGCGAGGATCCGGACGGCGACGCCGCCTATCTCGACGTGCTCGGCGCGCTCCACAAGTTCCCGGGCGCGCGGCCCGACGCCGAGGTCTTCCTGGAGGCCTTGGACGAGTTGCAGCCGCGGCTCTACTCGATCTCGTCCTCGCCCAAGATGGATGTCGGCCGCGTGTCGCTGACCGTGGACGCGGTGCGCTACAACCACCGCTCGCGGCTGCGGCTGGGCGTGGCCTCGACGCACCTCGGTGAGCGCCTTCCGGAGCAGACCAGGGTGAAGGTCTACCTCCAGAAGGCGCACGGCTTCGGCCTGCCGGCCGACCTGTCGAAGGACGTGATCATGTGCGGCCCAGGCACCGGCATCGCGCCGTTCCGGGCCTTCCTGCGCGAGCGCGCCGCCACGCGGGCGCCGGGCCGCAACTGGCTGTTCTACGGCCACCAGCGGCAGGCCTCGGACTTCTTCTACAAGGACGAGCTGAACAGCCTGAAGGACGACAAGGTGCTCACCCGCCTGTCCCTGGCCTGGTCGCGGGACGGGACGGAGAAGACCTACGTCCAGGACCGGATGCGCGAGAACGGCGCCGAGCTGTGGAAGTGGCTCGAGGGCGGCGCGCATTTCTACGTCTGCGGCGACGCCAAGCGCATGGCCAAGGACGTCGAGCGGGCGATCATCGACGTGGCGGCGCAGTTCGGCGGCAAGAGCCCCGAGGACGCGGTGGCCTATCTCGCCGCGCTCAAGAAGGCCGGGCGGTATCAGGCCGACGTGTACTGAACCGCAACTTGCTCTCCTCCCCTGGCGACCCCGGGCTTGCCCGGGATCGCTCGAGCTTGTGGGGAGGAGCCGGAGGTGGGGGTGGCGCAGGACGGGGCTCGGGCGGTGCCTTCTGCACCACCTCCACCCCTAACCCCTCCCCACAGGGGGGAGGGGAACGGCGGCGCGAAGCTTGCTCCCGCCCAGGACGACCCTGCGAGGATTCAGCCATGACCCAGCCAGTGGCGGCGCCGACGGTGCGGACCACCTGCCCCTATTGCGGGGTCGGGTGCGGCGTGCTCGCGACCCCGGACGGGCAGGGCGGCGCCACCATCGCGGGCGATTCCGAGCACCCGGCCAATTTCGGCCGCCTGTGCTCGAAGGGCTCGGCGCTGGGCGAGACCCTGTCGCTCGAGAACCGCCTGCTCCACCCGCAGGTCGACGGCGCCCAGGTCTCGTGGGATGCCGCGCTCGACACGGTCGCCGGCAAGCTCCGCGCGGTGGCGGACGAGCACGGGCCGGACGCGATCGCCTTCTACCTCTCGGGCCAGCTCCTCACCGAGGATTACTACGTCGCCAACAAGCTCGCGAAGGGCTTCATCGGCACGCCGCACGTAGACACCAACTCGCGCCTCTGCATGTCGAGCGCGGTCGCGGCCCACCGCCGGGCCTTCGGCTCCGACACGGTCCCGGGCTGCTACGAGGATCTCGACGAGGCCGACCTGATCGTGCTGGTCGGCTCCAACACCGCGTGGTGCCACCCGGTCCTGTTCCGCCGCATGGCCGACGCCAAGGAGCGCCGCGGCACCAAGTTCGTGGTCATCGACCCGCGCCGGACCCAGACCGCGCAGGAATGCGACCTGTTCCTCGGCATCCGGCCGGGCACCGACACCGCCCTGTTCTCGGGCCTGCTGGTCTACCTGTCGGACAACGGTTTCCGCGACCGCGCCTTCATCGATTCCCACACGGCCGGCCTCGACGGCGCCCTCGACCGCGCCCGCCAGATCGCGCCGGACCTCGCGGCTGTCGCCGCCGTCACCGGCGTGACCGAGGCCGATATCGCGGCCTTCTACGCCCTGTTCGCCGGCACCCGCCGGGTGGTCACGGCCTTCTCGCAGGGGGTGAACCAGTCGGCGCAGGGGACCGACAAGGGCAACAGCATCATCAACTGCCACCTCGTCACCGGCCGGATCGGCGAGACCGGGATGGGGCCGTTCTCGCTGACCGGCCAGCCGAACGCCATGGGCGGGCGCGAGGTCGGGGGGCTCGCCAACATGCTGGCCGCCCACATGCACTTCACCCCCGAGGAGGTGGACCGGGTGCGCCGCTACTGGGGCGCCCCGCGGATCATCACCGGCGAGGGCATGAAGGCGGTGGCGCTGTTCGAGGCGATCGGCCGGGGCAAGATCAAGGCGCTGTGGGTGATGGGCACCAACCCGCTGGTCTCGATGCCGCGGGCTGACGCGATCCGGGACTCGCTCGCCGGCCTCGACCTCTACGTGGTGTCCGAGGCGGTGGCGGATTCCGACACCGCGCGGGGGCGGGCCAGGACCACCGTGCTTCTCCCCGCCCAGGCCTGGGGCGAGAAGGACGGCACGGTCACCAATTCCGAGCGCCGGATCTCGCGCCAGCGCCGCTTCCTCGCGAGCCCCGGCGAGGCCCGGCCGGACTGGGCGGCGCTGGCGGATGTCGGGCGCCGCCTCGGCCACGGCCGGGCCTTCGCGTTCGACTCGGCCGCCGCGATCTTCCGCGAGCATGCCGGGCTCTCGGCCTACGAGAACAACGGCACGCGCGATTTCGACCTCGGCGCGCTCGCGGACATCGGCGACGCCGCCTACGAGGCGGCCCTGCCGGTGCAGTGGCCGATCCCGAAGCGCTCCGGCTTCCGGGGCGCCCCGCAGGGGAAGGCGAGGCTGTTCGGCGACGGCCGGTTCTACACCTTCGACCGGCGCGCCCGCTTCGTCGCGGTGCAGCCGCCGGCCCTCGCGCTCGCGGCCTCGGCGGCGTTCCCGCTCATGCTCAACACCGGCCGGGTCCGCGACCACTGGCACACGATGACGCGCACCGGGAAGAGCCCGCGGCTCTCCGCGCACCGGGCCGTGCCGTTCGTCGAGGTCCATCCGGACGACGCGGCGGTCCACGGCCTCGCGGAGGGCGACATCGCCCGGCTCACGACCGCGCACGGCGCGGCCGAGCTGGAGGTGACGGTCACCGACACGGTGGTGCCGGGCAGCCTGTTCATGCCGATGCACTGGGGCGGCGCCTTCGCGTCGCGGGCCCGGGTCGGCGCGCTGGTGCGGGGCATGACCGACCCGGTGTCGGGTCAGCCCGAGCTCAAGGCGACCCCCGCGGCGGTCGAGTCCGTCGGCTACCGCGCCCGCGGCTTCCTGCTGACGCGCCGACAGGTGGCGCTGCCCGAGGGCTGGTGGTGGGCGCGCGCCGCGATCACCGGCGGCTGGGGCGCGCAGTTCGCCACCGCCGACAGCTCCCGCGCCGTGGCGCTGATGGTGCGCGGGCTGATCCAGAGCGAGGCGCTGCCGGGCGGCGAGCTGGCGGAATACGCCGACCACGCCCGCGATCGCTACCGCTGCGCGGTCTACGACGGCGACCGCCTCGTCGCCTGCCTCGCCTACGCCCCCGCCGCCGAGCGGCCGGACTGGGAGGCCGCCAAGGTCCTGTTCACCGCCAAGGCGCCCGACGCCGCCGAGCGGCGGGCGCTGCTCTCGGGCCGCGCGGCGACCGCCTCGGCGGGTCCGGTGGTCTGCGCCTGTCACGGCGTCGGCGCGGACATTATCGCCGCGACCATCGCCGGAGGCGCCGGCTCCGTGGAGGCGGTGGGTGCCGCCTGCAAGGCCGGGACGAATTGCGGCTCGTGCATACCGGAGATCCGCAAGATGCTGGCCGGGCAGACCGCATGCGCCGCGTGATTTTCTGATACACTCGCCGGCGAGGATGGATCGGCTTCTCCTGTCAGATCACCTCATCCTGAGGTGCCCGCGTCAGCGGTCCTCGAAGAAGAGCTCCAGGGATTGCGGCCGACTGGAGCCTCCTTCGAGGCCTCCGCTCCGGTACCCGAGGATGAGGGGGCAGTCGGGACCGGCCGGATCAGGACGATTCAGGACAGGCCCGTGACCGAGACCCCCCTGCGCGCAGCCCGCGCCCCCCGCGAGACCAAGGCTGCCGGCCTGGAGCCGCTGGCGGTGCTGCCCGTCTTCGTCCCCCTGCGCGGCAAGCGGGTGGTGCTCGCCGGCTCGTCCGGCGGCGCCCCCTGGAAGGTGAAGGTGCTGGCCGCCGCCGGCGCCCATGTCGACGTCTACGCGCCCGAGCCCGGCGAGGAGCTGCGCGCCGTGCCGGGCGAGATCGTCGACGGGCAGGTGGTCCTGCACGAACGCCCCTGGAGCCCGGACGATCTCTGGGGCGCGGCCTTCTGCATCGGCGCGATGGGGGACGAGGCCGAGTGCGTCGCCTTCGTGGCGGCCGCCCGCGGCGCCGGCGCCATCGTCAACGCGGTGGACCGGCCACACCTCTGCGACGTGAAGTTCGGCGCCATCGTCAACCGCTCGCCGCTCGTGGTCGGCATCTCAACCGAGGGTGCGGCCCCGGTCTTCGGGCAGACCGTGCGCGCCCGGATCGAGGCGATGCTGCCCCGCGGGTTCAGTCGCTGGGTCGCGGCCGCCCGCGACTGGCGCGACGGCGTCACGGCCCGCTTCCACGGCTTCGCCGACCGGCGGTTCTTCTGGGAGCGCTTCACCGACCGGGCCTTCGCGGAGCCCGACCGGGCGCCGTCGGACCGGGATCTCGCCGAGCTGCTCGGCGAGACCGAGGCCGCCCCGAAGGGCGGCGCCGTGACGCTGGTCGGGGCCGGCCCCGGCGACGCGGAGCTGCTCACGCTCAAGGCGCTGCGGGCGCTGCGCAACGCCGACGTCATCCTCTACGACGACCTCGTCGCGCCCGAGATCCTGGACTACGCCCGCCGCGAGGCCCGCACCATGCTGGTGGGCAAGACCGGCCACGGCCCGTCCTGCCGCCAGGACGACATCAACGCGCTGATGGTGCAACTCGCCCGCTCGGGCAAGCAGGTGGTGCGGTTGAAATCCGGCGACCCGCTGGTCTTCGGCCGGGCCGGCGAGGAGATCGAGGCCTGCCGGGCCGCCGGCATCCCGGTGACCGTGGTGCCGGGCGTCTCGGCCGCGCAGGGTGCGGCGGCGTCCCTCGGCCTGTCCCTGACCCATCGCGACGCCGCGCGCCGGCTCCAGTTCGTCACCGGCCACGACCGCCGCGGGGCGCTGCCGGACGACCTGAACTGGGGCGCTCTCGCCGATCCGAGCGTCACCACGGTCGTCTACATGCCGAAGCGGACCCTGCGGGCCTTGCTGGCGCGCGCCGTGGAGGAGGGGCTGGCGCCCACGACGCCGGCGCTGCTGGTGTTCAACGCCACCCGCCCGAACCAGCAGGCCCTGCGCGGCACGGCCGCCGACCTCGCCGACAGGGTCGAGGCGGCGGGCCTCGACGGGCCGGCGCTGCTGATGGTGGGCGAGGCCTTCTCCGAGATGCGTGGCGCGCTCCCGGCCCAGGCGGAGCAGGCCCGCGTGGCGGTCTGAGGCCGATGACGCGGGCGCGGCGGGGGAGCTGAAGATCAGCGGCTCCGGCGCGTCCGGCTGATCCGGATCAGGTCTCGCCGGCCACGAAGGCGCGCATCAGGTAGTTGGCGATCGCCATAGGCGGCGGCGCCAGGATCCCCTCGGGATGCGTTCCCGCCAGCATGGCCGCGACGTCGGCCCGGCTGAACCAGCGCGCATCCTCCAGCTCGCTGGGATCGGTCACGATAACCTCGTCGAGCGCCTCGGCGGCGCAGCCCATCATCAGCGACGACGGGAACGGCCAGGGCTGCGACGTCCGGTAGGTGACAGCGCCGACGCGGATCTGCGTCTCCTCGAACACCTCGCGGCGCACCGCGTCCTCGATCGTCTCGCCGGGCTCCAGGAAGCCCGCGAGGCAGGAATACATGTGCGGGCGGAAATGCGGACCCCGGCCGAGCAGGCAGGTGTCTCCCCGGCGCACCAGCATGATCACCACCGGATCGACCCGGGGGAAATGGTGGGCGCTGCAACTCGGGCATTCCCGGCGGAAGCCGCCGGCCTTCGAGACTGTGGCGGTGCCGCAATTGGCGCAGAAGCCGTGGCGGGCGTGCCAGTCGAGCATGGACTTGGCCACGGCGAGCAGGCCGAGCTCCTCGGCCTCCACGGCGGAGTCGGTGGCGATCGACCTCAGGTCGAGGGTACGGGTCGGCCCCTCGGAGAAGCGCTCCGCGGCCTCGGCCGGCGCGGCGGCGGCGAAGACGGGCTGCCCGTCCCGGTGCCCGAGGAAGATGCGCATCTCGCCGGCGAGGTCCGCCGCCTCCGCGACCGCGATCAGCGCGGTCTCCCCGCGCAGCACGATCCGGTCGCCGCAGATCAGCACGAGGCGGGCTTCGGGCGTGTCGAAGGCGGGCACCGCCTCCTCGGGCTGCTCGGCCGAGTGCCGGTCGAGGCGGTTTCGGACGAAGCCGAGGGTGTCGCGGGGATCGGTCATGCGAGGGTCAGGCCGCGGAGAAGAGGGCGCCGGCGCGCTCGAGGAGCTGGGCGCGGGCGTGGGGCGGGTAGGGCTTGCGGGTCTCGAACCCCCAGACCGGCCCCGGCCAGGCGGGATCCGACCGGAAGCGGCCGACCACGTGGACGTGGAGCTGCGACACCACGTTGCCCAGGGCGCCGACATTCACCTTGTCGGGCTTGGACAGGGCCTGCATCACCCCCGTGGTGAGGCGGATCTCCTTCCAGAGCGCCGCGGCATCGGTCTCGGAGAGGTCGGTGATCTCGGTGAGGTTCGGCCGGCGCGGCACTAGGATCAGCCACGGGAACCGGGCATCGTCCATCAGCAGCACGCGGCACAGGGCGAGGTCGCCCACTTCTGCGGTGTCAGCCGACAGGCGCGGGTCGAGGGTGAAGGCGGGCTCGGTCATCGCCGACCGGTGTAGCGCAGCTTCCGCGTCGGCGCGCGGGTTTGCTGCGCCGTTGGTGACGCAGCGGCCCGATCGGCTCAGAGACCCGGCACGACGCCCTGGCGGCCCACCGCGATCGTCCCCGCCATCAGCCCGCCGTCCTCGTCCGGGCGCGCGAAGATCGTCACGGCGGCGCCCCGCTGGAGCATCGCCTTCTCACCAGGCGAGAACTGCGTCACCGGCGTGTCGTCGGGGATCGCGAAGGACGATTGGCCGCCGTTATAGGCGAGGGTCAGACGCATTGGCGCGCCCCGCTGCACGTCGGCCACCCAGCCGGCGGTGAGGCGCGCGCCCTGCGCGGTGTCCCAGGTCTGGCTGCCGGCCTCGAACCCGCGCTCGGACGGAGAGTACAGGGTCACGGCGGTCGCCTGCCGCGGCTCGGAATCGGACGCACCGAGGACGCTGACGTAGCTCTCCGGCTTGATCGCCCGCAGGCTGGCGCCGTTCACCGCGTAGATGCGGGTCCGGGGGCCCATCCGCACGGCCAGGGTGCTGCCGCTGGTGCGGCGGATCTCCACGCGCTCCGAATCGGCCTGGACCACGGTGCCGCGGAACCGGACGGTCGCCGGCTCAGCGCGTGCGGCGGGGATGGTCGCGATCGCCAGAAGGCCGGCGAGGAAGAGACGTCTGACGGGGCTCTTCACGGGGCTCCTTTCCGAGCGTGTGGACAATGGGCGTGCCGTCCGGCCGCGGGACCCGAACGCCGGTCACCGGGCAGGGTTCCCGGCGCCGAAGGACATGCGGTGCCGCAATCCGTCGGCCGGGCTCGCGGAGCGCTCAATGCGCCATCAGCACCGGCATGTCGGCGTGGGCGAGAACGTGGCTGGTGACGCCGCCGAAGATCATCTGGCGCAGGCGGCTCTGGGTATATGCGCCCTTGATGAGAAGATCGCAGCCGAACGCCTTCGCCTCCGCCAGAAAGGTCTCGCCGGGCACGCGCCGGCCGGCCGGCAGGGCCCGGTGCGACGCGTCCACACCCTCGCAGGCCAGGGCCTGGGCGAGGTCCTGCGCGGTCGGGCCCGGCACCATGCCACCCTCGACGCTGAGCACGAGCACCCGCTCGGCCCGCCGCAGGAACGGCATCGCGAAAGCCACCGCCCGGGCGGTTTCGGTCGACCCGTTCCAGGCGATGACCACGGCGTCACCGAGGCTGGCCGGTGCCGTAGGCGGCGCCAGCAGGATCGGGCGGCCGCTCTCGAACAGGGCCGTCTCGAACGTGGTCATGCGCGGGGCGTTGTCGGTGGTGCCGGGACGCCCGACCACCGTTGCCGAGAACAGCCGCGCGTACTGCCCGAGGAACGCGTCGCCGGTGGGGACGTCCTGTCGCCAGCGGTAGCGCGGTCCGGCATCCGGCACCCGGTCCGGTATGCAGAGCCCGTCGCGGGCGTGCCGCGGGATGCCGGCGCCGTCCATGAAGGCCACGAAGCGGCCGCCCGCCTCCTCGGCCTCGGCCCGGTCGGCCTCCTCGTCGCGCAGCCACGTCATGCCGCCGACCATGTCGACCGGCACGTACTCGGCCAGCGCCGGGCGCAGGGACACGCCCTCGATCAGACTGCCGAAGCGCGTGGCCGCCAGCCGGGTCGTCTCGAAGACGGAGGGCAGGGCGTCGTGCATCGCGACGGGAACGAGCAGGGTCTTCATGCTGGCCTTCTCCTCGGGCAGGCGAGGCTAATCCTCCCGGCCGCGCGGTGGAACCGGGGCCGGCACGGCGCGCACACGGTTTTGCGGCGCGCCCGGATCGAGCCGCCTCCGGAGGGCCCGGGTCAGGGGCCGCTCGACGAGGCGGTGGACCACGAGCGCGGCCGCGGCGCTGCCCGCGAGCATCAGCGCCATGCTGGCCAAGGGATGCAGGGCGGGGGCAAGGCCGAGCCGGAGCAGCGCCTCGCGCACGAGGCGCAGCGCGAACGGGTGCACGAGGTAGAGGGCGTAGGATGCGTCGCCGAGCGCGACGAGCCCGCGCACGGGGGACGGCAGCCGCGCGACCGCGGCCGCGTCGCGGGGTGGCCCGAGGGCGGCCGCCACCAGCAGGACGGCCGGCCCGCCGACGAGGAGCGGGCGCAGGAACCCGTCGGCCTCGCCGAGACCCGCGAGCACCCGCGCGGCCAGGATCAGCCCCAGCACGCCCAGCACCGCGAGCCCGACCCGCAGGGGGAGGGCCGGCCGGAACCCCGCGCCCCAGGCGAAGGCGAGACCGGCGCCGGCGGCGAATTCGAGTACGATCGGATCCGACCAGAAGCGCAGCGGCACCGGCAGGCCCGGCACGAGGGCGCCGACCGCCACGAGGACGGCCAAGCTCCCGCACAGCCACGCGACGGCGCCGCGCCGCCCGAAGCCGAGACCCGCGGCGAAGAGTGCGTAGAAGGCCGCCTCGTAGTTCAGGGTCCAGCCGAGGCCGTAGAGCGGCTGGACGGTGCCGTCGGGGCGGGCCGCCGGCCAGAACAGGAAGCTCGCCGCGAGGGCGACCGGGTCGCGCACCAGCGCGGCGGCCTCGCCCAGAAGGTCCGGCCGCGCGAGCGCCAGGACGAGGTAGAGCAGGCTCACCAGCCAGTAGAGGGGCACCACCCGGGCGACCCGGTGGGCGAGGAAGCGGGCGCGGCCGCCCGACCGGCCCGCGAGCCGGCCGCCGGCATGGACGATGACGAAGCCGGAGATCACGAAGAACAGGTCGACCCCGCCCCACCAGGGCAGCAGCGTCGCGGGATCGAGCGCCGGGCCGGCGCCCCGGTCAGCGAGGAGGCCCGCCTCGTGCCGCGCGTGGTGCCATGCCACCATGAGGGCGGCGGCGGCGCGGAGGATCTGGACGGCGACGACGATCACGGGCTGCCCGCGCGCGTCGCGCTTCGAGCCCTGCCCGGAGGTGCGGCCGGAAGGACCCACCCGCCGAGGCCACCGTCCCGGACGAGCGCGATCGGCATCCTGCGGGGTTCACCGAGAGGGCACGCGCGCCGGATTAGATCCGCTCGGGAACCGTATTGTCCGATGCGAAAACGGCAGGAACCATAAGCCGATAGCCTCGTTGACGGACCAATTCGCGAACCCGCCGGCTCCGAGTTGCCTGCGACGTCGTCTGCCGAGGCGTCCGTGCTGCACATGCGGCGTCCTTCCGCGGTTCGCGTGCCCATCTCGAACAGAGGTCCCGATGCTGAAGAACTACGCTGCCGCGTCCGCGCTCGTCCTGGCGCTGTCGACCCCGGCCATGGCCCAGAGCGCCAACGACTTCCGCATGCAGTCGATGCAGGCGAACGCCTTCGAGATCCAGTCCTCGCAGATCGCCCTGTCCAAGTCGCGCAACCCGCGCATCCGCTCCTACGCCCAGGAGGTGCTCCGTGACCACCGCGCCGCCAACGTCGCCCTGGCCGGCGGCCAGATGAACGGCGTCGCCGGCGATCCGGGCCTCGGTGGCCTGGTCACCGCCCCGATCGCGGTGGCGGGCAGCGCCGTGGGCGCCGGCGTCGGCGCGGCGACCGGCGTGGTCGGCGGCACCCTGGCGGGCGGCCCGGTCGGCGGCCTCGAGGGCGCGGGTGCTGGCGCGGCGCGCGGCGCCGCCGCGGGTGGCCAGATCGGCCGCGGCGACGTGATGGCGACCGGCGCCTCGACGATCGTCCCGCCGAACCCGGAGCAGCAGGCGATGCTGGCCCAGCTCTCGGCCGCCCCGGCCGGCGCCCGCTTCGACCGCCTGTACGCGTCGCAGCAGATCCAGGCCCATCAGATGACCATCGCGATGACCCAGGCCTACGCTCAGGGCGGCCCGAACCCGGCCCTGCGCAACTACGCCCAGCAGGCCCTGCCGGCCCTGCAGATGCACCTGCAGCAGGCCGAGCGTCTCCCGGGCGCCATGTAAGCGGCACAGACTTCGGCGGCCCGGCCTCGGCCGGGCCGAACGAGAAGGCGGCGGGCGCGAGCCCGCCGCCTTTCTCATGTCGATGGCTGTTCGAGCCAGGATGATCGCCGGCCGACCGCGGCGAACGACCTTCGCGGACGCGCCGCGCCGGCGCGTCCCAGCATCATCGGATCCGGGACCGGCCGACCGGTCCCGAATCTCAGCGCCCGCGCCGTGCGCTCACTCGCACGCGATGGCGGCGACGGAACGGACCGACTGGCCGGTCGTGTCGATCGGCGGCTTGAACTCGCCGGACTGCGGATCGCGCACCAGCAGGGAGCCGCTGGCCACGCCGAAATGCGCGCCGTGGATCTCGAGGCGGCCGTCGTCGACCCGCTCCTTCACGAACGGGAAGGTCAGCAGGTTCTCCATGCTCTGGACGACCACGGCATGTTCCAGCTTGGTCAGGTAGTTCGGCGCGGCGGGATCGCCGGCCTTGTCCTCGGCCTGACCCACGAGCGAGACCCACTTGCCGATGAAGTCGCCGGGCGAGAGCGGCTTCGCCTTGTTGGCCCAGGCCTTGATGCCGCCGCAGGTGGCATGCCCGAGGACGACGATGTGCTTCACCTCCAGGGCTTGGACGGCGAATTCCAGGGCCGCCGAGGTGCCGTGATACTGGCCGTCCGGCTGGTAGACCGGCACGAGGTTGGCGACGTTGCGGATCGTGAACAGCTCGCCCGGGCCGGCATTGAAGATCGCGCTGGGCGAGACCCGGCTGTCGCAGCAGCTGATGACCAGGATCTCCGGATTCTGCGTCGAGGCGAGCTGCGCGAAGCGCCGACGCTCGGTCGGGAAGCGGTCGAGGAGGAAGGACCGGTAGCCTTCGGTCAGGTAGACGGGGAACATAAAGTCGTCTCCAGTTAGACAAATCCGCGACAGCGGGAGTGAAATCAAAGTCCTCGCCAAGCAAGAACGCGCGGCTGAGCCGGAATAGTCCCGCACGCGAGGTCCGACGCCAGATCCGCGAGACCGGCCGGCTCGACGTGCTCACCGCTAGCGCGCAACTCGTCGAGCGGCCACCAGCGCGTCCCGATCAGCGGGTTGTCCTCGGTCTCGGCGAGCCGGCTCGTGTCGACCCGGTCGTCGGGCAGGCGGACGAGGAAGTAGCGCTCCCGGGCGTCCCGTGCCTGACGGAACAGGTGGAACGGGCCGTCGCAGGCCGCGACCTGCGGGCCGATCGTGGCGTCGCCCCGGCCGATCTCCTCCTCGAGTTCCCGCCGGCAGGCGGTGACGTGGTCCTCGCCGGGCTCAAGGCCGCCGCCGGGCATGAACCAGAACCGGAGCGGCGCCCCGTCCGGCCCCCTCGCGTGGACCGACGTGTAGGCGATGAGCAGGATCCGGTCCCGCGGATCGAGGACGATCGCGCGGGCGATGTGTCGGACGGGCAGGGAGTTCGCGGCGCTCATGCAGCCAGAGCTAGAGCGCGCGCCGGGGACGGACACCGGCCGCGCGCGCGCCTGCGTGCAAAACAGCACGTTGCGGTCGCCGACGCGCCCGGCGGAGGTGCGGGGCGCCGGTTCAGGACGGCGGGCGGGGCGCCGGTGCCCAGATCACGACGGGGAGCCCGAAGGCGTCGCGCTCGGGCGGATCCGGCAGCGGCACGGCCTGTCCGAGGCTTATGTCGCGGGCCACCACGAGGGCGGCCAGCGCGTCGAGATGGTCGTCCTCCGGAACGCCCTTGACCCGGGACCCGATCAGCGCGTCCGGCAGGCCCGCGGCTGCGAGGAGCGCCCGCCGGAGGTCCAGCCCCTCGCGGGCGCGCCTGCCCTTCTTGGGCAGGCCGAGCGGCCGGCCGCCGTTGAGGGCGTGGAAGGCCACCTCGGGATGCACCTCGTGGACCCGCGCGCGCGCCTCCGGGCGCTCCCGCAGGAGCGTGTCGACCGCGCGGACGTAGCGGAAGATGTTGTAGCCCTGGATCGACGGCGCGAAGGGCGGGTCGCTCGCGGCCCGCGAGGCGGCCTTCGCGGCGGCGTAGTCGGGGGCGTAGACCGCGCTCCGCGGCGGCATCGGGAACACCGAGGCCCGCGCCGGCCCGAGCCGGGCGCGCGCGGCCCGGTCGGCGCCGCGGCCGCCGCCGGTGATCCGGTCGGGCAGCCCGATCGGCACGTCGATCCCGACGATGCCGGGCCGCTCCGGCGCGTCGAGGAGCGCGGCGACGTCGGGGAACAGGGCGCAGCGGTGCCGGTCGGGGTCGTCGAGGTCGAGGAGCGCGCCCGCCCAGGCGCCGCGGCAGCCGTCCAGTCCCGCGATCCAGCGCGCCATGCCATTCCCCCGCCGCGGTGCGTGCGGCCGCCGTTCCGGCCCGCGTTCTTGCCGGGATGCGCGCGGAAAGCTATCCGCGTCGCCGAGGGCGCCGCCGGCCCGGGAGAAGCGTGATGAGCGAGATCCGTCCCCGTCGCAGCGTGCTGGCGATGCCGGGCTCCAACGCCCGGGCGCTGGAGAAGGCGCGGTCGCTCCCCGCCGACGTGCTTCTGATCGACCTCGAGGACGGCACCGCCCCCGCCGCGAAGGCGGCGGCCCGCGCCCAGGTCGCCACCGCGGTCGCCGCGCGGGGCTTCGGCCCGCGCGAGGTCGTGGTCCGCATCAACCCGCCGGAGACCGAGGACGGCGAGGCCGACCTCGTGGCGCTCGCGCCGGCCGCCCCGGACGCGATCCTGGTGCCGAAGGTCCGGACCTCCGACGCGCTGATCGCCGTGGGCTCCCGCCTGCGCCGCCTCGGCGCGCCCCTGGCGACGCGGGTCTGGGCGATGATCGAGACGCCGATGGCGGTGGTGAACGCCGCCGAGATCGCCGGCGCGGCCCGGGACGTGGACGGCCGGCTCGGCGCCCTGGTGATCGGCCCGAACGACCTGCTGAAGGCGTCGCGGATCCGGCCGCCGGGGCGGGCCGCCCTGCTGCCCTGGCTGATGAACGTCCTGGCCGCCGCCCGGGCCTACGAGATCGAGGCGATCGACGGCGTGTTCACCGACCTCAAGGACGCGACCGGGTTCGAGGCCGAGTGCGCGCAGGGCCGCGACCTCGGCTTCGACGGCAAGATGCTGATCCACCCGAGCCAGATCGGCCCGGCCAACGCCGCCTTCGGGCCGGATGCCGAGGAGCTCGCGCAGGCCCGCCGGCTGATGGACGTGTTCGACGCGCCGGAGAACCGCGAGCGCGGGGTCATCGCGGTAGACGGCAAGATGGTCGAGCGCCTCCACGTCGAGGCCGCCCGGCGGACGCTCGCCATGGCCGAGGCGATCGCGCGGATGACCGCGTGAGCGACCTGCCGGAGGTCGGGCTGCGGCTGCTCGACCCGCGCCTGCCGGGCTGGGGCTTCCCGCGCTGGGGTTCGTCGGGCGCGGCCGGCCTCGACCTGCACGCCTGCCTCGACGCGCCCCTGGAGTTGCAGCCTCAGGGGAAGGCGGTCCTGATCCCGGCGGGGGTCAGCGTGCTGATCCGCGATCCCGCTTGGTGCGGGCTGATCTTCCCGCGCTCGGGCCGCGGACACCGGGACGGTCTGGTGCTCGGCAACGGCACCGGTGTGATCGACGCGGATTACGAGGGTCCGCTGCTGGTCTCCGCCTGGAATCGCGACGCATCCGAGCCCGTGCGAATCGAGCCGGGCGAGCGGATCGCGCAGCTCGTCTTCACGCGGATCACGCGGCCGGCGCTGACTGTGCTGGAGGGCGCGCCCGGCCCCGGCTCGGAGCGGGGCGCGGGCGGGTTCGGGTCGAGCGGGCGCTAGCGCGCCCTCCGTCATCACGAGCGGAGCGAAGTGACCCAGGGCAGCGCGACATTGCCAAGCGTGGCGCTGCCTGGATTGCTTCGCTCCGCTCGCAAAGACGGCGGGGCTGACGCCATCAGCCAGGGCGCGGATGACGACGAGAGCTCGGCGCCGCCCCTCAGTCCAGCGTCTTGCCGAGCCGCCCGGCCAGGTCCTGGATGAACTGGAACGCGGTCCGGCCCGAGCGCGAGCCGCGGGTGGTGGCCCATTCCAGGGATTCGGCGCGCAGCTGGTCCGGCGCCACGGCGAGGCCGTAGCGGTCGGCGTAGGCGCGGATCATCGCCAGGTACTCGTCCTGGCTGCACTTGTGGAAACCGAGCCAGAGGCCGAACCGGTCCGAGAGCGAGACCTTCTCCTCCACCGCCTCGCCGGGGTTGATGGCGGTCGAGCGCTCGTTCTCCACCATGTCGCGGGCGAGCAGGTGGCGGCGGTTCGATGTGGCGTAGAACAGCACGTTCCCCGGCCGCCCCTCGATGCCGCCGTCGAGCGCCGTCTTGAGCGACTTGTACGAGGTGTCGTCGGCGTCGAAGGAGAGGTCGTCGCAGTAGACGAGCCAGCGGTGCGGGTCCGGCCGCAGCAGGGCCATCAGGTCGGGCAGCGCCTCGATGTCCTCGCGGTGGATCTCGACGAGCTTCATCGGCAGGCTGCCGGCGGGCCGGCGGGCGTTGATCTCGGCGTGGGCCGCCTTGACCAGCGAGGACTTGCCCATGCCGCGGGCGCCCCACAGCAGGGCGTTGTTGGCCGGCAGGCCGCGGGCGAAGCGCTCGGTGTTCTCCACCAGGGTGTCGCGCGCCCGGTCGATGCCGGTGAGCAGCCCCATCTCCACCCGGGCCACCTGCGGCACCGGGGTCAGCCGGCGCTCGGGCCCCCACAGGAACGCGTCGGCGGCGCTCGGGTCGAAGGCTGGTGGGACGGCGGGCGCGGTCCGCTCCAGCGCGGTGGCGATGCGCTCCAGGAGCGGCATCAGGGTGTCAAGGGTGGCGGGGCTCGTCATCGGATCGGGGGGTTCGCGTGCGGGTCGGTCAGGCGGCCGGTTCTACGGGGAAGAACCAGGGAAATCATCCGTGTCCGGACGCATGGCGCGGTCCTCCCGAACGGGAACCGGGATCGAGCGTTGGTATACCCGGCAGGTCGCGCCGACACGTCCGCCGGGGAGCATCGATGGAAGCCGAACCGACGATCCGGATCACCCAGGTCGCGGATTACGTCTTCACGGTCGATTTCAGCGCGGCCCTGCCGGCGCTGCGCACCGACGAGGCGCCCCCGATCGGCGGCGGGACCGGGCCGTTCCCCGAGCAGCTCCTGATCTCCGGCGTCGCGAACTGCCTCTGCGCCAGCCTCGTCTTCGCACTGGGCAAGTTCCGCCAGGACGCGCACGGCGTCGCGGCCGAGGCATCCTGCCGGGTGGAGCGCAACGCCGAAGGGCGGCTGCGCGTCACCGGGATCGGCGTCCACATCCAGCTCGGCGCCGCCGCCGCCGACATGCCGCGGATCGACCGGGTGCTGGAGCAGTTCGAGCGGTTCTGCACCGTCTCGGAGAGCGTGAAGGCCGGGATTCCGGTCGCCGTGTCGGTGGCCGACCGCCACGGCACGCGCCTGAAATGACGCGCGACGCGGAAAGATCGGTCGCCCGGCGCATTGCCGCAGCACCGAACGGCCGCGATGGCCGCAATGGCCGCAATGGCCGCAATGCCTGGAGTGAGGAGACGCCATGACGGACCAGACGCGAGAGCCCGCCCGCGCCCCCGAGGCGCTCGCTGCCCTGTTCAATCAGCGCGCCAATGCCGGCGACGTCGAGGGCCTCGTCGCCCTCTACGAGCCCGACGCGGTGCTGGCGGCGGGTCGCATCGTCGCCACGGGCCACGCCGAGATCCGGACCTTCTACGCCGACCTGCTGGCGCGCAAATCCGACTTCCCGGCGCCGGAAACGCCGCCGCCGCTGCGCAACGGCGCGCTGGCCATGACCTTCGCGCGGCTGCCCAACGGCGCATTCTCGGTGGAGGTCGCCCGCGAGCAAGCGGACGGCACGTGGCTCTGGGCGATCGACCAGCTGAAGCTCGCGCCGCCGAAGGGCTGACGGCCGGCTCGGACGCTCCCGCGCGCTTGTCCCACCGGACGCGATGCGGCAAAGCGGGACCCGCGCGCTCGACGCCGCGCAGAAGACCCGAGCCGACTCGATGCACGACATCCGCGCCATCCGGGAGAACCCGGACGCCTTCGACCGCGACCTCCAGCGCCGGGGCCTCGCGCCGCTCTCGGCCGAGCTGATCGCCCTCGACGAGGCGCGGAAATCGTCGGTCTCGGCCGCGCAGGCCAACCAGGAGCGGCGCAACGCGCTGGCCAAGGAGATCGGCGGCGCCAAGAAGGCCAAGGACGAGGACCGCGCCGCCGCCCTGATGGCCGAGGTCGCGGCCCTGAAGGGGGCCGAGCCGGAGCTGAAAGCCGCGCAGGACGCGGCCGACAAGACCCTGGCCGACCGCCTCGCCGCGATCCCGAACCGGCCGAAGCCCGACGTGCCGGAGGGCGCGGACGAGCACGGCAACGTCCTCTACCGCAGCCACGCCGCGACCCGCGAGCGGCTGACCGAAGGCCGCGAGCATTTCGAGCTCGGCGAGGCCTCGGGCCTGATGGATTTCGAGGCGGCGGCCAAGCTGTCCGGCTCGCGCTTCGTGGTGCTGAAGGGCCAGCTCGCTCGGCTGGAGCGGGCGCTCGGTCAGTTCATGCTCGACCTGCACACGCAGGAGCACGGCTACCTGGAGGTGGCGCCGCCGGTGCTGGTGCGCGACGCCGCCATGTTCGGCACCGCGCAATTGCCGAAGTTCGAGGACGATCAGTTCTCGGTCTTCAAGGGCCTCGATTACATAAAGTCGCTGCAGGGCCAGGCGGGCACGGACTCGGCGCCGGTCAGCGACGAGCATTTCTGGCTCGTCCCCACCGCCGAGGTGCCGCTGACCAACCTCGTGCGCGAGGCGATCCTGCGCGAGGAGGAACTCCCCCTGCGCTTCACCGCGCTGACGCCCTGCTTCCGGGCCGAGGCCGGGGCGGCGGGGCGCGACACCCGCGGCATGCTGCGCCAGCACCAGTTCAGCAAGGTCGAGCTGGTCTCGATCACGACGCCGGAGGAATCCGCCAACGAGCACGAGCGGATGCTCACAAGCGCCGAGGCGGTCCTGAAGAAGCTGGATCTGCCCTACCGGGTGATGACGCTCTGCACCGGCGACATGGGCTTCGCCAGCCAGAAGACCTACGACATCGAGGTCTGGGTGCCGGGCCAGCGCACCCACCGCGAGATCTCGTCCTGCTCGGTCTGCGGCGATTTCCAGGCGCGGCGGATGAACGCCCGCTACCGGGGCAAGGACGGCAAGCCGGCCTATGTCCACACGCTCAACGGCTCGGGCGTCGCGGTCGGCCGCGCGCTCATCGCCGTGATGGAGAACTACCAGAACCCGGACGGGAGCATCACCATCCCGTCGGTGCTCCACCCCTACATGGGCGGGCTCAACCGGATCGAGGGCACCCGCTGATGCGCATCCTGGTCACCAACGACGACGGCATCCACGCGCCGGGGCTCGCAACCCTGGAGGAAATCGCCCGGGAGCTCTCGGACGACGTCTGGGTCGTGGCGCCGGAGAGCGACCAGTCCGGCGTGTCGCACTCCCTCTCGCTCAACGATCCGCTGCGGCTGCGGCAGGTCTCGGAGCAGCGCTTCGCCGTGAAGGGCACGCCGTCGGACTGCGTGATCCTGGGCGTGCGCCACATCCTGGGCGATCACGGTCCGGACCTCGTCCTGTCGGGAGTCAACCGCGGCCAGAACGTCGCCGAGGACGTGACCTATTCGGGCACGATCGCGGCCGCCATGGAGGGGACGATCCTCGGCATCCGCTCCATCGCCATGAGCCAGGCCTACGGCGCCGGCGGGCGCGGCGCGCTCAAGTGGGACTGCGCCCGGACGCACGGCGCGAAGGTCGTCCGCAAGATCCTGGAGACCGGGATCGAGCCCGGCATCCTGATCAACGTGAACTTCCCGGACTGCGAACCGGCCGACGTGCAGGGCGTCGCGGTGGCGGCGCAGGGCTTCCGCAACCAGGCGCTGCTGTCGATCGACGCGCGTGTCGACGGGCGCGGCAACCCGTATTTCTGGCTGGCCTTCGCCAAGGCCCGGTTCGAGCCGGGCCACGGCTCGGATCTCAAGGCCATCGCCGAGAAGCGGATCTCGGTGACGCCCCTGCGCCTCGACCTCACCGACGAGCCGACGCTGACGCGCTTCGCGCAGGCCTTCGCCGAGTGATCGAAAGGACGTCGATCGATCTGGGAAGCCTGGAGGAGGCTGCCGGCAATGCGGCCTTCGTGATGGCGCTCCGGGGTCGCGGCCTGCGGGACACCGCGGTGCTGCGGGCCATGGAGCAGGTCCCGCGGGACACCTTCGCGCCGCCGCCGCATCGGGAGCACGCGCGGCGCGACATCGCGCTGCCGCTGTCGTGCGGCGCCTCGATGACGGCGCCGTCGACGGTGGCGCTGATGCTGGCGCAGCTGCGGCTCGAGCCCGGCCAGCGCGTCCTGGAGATCGGCACCGGCTCGGGCTACGTGACCGCGCTGCTCGCCCAGCTGGGCGCCGGGGCGGTGCTCAGCCTGGAGCGCTACACATCGCTGGCCGGGGCGGCGACGCGGCGGCTCGCGGCCCTGTCCGAGGTGCATGTCGTCCGGGCGGACGGGCTGGCCCCGGACCTGCCGGACGGCGGCTTCGACCGGATCCTCGTCCACGGCAGCGTCCCGACGATCCCATCGCACTGGCGCGCGGCCCTGGAACCGGGCGGACGGCTGGTGACGGGCCTGCGCGACGACGGCGGCTGCCGGGTGGCGGCACTGGCGACGCCGGAGGCCGAGCCGGAGCTCGGCGCGCTGGTGCGTCTGGCGCCCCTGGTGCCGGGACTGGCGCAGGTACTCTGATACCCCTCCGTCATCGCGAGCGCAGCGAAGCGACCCGTGGCCGCGCGCCCTCCGCAAGCGTGGCGCCGCTGGATTGCTTCGCCCCGCTCGCAAAGACGCCGCCGCTATCCGACGCGCCGCGCCGCCCACCACAGGCGCCACAGCCGGCGCCAGCGCGGCAGCTCGACGTGCGTGTTGAGCGGGTCGTAGGAGGCCCGCTCCATGGCGCCGAGGTAGGGCTCCATCAGGGCCGTGGGCAGGAAGGCGGCGCCCGCCGAGGGCGCGATGGTCGGGCGGGCCGCCTCGAAGGCCTTCAGGTGCTGCCGGGCGAGGGCGCGCAGGTCGGCGCAGGCCCGGCGCAGGCCCGGACCGCCGCGGCCCGTGACGATGTCCTCGCGGGTGACGCCGTAGCGGCCGAGGATGTCGGCTGGCAGGTAGACCTGCCCCGCGCGGGCGTGCCAGGGCAGGGCGCGCAGGAGCCCGGTGATGCCGTACGCCACGCCGGCATGGCCGGCCGCGCCCGCGCCGCCCGGTTCGGTGCCGTTGCCGATCACGAGGCTCGCCAGCCGGAACAGCGCCGAGGCGGTCTCGCCGCAATAGCCCTCGAGGTCGTTCACCCGGGGCATCGGGTCCTCGTAGAGGTCGAAGACGCGGGCGTCGATCAGGTCGACGAAGGGCTGGCGGCCGAGGCGGTTCACCCGGATCGCCTCCTCCAGGGCCGCCGCCACCGGATTGGCGCGCACGTCGCCGCGCGCCTCGCCCTGCAGGGCGTCACGCCACCATTGCAGGCGGATCTCGCCGGCCATCGGGTTCGAGACGGCCTCGCGCACCCGCGCGATGGTCAACGAGAAGGCGTAGAGGGCGAAGAGGTGCGGGCGGGCGGCGGCCGGGGCGAACAGGGTCGCGTAGTAGCGGTCCGGGTCGCCGGCCCGCACGAGGCCCTCGCAGTGGGACTGCGCGAAGGCGAGCCCGGTCTCGGCGGTCTGGCCGTCGACCTCCGGCATCAGGCCACCGCGATCAGCGCGGCGGCGACCTTGCGGTTCTCGGCCACCAGGATGTTGTAGGTCCGGGCGGCGGCGCCGGTCTGCATCACGTCGAGGCCGACGCCGAGATCCTTCAGCCAGCCCCGGAGCGCGGGATCGATCGCCGCGATGTCGAGGCCGGTCCCGACGAGCAGCAGCTCGATGCCGCCGGCCTCGACCTGAACCGGGCGCAGGGCCGTGCGGTCGATGGCCCGCGGCTCCGTCACGTCCCAGGCGCGGACTCCCGAGGGCAGCAGCAGGATCGAGCCGCGATGCGACATCCCGGCGAAGCGGAAGCCGCCGTTGCCGTAGGTGTCGATGATGTGCCGCCCCGGCACGAAGCCGGAGTCGAAGTTCTTCGGGCTTGGCTGATCGGCCATCTCGGGAAAGGGACTACTCCGCCGGTTGCGGGACGCCGGAACGCTCCGAGGCCGCGCGGGCGCCCGAGAGCATCAGGCCCAGATAGATCAACACCGGCGTCGAGACGAAGATCGCCGAGTAGGTGCAGATCAGGACGCCGCAGAGCATCACGACGGCGAAGCCCTTGATCGCCTCGCCGCCGAACAGCACCAGCGCCAGCAGCGACAGCGCCGACGAGATCGACGTCATCACCGTGCGCGACATGGTCGAGTTGATCGACAGGTTGAGCAGGTCGACGGTCGGAATGGTCTTGTAGCGGCGCATGAGCTCGCGGGTCCGGTCGAACACCACCACGGTCTCGTTCAGCGAGTAACCGACGATCGTCAGGATCGCGGCGATCGAGGTCATGTTGAACTCGATGCGGCTGATGATGAAGACGCCGACGGTCAGCACGATGTCGTGGAGGGTGCCCACGATGGCGCCGAGCGCCAGCTCCCGCTCGAACCGGAACCAGAGGTAGAGCAGCACTGCCACGACGGAGAGCACGACGCCGAGCGTGCCGGACTGGACGAGCTCGCCGGAGACGCGCGGACCGACGGTCTCGGTGCGGCGGAAATCGTAATCCTTGTCGAAGGCGGCGTGCGCCTTGTTCATCACCGCGGTCTGGCCCTGCTCGCCGGGCTGGAGCGGCAGGCGGACCAGCACGGTGCCCTGGTTGCCGAGTTCCTGCACCTCCGGCTCGCCGAAGCCGAAGCCCGCGGCCGTGTGCCGGATCGACGCCACGTCCGCGGTGCCGGACTTCGCCTGCAGCTCCACCAGGGTGCCGCCCTTGAAATCGATGCCGAAATTCAGCCCGATCGTCAGGAACAGCGCCACGGTCGCGAGCGACAGCACCGCCGAGAGCGGGAAGGTGAAGCGCCGGAATCGCATGAAGTCGAAATGCGATTCATCGGGCCAGAGGCGGAGCAGGCGCATGGTCGGTACTCTATTCGCGGACATCGCGATGGAGGACGGTCGAGGCGCGGGTCCCCTCTCCCGTGCGGGACAGGGGGGTCACGTCGCGCCGCCCGCGCTCCTTCGATGGCCTCCCAGACTAATCAGAACGGCAGGGTCTTCGGCCGGAACGTGTTGTACCACACCGCGATCATCATCCGGGTCAGCGTCACCGCGGTGATGACCGTGGTGAGGATGCCGAGGATGAAGACCACGGCGAAGCCCTTCACCGGGCCCGAGCCGAGGAAGAACAGGATCAGGGCGGCGATCGCCATGGTCGAGTTCGAGTCGATGATGGTGGCGAAGGCCCGGTCGAAGCCCGCCTGCAGCGCCGAGATCAGCGAGCGGCCGGCCCGCTGCTCCTCGCGCATGCGCTCGTAGATCAGCACGTTCGAATCCACCGCGGTGCCGATGGTGAGCACGATGCCGGCGATGCCCGGGAGCGTCATGGTCGCCTCCAGCACCGACATCAGGCCGAGGATCAGCCCGACGTGGACGATGAGGGCGATGTTGGCGATGAAGCCGAAGGTCCCGTAGGTCGCGAACATGAAGGTCACGACGAGGGCCGCCGCCACCAGGGTCGCGAGCTTGCCGGCCTCGATGGAGTCGCGGCCGAGGCCCGGGCCGACGACGCGGCGCTCGACCACGGTGAACTTCGCGGGCAGCGCGCCGGCGCGCAGCAGGACCGCCAGATCGTTGGCCTGCTGCACGGTGAAGTTGCCGGTGATCTGACCCGAGCCGCCGGTGATCGCCGAGCGGATCACCGGGGCCGACACGACCTCGTTGTCGAGCACGATCGCCATGCGCCGGCCGATATTCTCCGAGGTCGCCTGTCCGAAGCGCTGCGCGCCGCGCAGGTTGAACTTGAAGCTCACCATCGGCTCGTGGGACTGCTGGTCGAAGGACGGCTGCGCGTCGGTCAGCTCGCCGCCGTCGGCCATGACCCGGCGCTCCACCGGGACCTTGGCGCCCTTCTCGTCCTTGGAGGGCAGCATGTCGACGTCGCCCGAGGGGCTGTCGGCGAGCATGCGGAACTCGAGCTTGGCGGTGGAGCCGAGCAGCTTCTCGAGCCGCTCCGGGTTCTGCTCGCCGGGCACCTGGATCAGGATCCGGTCCGCGCCCTGCTGCTGGATCGACGGCTCGGTGGTTCCGGTCGAGTCGAGGCGGCGCCGGATGACCTCGATGCCCTGGCTCACGGCCCGGCGGGTGCGGTCGGTGATGCCGGCATCGGTGAGGGTCAGGCGGATCACCCCGCCCGGCTGCTCGGCGATGTCGAGGGTGCGGGCCGCCGTCTGGCCGATCGAGGTGGTGATCGGCTGCGACAGCTCCTGGAGCTTCGGCAGGACCTTGGCCCGGGCGGCGGAGTCGTCGATCTTCACCTGCACGCCGCGCGGCAGCAGGCCGATGCCGCCGTCGGCGCGGACGTTCTCCTGCTGGAGCACGCGGCGCACGTCGTCGCGCAGGGCCTTCGCCTGCGAGGCGATCAGTTCGTTCTGGTCCACCTCGAGCAGCAGCTGCGAGCCGCCCTGCAGGTCGAGGCCGAGCACGATCGCGCGCGTCGGCACCACCCAGCTGGGGAACCAGGGGGGCAGGCTGGCGACGAAGCTCTTGCGCTGCTCGGGCGAGAAGAAGCTCGGCACGGCGAGCATCAGCCCCACCAGGATCAGGCCCAGTGTCGCGATGATCTTCGCACGGGAGAAGCGCAGCATCGGCCGTCTTTTTCTCTTTTGGGCCGGCGCGCGGCGCCGGCCGGTTCAACCGGGAATCAGGCGGCCTTCACCGTGCCCTTGGCGCGGACCTCGGAGATCATCGACCGGACCACCCGCACGCGCACGTTCGGGGCGATCTCGACCTCGATCTCGGCCTGGTCGTCCGAAGCCTTGGTCACGCGGCCGACGAGGCCGCCGTTGGTGACGACTGTGTCGTCCCGGCGCACGGACTTGAGCAGCGCCTGGTGGTCCTTGACCCGCTTCTGCTGCGGTCGCAGGATCAGGAAGTACATGATCACGAAGATCAGGACGAACGGGACCACCTGAAAGGCGATCTCCGCTCCGCCAGCGGCCGCACCGGCCCCTTGCGCGAAGGCGGGGGTGATCAACGAGCGTCTCCTGCGAATGGCGCGCAGGCCTGCCGCCGGATGTGGCGCCCGCAGACCTGTCGAAAAGCGCGCGGACTATAGCCAGGGGCTTCCCGAAAGCAACGCCGAACCGCCGGGCATCGGCGGCGCGCTCATAGCAGGGCGCGGATCGCCGCCGCGAAGGCGTCCGGCGCCTCCTGGGGAAAGTTGTGGCCGACCCCCGCGACGATCTCACGCCGGTACGGGCCGGTGAAATGGCGGGCGTCGGTATCCGTGGCGGTCGGCGGCCCGACGCCGTCATCGCCGCCGAGCAGGACGATCGACGGCACGGCGATCGCCGGCTGGGCCGCCAGCCGCGCCTCGATCGCCACCAGCGCCGGATCGCTCGGAACGAGGCCGAAGCGGTGGCGGTAGGAATGCACCACCACGTCGACGAAGTCGGGATTGTCGAAGGCGCGGGCGGTCCGCGCGAAAGTCTCCGCGTCGAAGGCCCAGGTCGGCGACCACAGCTGCCACAGCAGGCGGCAGAAGGCGTCCCGGTTCTCCGCGAGGCCGGCGCGGCCCCGCTCGCCGTGGAGATAGTACTGGTACCAGAGGCGGTGCTCGGTCTCCGGCGCGGCCGGCCGCCCGGCGGCCGGGATGTTCTGGATGTTGTAGCCGACGCCGCAGCTGACGAGGCCCCGGGCCCGGTCCGGCCAGAGCGCCGCCACCACGCAGGCGGCCCGGCCGCCCCAATCGTAGCCGGCGAGCACGGCGCTCCCGACGCCGAGGGCGTCGAGGAAGGCGAGCAGGTCGGCCCCGAGCGCCGCCTGCTCGCCGGAGCGCGGCGTGGCGGCATCCAGGAAGCGCGTCGGCCCGTAGCCGCGCAGGTACGGCACGAGACAGCGCACGCCGTCGGCGGCGAGCTGCGCGGCCGCGGCCGCGCAGGCGTGGACGTCGTAGGGGAAGCCGTGGAGCAGCACCGCCGTCGGCCCGCCGGCCGGACAGGACTCGAGATAGGCGACCTCCAGGACGCCGGCCCGCACGCGCTTCATCGATGGCTCCCGGGTTCGAGATGCCGGGATCCTAGCCGGTTCGCCGCGCAATTGCCGCACGCGCTTGCCGTCGCCGGTTCGCGCCCGACTTCACCCTGCGACGAAGAAGCGCGACGGTGGAGAACCATGGGCCTGCTCGACGGTGCGAAGACCCTGATCGGCGATGTGGTTGCGGCGGCCGACCGGGCCCTCGAGGAGACCGGCAGCGGCAAGCTCGCCCTGTCGCTGGCGAAGTTCTATCCCGGCGGCCTCTCGGCCTTCCTCGACCGCCTGCGGGAGACCGGGCACGGGGAGGCGGTGGGGTCCTGGCTCGGCTCGGGCGCGCGGCAGTCGGTGCCGGAGAGCGCCATCGCGGCCTGCCTGCCGCAGGGCGTGACCGAGCGCCTCGCGTACGATCTCGGCGTTCCGGAGGCGCGGGTCCCCACGGTGCTGGCGGAGTTCCTGCCCGCGGCGATCGCCGACCAGAGCGAGAACGGCACGCTGAAGCCGCAGCCGAATTTCAGCACTCAGGTCCGCTGACCGCCCACCTCATGGGGCGGCGCACTTCATCTGCGGCGGCGCGGTCGCGCAGCTCAAGTGGCAGCTCTGCCTGGCGAAGCAGAACCACGACAGTTCGCCGCTCTTCAGGCAGGAGCCGCCACAATGGCGGTACGTGCCATAGAGCGGCCGAACGAAGACGGCATCCGCCAGAAAGCGCTCCTGCGCCGGACGCGTCGATTCCGCGTCCGGCAGGGCCGCGGAGACGGACGCGACCGCGAGCACGCATGACAGCGCCAGGGATCTCATGAGAGCCGACCGCGGACCGATGTCCCGGCCGGCATTCCGGACCAAAGGCCGATCGCTGTCGACTAAATTGCGGTTCACACCGGCGCGTCGCGGACCACCGGCCTCTCCCGCTTCGCGGAGATTGCTCTAGACTCCCGCCACTGACCATTCGACGGGGGTCCACATGAGTCTGCTCAACACTCTCGGCGGCTCGCTGGGGCAGATCGCGCTGAAGGCATTGCCGGGCGTGATCCAGCAGGTGCTGCCCGGCGGACTGAACGCGCTGCTCGATCAGCTCCGGCGCTCCGGCTACGAGAGCCAAGTCAATTCCTGGCTCGGCCGCGGCCCGAACGAGCCGATCACGGCCGAGGACCTGCGCAAGGTGCTCGACAACGAGCAGGTGCGCCAGATGGCGGAGAAGCTCGGCGTTCCGATGGACCAGCTGTTCCCGACCCTGGCGCAGGCTCTGCCCGAGACCGTCGACCGTCACAGCCCCGAGGGGACGCTGCAGGCGCCGAAGGCTTAGGACAGCCGGCGCGGGTCGCGAGCCGGGGCGGCCTGACGGCGGACGACGACGCGAAACGGCGGCCCCGCCCGGGACCGCCGCCGCGTCCTGCCGACTCGTTCGGTCCCGCGCGGGCCGGCCTCGGCCCCGCGCGGTCCGTCTCAGTTGCTGGCGAGCTGGGACATCGGATCCACGGGCGCGCCGCCCTTGCGGATCTCGAAGTGCAGCTGCGGCGAGGTCACGTTTCCGGAGGCGCCGGACTTCGCGATGGTCTGTCCGCGCTTGACCTTCTCGCCGGGCTTCACGTCGATCTCACCGTTATGGGCGTAGGCCGAGACGTAGCCGTTGGCGTGGCGCACGAGGACCAGCTTGCCGTAGCCCTTCACGTCGGAGCCGGCATAGGCGACCGTGCCCTCCTCGGCGGCCTTGACCGGAGTACCCTCCGGCACGGCGATGTTGATGCCCTCGTTGCCCGAGGTGCCGTAGCCGGAGATCACCCGGCCCTTGGCGGGCCAGCGGAAGTTCTCCGTCGCTTCGGCCACCGAGCCGGTGGCGGCGGGCTCGGGCTTGGCCGGCGCGGCAGCGACCGGGGCCGCCTTCGGCGCCTCCTTGGCGGCGACCTTCTCGACCTTCTCGGCGGCGGCGGCCTCCTTGGCGGCCTTCTGGGCAGCTTCCTTGGCGGCCTTCGCCTCGGCGAGCTTCTGGGCGGCCTCCGCCTTCGCGGCGGCCTTCGCCTCGGCCTTGGCCTCCTGAGCCTTCGCCTCGGCCTTCGCCTTGGCCTCGGCCTTCGGATCCGCCTTCTTCTCGTCGGCCTTCTTCTCGTCCGCCTTGGCGACCTGTCCCGGGCGCACGTGCTTCGGCTTCTCGCCCTCCTTCAGGGCGACGTCCTTGCGGGTCTTGGCGTCGGCGACCTTGCGGGCGGCGGCGTCGCGGGCGAGTGCCTCCTTGCGCTCCGCCTCCTTCTCGGCGGCGGCGGCCTTCTGCGCGGCCTCCTTGGCGGCCTTCGCCTCGGCCAGCTTCTGGGCGGCCTCCTTGGCGGCTTCCTTGGCCTCCTCGCGCTTGGTCGCGATCTTGTTCTCGACCTGCTTGGCGTCCTCGCGCTTCTCCTCGGCGGCCCGGGCCGGCCGGGCGGTCATCGGGGACGCGGCGGGGTTCAGCCCAGAGGCGTTGTAGACCGGGATCACGATCTGGCGGCCGGGCGTGATCTGGTTCGCGTTGCTCAGGCCGTTGGCGGCCAGGATCGCCGAAGCGGGCACGCCGAAGCGGGTCGACATCTGGTTTAGGCTGTCGTTGCGCGACACGGTGATCTGGGTGCCGCCCTCGGCGCTCCAGCCGACCTTGCCGGTCGATGCGACGCGGGTCGCGGGGGCGGCGACGTTGGTCTGGACCGGCGTCGCGGCGGCGGCCGGCCGCGCGGCGGCGGGCGCGCCCAGCGCCTCCGACTGGATGCGGCCGGTCCGGACCGGCGGGACGGATTTGAGGCTCCCGTCCGGCAGGCTGCCGGTCGCGGAGGGTTCCGAGTCGAACGGGTTCGAGAACGGGTTCGTCAGACGCGACGCGTCCGACGAACAGGCGGCAGCCGCACCGCCGATGATGCCGATGAGCGCGACGCGCGACAGCGTCCGCAACATCTGACCCGTACCGCGCACCCGCATCGACGCACCCGTTTGCCTGACGCAACCTGATGCGCCAATGAAGACGGATTCAGGTTAAGCAACCGTTCCCGTTCCGGCGGTCTGCGACCCTGGAGCGAAGGTAGGTGCAAGGTTTTCGCGCGGCCCCGAGGATGATTCCCGCTCGCGGGATCGTCCCTTTTCGTAACCGGCCGGCACCCCACATCGCATCCATGTTTACCATCCGCGGCGCGCGCGACACCCTGGCCGACCTGCCGGCGCTCGAGACGGCGCGCCTCGCGATCGCCGCCCTCCGGCCTGCCGACGCGCCGGCCGTCCGCGCGCTCACCGACGATCCAGCCATCACCGCGGCGGTGGATTTCCTGCCGACGCCGTTCACCCTGCAGGATGCCGAGGACCTGATTCGCAGCTGCGCGCGGGGCCGGGACTGCTTCCTCGGCGCCTGGACGCGGGACGGCACGCCCGATCCGGCCGGGCGCGCGCTCGTCGGCGTCTTCGGCACCCATCTGCGCGGCGCCGGCACGATCGAGATCGGGTACTGGGTCGGCGGCGCCGCCCGCGGGCGCGGCTACGCCTACGAGGCCGTCTCGGCGATCCTCGATCTCCTCGGGGGGCGCTTCCCGGCGCGCATCGTCGTGGCGGAGTGCCGCCCCGCCAACGTCGCCTCCTGGGGCCTGCTGGAGAAGCTCGGCTTCCGCGACACCGGCGAGGAGGGCCACCGGCCGGGCCGGCGCCTGCTCAGGCGGGCCTGCTCCCCCGGGGTCGAGCCGGACCGGGACCGATGGCGCGCGGCCACGAAAAAGCCCCCGGCCTGAGGCCGGGGGCTCGCTGACGGGCGGCGTCCTGAGCCGGACCGGGCGGTCCGATCAGAAGGTGATGCCGGTCTCGACCATGTAGCGGTCCTGCGAGGTGCGGTTGCCGGTGCGGCCGAAGCCGGTGCCGAGCGTGCCCTCCGCGAGGTTGCCGCGGGTGATCCCGCCGAGCTCGACGTGGGCGTACTCCACCCGGAAGAAGTAGCGGTCGAAGGTGAAGGTCGGCGTGACGGTCACCGAGAAGGCGTTGCTGCCGGCGCCGAAGCCCAGCAGGTTGGTGCCGCCCGACCCGCGGACGCCCGTCTGCTCGGTGTACTCGACGCGGCCGGCCAGGGCGAAGTTGTCGGTGAAGGAGTAGGCCGCCAGCAGCGCCCCGCCGTAGGTCGAGGCCGAGTTGGCGATCCCGACGCGCAGGTCACGCTCGACGTTGGTGAACTGGAAGTACGGCGAGATGATCCACGGGCCGTTCGCGTAGGTGTAGTTGATGTTGAAGATGCCGCTGTTCTGCTGGAGGTTCGGCGTCGCGAACTGGTAGCGCGGGCTGCGGTCGAGGGCGTTGGTCCGGCCGAGGTTCAGACCGCCGTTGACGCCGATCGTGTTGTAGTCGTCGAGCTTGTAGGCGACGTTGCCGGTGAACCACGAGATCTCGTTGGAGAAGAACCCGTCCGTGCCGGCGACCGACACCGAGAGCGGCCCGCTGCTGTAGTTGACCTGCACGCCCTGGTTGATGAAGTTCTCCTGCACGAACAGGAGGCCGCGGTTGATATTCAGGTTCTGGTAGGTGAACAGCAGCTCGGTGCCGATCATGGTGAACATCCGGCCGCCCTGGACCGACCATTCATCGTTGATCTGGATCTTGCCGTAGGCGACCGGGACCGGGCCGAACAGGAGGTCGGTCTGGGTGAAGGTGCTGAGGGTGGGGAAGCCGAGCTGCGGGATCGAGTAGCCGCCGGCCTGGATGTAGAACTGGAACGCGCCCTCGGGCTTCTGGATGATGCCCTGCACGTTCGAGAAGTCGAACCGGGCCGCGCGGTCGCGGTCGTTGGGCGCCGCCGGGGTCGAGAACGACGCGAACGGGTTCGACTGGGTGTAGCCGTAGCCGGTGATGGCGCCGCCCACGTAGAGGTCGCCGAGCGGTCCGGCCGAGAAGCAGCTCGGATTCGGGTTGGCCTTGATCACGCCGCCGTAGGCCGGGCCGAGGAGCGTGGCCTTGCAGGGCTCGGCGGGGGGCGCGACCGGAACCGGCGCCGGGGCCGACAGGTCGGCCGCGAGGATGCTGGTCGAGGACAGCAGCACGGTGGCCAAGCCGGCCAGGGTGGATCGCTTCAGCATGGTGTCGCAGCTCGTTCGGGTTCGTCTACGGCCAAGCTGACATCGCGGGGCGATTGACACAAAATCAAACATAGAGCAGTTGCATATTTTTTGGGCAGTTCCGTATCGCTGATCACGTTCGATGCGGAAATGTGACTTTGCCGCCACAATTGTATCGGAACCCCGGCCTTTTCCTTCCGCGCAGGCCCGGAGGTCTTCCGCGCGGCGCCCCAATTCTACCGAGTCAGGCGGCCGGGCCGATCGGATCGCAGCGAAACCCTCCGAAGTCCTGCCGGGCCAGACGTTCTGCGAGCGCCGGCAGGAACAGCATCGCCTCATCGGCGAGGCGCCAGGGCGGGTTGACGACGATCAGGCCGCTTCCGGTCAGCCGCATCGGGTCGTCCGGCCGGTCGATCAGCAGGTCGAGGCGCAGGGCGGGGCGGGGCAGGGCGGCCCCGAGATCGCGGACCATCCGGTCGAGGGCCGCGACGTCCTTGATCGGGTACCAAGCCAGGAACAGGCCGGTCGGCCATTTCGCCACCGCGCGGGCGAGATGGGCGCCGAGGCGCTCGATCTCGCCGGGCACCTCGTAGGGCGGGTCGATCAGCACGAGGCCGCGCCGCTCCGGCGGCGGGATCTGCGCGTTGATCGCGGTCCAGCCGTCGAGGTTCATCACCTTGGTGCGGGGATCGCGGGCGTAGCGGTCCTGCAGGGTCGCGGCGTCCGCCGGGTGCAGCTCGACGAACACGCCCTTGTCGCCGGGGCGGAGCGCCTCGCGGATCACGGCCGGCGAGCCCGGATAGGCGGTGGTGCCGTGTCGAGCGCGCACCGCCGCCACCGCGGCCCGGTAGGGCTCCAGCAGCGCTTCCACCTCCGGCGCGAAGGGCGCCGCCATCCGGCCCCAGCCGTCCCGCCACTCTCCGGTCCGGGCCGCCTCGTCGGCCTCGAGATCGTAGACGCCGAGGCCCGCGAAGGCGTCCAGCGCCCGGAACGGCTTGTCCTTGAGGCGCAGGTGGTCGAGCACCCGCGCCAGGACGAGGTGCTTGAGGACGTCGGCGTGGTTGCCGGCGTGGAAGGCGTGCCGATAGTTCATGGCAGCGCGCTGAAGCCGATCCCGGGCGCCGGGTCCAGGGGCCGGCGTGCGAAAGGCGGAAAAAACTCAGCGCGCGGCGTCGAGGCTCACCTCGGGCGCCCGGCAATTGCCGCGGGCGACCTCGGGGCAGGGGGTGAAGCCGCGCAGGTCCTTGCCGAAGCAGATCCGGACCTCCTGCAGCTGCCCGCGGGTGCAGGTGACCGCCATCATGTCGGGGCGCAGGCCGCGATTGGCCGCCACGAACTGCCGGGCGATCTCGATCGGCGCGAGGGTCTGCGGCGGGGAGCCGCCCTTGAGCCCGTCGGGGATCGTCACCGCGAGCCGCGCCGCGCGGGCGGCCGCGAAATAGGCGGCGGGATCGAGGCCCGAGCAGGTGCCGTGCTTGCGCCACTCGTACCGCGCGAGGCCCTCGCTCGGGTAGACCTGCCCGGCGACCTCCATGGCCTGCCGGGTCGGCGCGCGGTTCACCGCCGAGCAGTTCTGCGGATAGCCGCTCGCGTATTGCGGCCACAGGCCGTGGACGACGAAGCCCAGGCCGCGCCCGGGGGCGCACTGGACGTCGTCCCGGCGGGCGCCCGGCCCCGCGCAGTAGGTCGGCGACCACGACAGGGCGAGGACGTAGAAGTCGAAGTCGCCGGGCGCGCCGCGCCGGGCGAAGCCGCCGTAATCCTGGGCGGCGGCCGGGGCGGCGGCCGACCCGGCGAGGAGCAGGCCCACGAGGCCGGCGGCGCGCCCGCGCATGGTCAGGGACGCGCCATCCGGCAGGCGGTGGCGTAGGCGTAGGAGAGGTCCCGGTCGAGACCGTGGATGCAGAACTCGACGCCCCAGGTCGCGCCGATGATCCCGAGGCTCTCGCGCACCGAGTAGTCGACCTTGCGGCGGACCCCGTCGGAGGTGGTCACGGTCGCGGTGCAGAACCGGCGCGGATAGGTGTCGAGGCCCCAGGGCCGCCACGCGGTGCGCTCGATCGTGTCGAAGGACAGGATCGTCATCGACGAGTTCCAGAACTTCGCCTCCTTCTCGGCGAAGTTGGTCGAGACCCGCTCCAGCACCGACGGGTCCTGGCAGCCCGGGATCTGCGCGTCGAACGGGAAGATCCGCTCCTCGGCGGGCTCGATGTCCTCCCGGGCCGACCGGGCGAGCGCCGGCTGGGCCAGGGCGAGAAGGGCCAGCCCGAGGGCGAAGCCGTGAAGAACCGGGCGCATGGCGCGTGCCTCGACGGATGTGCGATCCTGCATCCGCGAACGATGGCTTCGCCGCGCCGCCAGTCAAGCTCCGGCAGTCCCGCGCCGGCGCTTTGCCGGCCTGTGCGGCGCGGCCGCTACAGTCACCGGTCGGGGCGCGGCGCGGGATCGGCGCCCGGCCGGATCCGGCGCCCGGCGCGAGCCCCGCGGGTCGCGCCCGCCTCTCAGTAGATCGGCTCTGCGCTCGGCGGCGCGCCGAGCTGCAGCGGCTCGTCGTACTCCTGCGCGGGCTCGTCGTGGGCGGCGGCGACCCGCGGTGCCGGCCGCACGGGCGCCGTCGCGGTGTAGGCCGAGGCCGCGGCCGGACGGTCGAGGGGCCGGGCGGCCGCACGGGCGACCTGGGTCGCGCTCCCGGCCTTCGACATCGGCGACACGCCGTAGGGATCGTCCTCCTCGACGTCCACCGGCGCCTGAGGGCCGGCGGGCTGGCGCTGCGGCGGGATCGGACGGCTCAGCGGCCGCTCGGCCCCGGTGCCGAGCTGCGGCGTGAACTTGATCAGCGGCTTGCAGATCCGGCGCAGACCGCGCGGGTCGTGCCGTGCGAGATCGACGTGGATGTGATCGTAGTGGAACACGTTCGAGCCGGGCGCCAGCACGGTGGTGAAGCGCTGGCAGGCGCCCAGGAAGATCTCGCGCAGGAAGCCCTGCTCGGCCTCCGTGCCGCGCCAGCCGCCCTTGACGGTGATCACGTGGCCGTCGGCGAGCTTGATCGACATGACGTCGATCGCGTTCCCGAAACCGTGCTCGGAGAGCTTGGCGCCGGGCTGGTTGTTGCGGCCGCGGCAGGAATAGGAGCCGGCGTTGATCTCGGCCACCGGCACGCCGAAGTAGAGGTTGGCGGCCGGCTGGATCGTGTCGGCGAGCCACGCCTCGGCCTCGGCCAGCGCCGGGCAGCCCAGCGTCATCCGCTGCTTCAGCAGGACGGAGCCGCCGCCGAGCCGCGTCACCCGGAAGGGCTGCTGCATGCCGCACGGCCCCGGGCCATCCATCGCCGCGATGGGCGTGATGTACTCCGAGGGCTCGACGAGCTTCTTGGCCAGGCAGACCTGCTCCGCCTGATCGCGCCACGGTTCACGTCGCTCGAAATGATTGATCGAGCACGCGGTGAGGCCCGCACCGAACAGCGCAAGGGCCGAGAACAGGGATACGCCACGCCACATGACCCGGACGATGCGCACGGTCGCGTAAAGCGTTCGTCAACGGCGTTTCGGGAATGCCGTCGGCTGTGGCGTCTCGGTTGACAGCGCCACGGACCGCGGACTGAATGCATTATGCTCTCGCTTCTCGACCTCCGCGCCCGCATCGAAGCCGGCACCCTGACGCCCGCGGGCGCGATCGACCTGTGCCGCGCCGCGATCGCCGCGCGGGAGCCGGACCTCCGCGCGCTGGTCACCCTCGACGCGGCGCCCGCGATCCCCGAGGCCGGGCCGCTCGCCGGCATCGCGGTCGGCGTGAAGGACATCATCGACAGCGCGGGCCTGCCGACCCAGATGGGCTCGCCGATCTACGCGGGCTGGAAGCCCCGGGGCGACGCCGCGGTCGTGAGCCGGCTGAAGCAGCTCGGCGCCGTCGCCCTCGCCAAGACCACCACCACGGCCTTCGCCAGCAGCGATCCGACCGAGACGGTCAACCCGCACGATCCCGGCCACACGCCGGGGGGCTCCTCGGCGGGCTCGGCCGCCGCCGTCGGCGCCGGGATGCTGCCGCTGGCCCTGGGCACGCAGACGGCGGGCTCGGTGATCCGGCCCGCGAGCTTCTGCGGCTGCGCGGCGGTGAAGCCGTCGTTCCGGCTGATCCCCACGGTCGGCGTGAAGACCTACTCGTGGGCCCTCGACACGGTCGGGCTGTTCGCCGCCGGGGTCGCGGACGTCGCCCACGCCCTCGCGCTCGTCACCGGGCGGCTGGAGATCGAGCGGGCGGAGGGGGGCTCGGCGCCGCGCATCGCCGTGGTGCGGCAGGATTTCGCCGGCACCCCCGAGCCGGAGGCCGAGGCGGCGCTCACCCGCGCCCGGCAGGCGGCCGAGCGGTCCGGGGCGCGGGTGAGCGACCTCGCCCTGCCGACCGAGCTGGCGCAGGCCTGGGAACGCCACCGCCTCATCCAGAACTACGAGGGTCGGCTGGCGCTGGCCTGGGAGTACGACACGCAGGCCGACGCGCTGCCGCCGCGCACCCGCGCCCATCTCGATGACGGGGCGACGATCAGCCCGGCCCAGTACGATGACGGGCGCCGCCACGGCCATCACGCCCGCCGGGTGCTGAAGGGCCTCTTCGCCGATTACGACGCGATCCTGACCTTCTCGGCGCCGGGTCCGGCGCCCGCGACCCTGGCCTCGACGGGCGACCCGCGCTTCAACCAGCTGTGGACGCTGATGGGCGTGCCCTGCGTGAACGTGCCGGTGCCCGGCCACCGCCTGCCGGTGGGCGTCCAGGTGATCGGCCGTTTCGGCGACGACGGCCGGGCCCTGGCGGTCGCCCGGATGATCGAGGCCGCGCTGCGCGGCTGACCGGCCGCCCGCGCCCGTCGACGGCGCGGGCGCCCGGGGCGCTCAGCTGCTCGGCTGCTCGTGGAGCGTGTCCTCCACGTAGAGCTGCTCCAGCAGGACCTTGATCACCGCCATCAGCGGCAGGGCGAGGGCGATGCCCCAGAGCCCGAAGATCACGCCCAGGATCAGCTGGCCGGCGAAGATCGTGGCCGGCGGGATGTCGAGCGCCCGCTTCTGGATGAACGGCGTCAGGCCGTAGCTCTCCAGGCACTGGACCGCGAGATAGACGCCGATCGCGCCGATCACCGCCTTCGTGCCCGAGGCCAGGGCGGCCAGGACGATGACGAGGCCCGCCACCAGCGGCCCGACCGTGGGCACGAAGGCGAGCAGGCCCGCCTGCAGGCCGAGGATCAGCGCGCCGCCGATACCCAGGAAGGCGAGGCCGGCCCAGGTGCACAGGAAGATCACCGCCATGATGATCAGCTGGCCGAACAGCCAGTGGCGGAGGGTCTCGCCGGCCCCGTCGAGGACCTGGCTGGCCCGCCAGCGCTTCGCCGGCGGCACGAACCGGACGACCCCGTCCCGGTAGGCCTTCGGGTCGGCCGCGAAGGCGAGCCCCAGGAAGGCGATCACCAGCACGTTGCCGAGGGCGTCGAACAGGCCCAGGATCACCGCCGCGGCCGGCCCCAGGACGCTGCCGGCATCCGACACCATCGAGCTGCCGCCCTTCAGCAGGCCGTTGGCGAGGCCGCCGAGCCCCCCCTCTCTCTGGCCCGCATCCGTCGAGCCGTCCTTGCCACCGCCCTGCGGCGCGAGGCTCGGCACGTCGATGCCCCGCTCCGACAGCCAGCCCGTGACGGTTCCGGCCTGATCCTTGATCGTCGTCCCGAGGTCGCGGCCCTGCTGGACGATGGTGGCGCCGCCGTAGCTCCCGAAGCCGATCACCGCGGCGGCGACCGCGAGGCTGGCGATGGACAGCCGCAATCCTCGCCGGAGGGGCAGGACGCGGCCGAGCCCACGGGTCAGGCCGTCGAGGAACACGCCGAGGAGCACCCCGGCGAAGATCAAGAGGAGCGTGCCGGCCGACATCCAGGCCAGGGCCAGCGCCACCACGAAGCACACCACAGCGATCCCCGAGGCCGCCAGCGGTGCGGCCCCGCGCCAGGGCCCGACGGGGCCGTCCAGTTCCTGAAGGCTGCTGTCCGACATCGTCGCTCCTAAACCGCGGGCTCACGAACGCCGCGGGCTCTCAAGGGTCAAGTCCGGCGGCCGGCTTCTGTGCAATCCGGAGTGGGGATGCGCGTCCGCGCGTCGTCCGCGCAAGTCGCCGGTCCGCAGGCTCGGCCGCCGGGAGCCGCACCGTCGGCACGGACGGCGACCGACAGGGTCCGCCCCTCGGCCCGGGCCGGCCCGTCGACACCGGCCATCGGCCCGGCGGCGTGGTCCGTCCCGGACTCGCGCGTCGGCGCCGCGGGCGCGGCCCCGATCATCGCGCCGATCGTCGAGCGCCCTGGGGCAGCCTGAGCGCGCCCCTGGGCACGGCCATCAGGCCCAGCGGCCGGCCGCGGCCTCGTCGTGGGCCGCCGCCTCGACCCAGCCGCCGGTCGTGCCGTCGGCGAGATGCTCCCGCTTCCAGAACGGGGCGCGGGTCTTGAGGTAGTCCATCAGGAAGTCCGCGGCCTCGAACGCCGCGACCCGGTGGCTGGCGGCGGTGACTACCAGCACGATGCCGTCGCCCGGACGGACCAGGCCGTGCCGGTGGATCACCCGCAGAGCCTGGAGCGGCCAGCGCGCCATCGCCTCGTCGGCGACGCGCCGGATCTCGGCCTCGGCCATGCCGGGGTAGTGCTCCAGCTCGAGGGCGGTCAGCCGCCCGCCCTCGTCGCGGCACAGGCCGGTGAAGGTCACGACGGCACCGGCTCGACCGCCCAGCGCGGCGCTCAGGCCGGCGATCTCGGCCGCGGTGTCGAAGGGCTCGGCCTGGATGCCGACGCACGGGACGGGGGCGCTCATGGCCCGATCCATAGGAGTCCCCGGCTTCGCGGACCAGCCCCGTCCCTGTCACACCCGGTCCCGCCTCTATATGACACGGTCCGTCGCGCCCTGCCGGCCCGGCGCGCGGCCCGCCATCGTCCGGATGTCCCCGCGCGCTCCGGACGGCGCTGGAGAAGGATACCCGCGTGACCCCCGACCTGATCCTGCCCTACGACGGCGAGCAGCCGGACTTCGCCAGTCGCCCCGTCTGGTGCGGCCGCGGCAGCACGGTGATCGGCGCCGCCCGGATCGGCGCGCAGGCCTGGATCGGCGACGAGGCGGTGATTCGCGCGGACGGCCAGACCGTCACCCTCGGCGACCGCTTCTGGCTCGGCCACCGCTCGACGGTGCACATCGCCACCGCGACGCACGGCACCCGGTGCGGCGACCGGGTCACGGTCGGGCGCAACAGCGTGGTCCACGCCTGCACGCTCGGCTCCGACGTCGTCGTCGAGGACGACGTGGTGATCCTCGACGGCGCCGAGGTCGGCGACGGCGCGGTCCTCGAGGCCGGCGCGACGGTCTTCCCCCGGGCGACGCTGCCCGGCGGCTTCGCCTACGCGGGCAGCCCGGCCCGCCCCAGCCGCGCGATCGGATCGGACGAGGTCGCCGAGCGGGCCGAGCGGTTGCGCGAGCGGATGGGCGACGGGCCCGCGCTCCCGGCCGGGGAGGCGCTGGAGGTCGAGGACAGCGTCTTCGTGGCGCGCACCGCCCGCCTGCGCGGGCGGGTGAGCCTCGGCGCCGGCGCGAGCGTGCTGTTCTGCTGCGACCTCAACGCGGAAGTCGGACCGATCGTGGTCGGCGCGGACACCAACATCCAGGACAACACGGTGATCCGCACCCGGGCGGACGGGGTGGTGATCGGGCGGGACACGACCATCGCCCACAATGTCCGGATCGCCGATTGCCGGATCGGGGCGCGGGCGCTGATCGGCATCGGCGCGACGATCGCGGCCGGCACCCTCATCGCCGACGACGTCATGCTGGCGGCCGGGGCCACCACCGATCCCGGGCAGATCCTGGAGGCCGGCTACCTCTGGGGCGGCCGCCCCGCCCGCATCCTGGGGCCCCTCGACGCCGAGAAGCGGGCCATGATGATCCGCATCGTCGAGGGCTACTGCCGGCACGGCCGGGAATACCGGGCCGCGCAGGAGGCGCTGGCCTGACGGCCCGCCGTCAGTGCTGCAGGATCTTCGACAGGAAGGTCTGCGCGCGCTCGGAGCGGGGGCTGCCGAAGAACTCGTCCTTCCGGGCGTCCTCGACGATCTCGCCGCGATCCATGAAGATCACCCGGTCGGCGACCTTGCGGGCGAAGCCCATCTCGTGAGTCACGACCATCATGGTCATGCCCTCCTTGGCGAGCTCCACCATCACGTCGAGCACCTCGCCGACCATCTCGGGGTCCAGCGCCGAGGTCGGCTCGTCGAACAGCATCACCACCGGGTTCATGGCGAGGGCCCGGGCGATGGCCACGCGCTGCTGCTGACCGCCCGAGAGCTGCCCCGGGAACTTGTTCGCGTGGGCGCCCAGGCCGACGCGGGCGAGCAGGTCGAGGCCGCGCTTCTTCGCGTCCTCGCCGCTGCGGCCCAGCACCTTGCGCTGGGCGATGGTGAGGTTCTCGGTGATCGACAGGTGCGGGAACAGCTCGAAGTGCTGGAACACCATGCCGACCCGCGAGCGGAGCTTCGGCAGGTTGGTGGCCTTGTCGGCGACCTTCGTGCCGGCCACCGTGATCTGGCCCTTCTGGAAGGGCTCCAGGGCGTTGACGCACTTGATCAGGGTCGACTTGCCCGAGCCCGAGGGACCGCAGACGACCACGACCTCGCCCTTGGCGACCTGGGTGCTGCAGTTCGTCAGCACCTGGAAGTCGCCGTACCATTTGCTGATGTTGTCGATGGCGATCATCGTCTCGCCGGGGGCCACCGCCTGGGCGCCGGAGATCAGGCTGCCCGGCTGCAGGCCGGCATCCTTCGGCGCGTGGCTGGCATCGGCGACGGGTTCGGCGGCGGTGGGGGCCGGCATCGGGGACGAGGTCATGACACGGTCTCCAGTGTCGGTCAGCGGATGATGGCCACGCGGCGCTGCAGGCGGCGCACGAGGTACGAGGCCGAGAAGCAGATCGCAAAATAGACCACGGCGGCGAAGACATACATCTCGACGAGACGGCCGTCGCGCTGGGCGACCTTCGAGGCGGCGCCCATGAAGTCGGTGAGCGAGAGCACGTAGACCAGCGACGTGTCTTGGAACAGGATGATGGTCTGGGTCAGCAGCAGCGGCAGCATGTTGCGGAAGGCCTGGGGCAGGATCACGTTGCCCATGGTCTGCCAGTAGTTCATCCCGAGGGCCTGGGCGGCGGCCGTCTGACCCTTCGGGATCGACTGGATGCCGGCGCGCATGATCTCCGAGAAGTAGGCCGCCTCGAAGGCCATGAAGGTGATCAGGGCCGACGGGAAGGCGCCGACCTGGATCGGCGTCGAGGATCCGGTCAGGTAGGCGCCGATATACGGCACCAGGAAGTAGAACCAGAAGATCACCAGAACCAGCGGCAGCGAGCGGCAGAGCTCGACGTAGGCCTTGGCGACGTGCCACAGGCCGGGAATGCCCGACAGGCGCGCCATCGCCAGCAGCGTGCCGATGATGACGCCGCCCACGGCGGCCATGGCGGTGAGCGTCACGGTGAAGACCATGCCCTGACCGAACAGGTAGGGCAGGGACGAGACGATGACGGAGAAGTCGAAATTCGAGAGCATCGGGGCCTGTTACCGGTGGCCGTCGGGCGGGGTGGCGGAGCGGAAGCGGGCGGCCCTCAGCGCTGGCCGGGGATGGCGACCGCCTTCTCCAGGAAGGTCGCCGCCGTGACGACCACGAGGTTGATGATCACGTAGAGGATCGTCGCGGCCGTGAAGGCCTCGAACACCTGGAACGAGAATTCCTGCATCGAGCGGGCCCGGGCGGTCAGCTCCAGCAGACCTATGGTCAGCGCCACCGACGTGTTCTTGAGATTGTTGAGGAATTCCGAGGTCATCGGCGGCAGGATGATCCGGTAGGCGTTGGGCAGCAGCACGTAGCGGTAGGTCTGATAGGTGGTGAAGCCCATGGCGGTGCCGGCCATGCGCTGGCCCCGCGGCAGCGACTGGATGCCGGCGCGGACCTGCTCGGCCACGCGCGACGCGGTGAAGAAGCCGAGGCAGACCACCGCCGTGTAGAACGGCGCGTCCGGCAATTGCTTGATCGCGTCGCCGATCCGGGTCGGCACCACTTCGGGCAGCACGAAGTACCAGAGGAACATCTGGACCAGCAGCGGGACGTTGCGGAACAGCTCGACATAGGCCGTGCCGATCGCATTCGCGGGCTTCGACGGCAGGGTGCGCAGCACGCCGACCAGGGAGCCCAGGAAGAAGGCGATCACCCAGGAGCAGAGCGCGGTCGTGATCGTCCACATGAGCCCCGAGAGCAGCATGTCGAGATACGTGCCGTTGCCCTCCGGCGAGGCGTCGAAGAAGATCCGCCAGTTCCAGTTGTAGTTCATCGCGCCGCTTCTACTGTGAGCTTATAGAGACGCACCGCGGGCCGGAGCCCGCGGTGCGCATCTTGGCATGAAACCGGACCGAACGGATCTCAGTAGGCCGCCGGATCGGGGCTCGAGATCGGGGTCGTGAACTGCTTCTTCATCTCCGCGCTCATCGGCAGGTTGAGGTTGATGTTGCGCGGCGGGATCGGCTGGGTGAACCACTTGTCGTAGAGGGCCTTGCCCTCGGGGCTCGTGTAGAGCTTGGCGGTGGCGTCGTCCGCGACCTTCTTGAACTCGGTGTCGTCCTTGCGGAGCATGATGCCGTAGGGCTCGGGCTTCGACAGGGCCTCGGTGGAGATCTCGTAGGCGGAGGGGTCCTTCGACGAGGCGGCGAGCGAGGCGAGCAGCACGTCATCCATCACGAAGGCGGCGGCGCGGCCGGTCTCGACCATCAGGAACGCCTCGGCGTGGTCCTTGGCCGGCAGGATCGTCAGGCCGAGCTTGCGCTCCGTGTTGGCCTCGTTGATCTGCTTGATGTTCGTGGTGCCCGAGGTCGACACGACGGTCTTGCCCTTCAGGTCCTCGATCGTGTGCAGGTTGGCCGACTTCTTCGAGACGTAGCGGGTCGCGGTCAGGAAGTGCGAGTTGGTGAACCACACCTGCTTCTCGCGCTCGGCGTTGTTGGTGGTCGAGCCGCACTCGAGATCGATCGTGCCGTTCGCCATCAGCGGGATGCGGGTGGCGGAGGTGACCGGGTTGAGCTTCACCTCGAGGTTCGGGAGGTTGAGCTTGGCCTTCACGGCGTCGGCGATCTTGTAGCAGATGTCCATCGCGTAACCGATCGGCTTCTGATCGGCGCCGAGATACGAGAACGGCACGGAGGCGTCGCGGTAGCCGATGACGATGGCGTTGGCGTCCTTCACCTTCTTGAGGGTGCCGGTCAGCTCCTGCGCCCCGACGCTCATCGGAGCGAAGGCGAGGGTCAGGCCCAGCGCCGCGGCGGCGCCGCGGCGAGCGATATCAGACTGCATCGGTACGGAACTCCTGGATCGGGCCGAACGACATCGGCCGGCGGCGGGGTACGCGGGCCCGCCCGCTCGGGCGACGCCTTTGCAATGATGGTGCCGGGAGAAAGCGCGATGCGCCGCGCGAGCCTGCGGCTGAGTACGGACAAGTTGCGGCCAAGCCTCTGCGCACGTCCGCAGATGCGGTCCCTGCCGTCCTCATGGCCTCCTCCCAAGCGCTGAGCCGGCCTCACGCTCGCGCCGGCGGCATCATGCACACTTCTTAGGCGTACGCACGCGGTGCGGAGGACGGATCCGCCCGGAAAGCTGACGAATCCACGGTATAGAAAACGACGACGCCGCCCCCCGCGGTATCGGGAGGCGGCGTCGGACTGAAAACCCGGCTCGTGGCCGCGGCTTACTTCGTCAGCTCATTGCCGCTGTAGTCGATCTTGCCGTCGGGTCCCTTCTTCCACTCGTACATGACGTAGTCGGGCCGGGTGATGTCGCCCTTCTTGTCGTAGGCGATCGGCCCGACCACCGTGTCCACCGGCTTGCCCTGGTGCAGCCATTCGGCGAGCTTCTTGCCATCGCTGGAGCCGGTCTCGGCCATCGCCTTCGCGAGGACCTGCACGGCCGCGTAGGAGTAGAGCGTGTAGCCCTCGGGATCGATGTTCTTGGCCTTGAAGGCGGCGAGCGCCGCCTTGGCGTTCGGGTTCTTTCGGGCGTCCGGCGGGAAGGTGGTCAGCGTGCCCTCGGCCGCGGGACCGGCGATCGCCACCAGCTCGCGGTCGACCATGCCGTCGCCGCCCATCATCGGCGCCTTCAGGCCCTGATCGCGCATCTGACGCAGGATCAGCCCGGCCTCGGTGTAGTAGCCACCGAAATAGACGACGTCGACGTTGGCGGACTTCAGCTTGGAGACGAGCGCCGAGTAGTCCTTCTCGCCCGGGTTGATGCCCTCGGACATGACCTCCTTGCCGCCCTTGGCCTTGAAGGCCTTCAGCGTCTCGTCGGCCAGCCCCTTGCCGTAGGGGGTCTTGTCGTGGACGAAGGCGACCTTCTTGCCCTTGAAGTGATCGGCCAGGTAGTTGCCGGCGACGGCACCCTGCTGGTCGTCGCGGCCGCAGGTGCGGAACGTGTTCCACATGCCGCGCTCGGTGAACTTCACGTTCGTGGAGGCCGGCGTGACCTGGATGATGCCGGCGTCCAGGTAGACGTCGGAGGCCGGGATCGACACGCCGGAATTGTAGTCGCCGACGACCATCTTCACGCCGTCGCTGGCGAACTTGTTGGCCACCGAGACGCCCTGCTTCGGGTCGGAGGCGTCGTCGCCGACCGTGACGGTCAGCGTCGTGCCCTTCAGCGTGCCGGCCTTGTTGAGGTCCTCAACCGCCTGGCTCGCGCCGTTCTTGAGCTGCGCGCCGATGGCGGCGCTGTTGCCGGTGATCGGCGCGGCGACGCCGAGCTTCACCTCGGCGGCCTGGGCGGCCGCCGCCATCGCGCCGAGGGCGAGCCCGGCCAGCAGAATCGATCTCATCGCGTACTTCCCCTAAGTGTCAGGACCGCACGTGCGGATCCGGCCGCACTCATCGGACCTCGCCGGCCGCGTGCGCCCGTGCGCGCCATGTCAGCGGTGAGGTCTTCTCGTAGAGCCAGCGGTACTGGCTCGTCATCTGGCGCGTCCGCGTGTAGCGGAAGCCCGCAGCGCCGATGATCATGACGATGACCGCGTCGACCGCATAGTAGTGCAGCGACAGCAGGGTGCCCGAAAACAGGGCGTAGTGAATGAAGCGCACGGCGGCTGCCACCAGAAGCAGCGCCAGGGCGCATTGCCAGAACGGCCGCCAGCCCCGGGCGATGCCGCGGGCGGCCATCCATCCAGCCCACCCGCCCATCACGACGGTCACCAGCAGGAACAGCCAGGCCGACGGCTCCTCGTACAGGATCCCCTGCAGCATGCTCATGTGATGTCCGGTCGATTGCTTCGGTTAACGCGCCCCTCGCCATCATCGCGAGCGCAGCGAGGTGACCCAGGGGAGCGCAGCCTCGAAAGGTGTGGCGCCGCCGTAGGTTGCTTCGCTCCGCTCGCAAAGACGGGGATGCCAATGGCATCAACCGAAAACGGCATCATGCCCCGACCGGGCCGGAATGGCCCCCCTCCAGGTAGGCGGCCTGGACGTTCGGATCGTCGAGCAGCGCCCGACCCGTCCCGCTCATCGTGACCCGCCCGTTGACCAGCACGTAGCCGCGATGGGCGAGCTTGAGGGCGTGGTAGGCGTTCTGCTCGACGAGGAAGATCGTCATGCCATCGGTCCGGTTGAGCTCCCGGATCGCGTCGAAGATGCCCTTCACCACGAGCGGCGCGAGGCCGAGCGACGGCTCGTCGAGCAGCAGCAGCCGCGGGCGGCTCATCAGCGCCCGGGCGATGGCCAGCATCTGCTGCTCGCCGCCCGACATGGTGCCGGCGCGCTGGTTGAGGCGCTCCTTCACCCGCGGGAACAGGGTGCAGACCTTCTCCAGATCCTCGGCGAAGAAGCGCCCGTCATGGAGCGCAGCGCCCATCTGGAGGTTCTCGTAGACGGTCATGCGCGGGAAGACCCGGCGCCCCTCCGGCGACTGGGCGATGCCGAGCCGGGCGATCGCGTGGGTCGGCAGCCGGGTGATGTCGCGGCCGTCGTAGGTGATCGTCCCCGAGCGCGCCTGGGGGCTGCCGAAGATCGTCATCATCAGGGTCGACTTGCCGGCGCCGTTGGCGCCGATCAGCGTGACGATCTCGCCCTCGGCCACGTCGAGGTCGACCCCGCGCAGGGCCGCGACGCTGCCGTAATAGGTCGAGACGTCGCGCACCGCGAGGAGCGGCGGCTTCCGTCCCGCCTGGATCGCCCGCGTCTCCTCGACGAGGACGTTGATGCCGGCGACGCTCATGCCGACGCTCCCGTGTGCGCCGCGTCCCCGTGCGGCACGGTGATCCCGACCTCGGCCTCCACGGCCTCGACCTCCTCGTCCTCGACGCCGAGATAGGCGGCGATCACCTTCGGGTCGGCCCGCACATCGGCGGGGGAGCCGTCGGCGATCTTCACGCCGTAATCGAGCACGACCACGTGGTCGGAGATCTCCATCACCACCGACATGTCGTGCTCGATCAGCAGCACCGAGGTGTCGTGCGCGTCGCGGATGTGGCGCAGGAGGCCGTTCAGCTCGGCCGATTCCCGCGGGTTGAGGCCGGCCGCCGGCTCGTCGAGGCAGAGCAGGACCGGGTCGGTGCACATCGCCCGGGCGATCTCCAGGCGCCGCTGCGCGCCGTAGGGCAGGGCGCCCGCCGGATCATCCGCCCGCTTCATCAGGTCGATGCGCTCGAGCCAGGCCTTGGCCCGCTCGATCGCCGCGGCCTGCGCGTCCCGGTAGGTCTTGAGGCCGAGCAGCCCGAGGATCGTGTAGCCCGAGGCCCGCATCAGCGGCGCGTGCTGGGCGACGAGCAGGTTCTCCAGGACGGTCATGCCCTGGAACAGGCGGATGTTCTGGAAGGTGCGGGCGACCCGCGCGGTGCGGTTCACCTTGTGGTTCGGAAGCCGCTCCAGCAGGTGCGCCGTGCCGTCGGCGTGCGCCAGCGTCAGCATGCCCTCGGTGGGCTTGTAGAAGCCGGTGATGCAGTTGAACACCGTGGTCTTGCCGGCCCCGTTCGGGCCGATCAGCGCCGTGATGTCGCCGCGGCGCGCCTCGAAGGACAGGTCGGAGACGGCGGTGAGCCCGCCGAACCGCATGGTCAGGTGCTCGACCGTGAGCACCGGCAGGGGGAGGGGGGACGTCGCCATCAGCCGTGCCCCTCGCTGACATGGGCGCCCGAGACCGCGCGCCGCTGGCCGAGCGACACGGACGGCATCCGCTCCGAGATCAGCCCGCGCGGCCGCCAGACCATCATGGCGACCATGGCGAGCCCGAACAGCAGCAGCCGGTACTCGCTGGGGTCGAAGCCCTCGCCGAACACGGCCTTCAGGAACCCGAGGTTGCGCAGCATCTCTGGCCCGCCGACCATCGCCACCGCGGCGATCGCGACGCCGACCTGGCTGCCCATGCCGCCGAGGACGACGATCGCCAGGATGATGGCGCTCTCCAGGAAGTTGAAGCTCTCCGGGCTGATGAAGCCCTGGCGCACGGCGAAGAACGAGCCGGCGAAGCCCCCGAAGGCCGCGCCCAGCGCGAAGGCCGTGAGCTTCGTGGCGGTGGTGTCGATGCCGAGCGAGCGGCAGGCGATCTCATCCTCGCGCAGGGCCTCCCAGGCCCGCCCGATCGGCAGGCGGCGCAGGCGCAGGGTGACGAAGTTGGTGATCAGGGCCAGCCCGAGGATCAGGTAGTACAGGAAGATCAGCCGGTGCATCGAATCGTACGGGATGCCGAAGGTGGCGGCGAACCCGCCCTCGCCCGCCGTGAACGGGATGCCGAAGAAGGTCGCCCGCGGGATCGACGAGATGCCGGCCCCGCCGCCGGTGACGTCGGTCCAGTTGATCAGGACCAGGCGGATGATCTCGCCGAAGGCCAGGGTGACGATGGCGAGGTAGTCGCCGCGCAGGCGCAGCACCGGGAAGCCGAGGATCATGCCCCACAGGCCGGCGAACAGGCCCGCCAGCGGCAGGCAGACCCAGAACGACAGGCCGAAGGTCGTCGACAGCAGCGCGTAGGAATAGGCCCCGACCGCGTAGAAGGCGACGTAGCCGAGGTCGAGCAGGCCCGCGAGGCCGACCACGATGTTCAGGCCCCAGCCGAGCATGACGTAGGTCAGGATCAGGATGCCGAGGTCGATCCAGTAGCGGGCCGAGGACAGGCCGCCGGTCGCCAGCGCGGAGATCATCGGCAGGGTCAGCGCGACGAAGATGAACAGCCAGAGACCGACCTTCGAGGTCTTCTGCCCGGCATCGGGCTCGCCGTGCAACGCCTCGGTGGCCTGGGCCGGGGAGGGGGTCAGCGCCCGCCGCGCGTCGCGGCGCAGCAGCACGAGGCGCTGGACGAGGCGCAGCACGAAGATCGCCGCGCAGAGCGCCGCCACCAGCCCCCAGCGCGGCACGAGCACCAGCTCGCTCCCGGGCCCGGGATCGGTCCGGTAGGCGATGAGCGGGACGCAGAGGCCGAAGGTGACGAGGGCGTAGAGGGCGGCGTCGCGCAGGATGCCGGCCATCGCGGAGCCGGGGAGAGCGTTCTGCGAGGCGGCCATCAGACTTTCTCGACCTCGGGCCGGCCCAGGATGCCCGACGGCATGAAGATCAGCACGATCGCCAGGATCGAGAAGGCGGCGACGTCCTTGTACTCGATGGAGAAATAGGCCGACCAGAAGGTCTCGATCAGGCCGATGATCAGGCCGCCGAGCACGGCGCCGGGCAGCGAGCCGATGCCGCCGAGCACCGCCGCCGTGAACGCCTTCACGCCGGGCACGAACCCGTCCGAGAAGGACACGACGCCGTAGTACATGAGGTAGAGGACGCCCGCGACGGCCGCGAGCGCGGCGCCGAGCACGAAGGTCAGCGAGATCGTGCGGTCCACGTCGATGCCGAGCAGCGCCGCCATCTTGCGGTCCTGCTCGCAGGCGCGCTGCGCCCGGCCGAAGGGCGTGCGCTGCACGAGGTACCAGAAGCCGGTGAGCAGCACGGCGGTCACCGCCATGATCAGCACCTGCTTCCAGGCCAGGAACACCGCGTAGCCGTCGCGCTCGAACAGCGTGATGCCGCCCGACAGCATCGGCGGGGTCGGCTTGTTGCGCGCGCCCTGCACGACCTGCACGAAGTTCGACAGGAAGATCGAGACGCCGATCGCCGAGATCAGCGGCGCGAGGCGGAACGAGCCGCGCAGCGGCCGGTAGGCCACCCGCTCGATCGCCCAGCCCCACAGGGCGGTCAGCACCATGGCGACCACCAACACCACCAGGAAGGCCAGCGCGATGGAGCTGACCCCGAGCCAGACCGTCAGCAGCAGGAAGGTGATGAGCGCGATGAAGCAGGAGACCATGAAGACGTCGCCGTGGGCGAAGTTCACCATGCCGATGATGCCGAACACCATCGTGTAGCCGATCGCGATCAGGCCGTAGATCGAGCCGAGCGTCAGCCCGTTGATGAGCTGCTGTACGAAGACGTCCATGAACTCTCGCGCGCAGGTTGCTTGGGCCGCCTACGGAGAGCGCAGGCAGCTTGGCGGGGCAAGTCTCGTACCGCAGCCGTAGCACACCGGCCACCGGTTTCATCGCCGCCCGAGCGTCGCGTGAAAACAGTCGACCACGCCAGTAACGCCCCCTGGCCGGGCTTGCGTGTGGCGCAGTTCCTGCGACACGTTAACGAATTGCAATGCTCGATCATCCCGGGCCCAGGCGAGGAGCAGTTCCGATGGCAGGGTCGCGACTCACGACGATGATCTTCATCGGCATGCTCCTCGGCATCGCCGTCGGCTACGCCTGCAGCATCACCTGGCCCGATCCGCAGACCGCCAAGGAGATCGCCGGCTACATCGCGCTGGTCTCCGACGTGTTCCTCCGCCTGATCAAGATGATCATCGCGCCGCTGGTCTTCTCCACGCTGGTCGTCGGCATCGCCCATCTCGGGGATACCGCCTCGGTCGGCCGGGTCGGCGGCAAGGCGCTGCTCTGGTTCGTCGGCGCCTCGTTCTGCTCTCTGATGCTCGGCCTCATCATGGTCAACCTGATGCAGCCCGGCCACAACCTGAACCTGCCGCTGCCCGATGCCGGGGCCGGCACCGGGCTCAAGGCGGCCTCGCTCTCGCTCAAGGAGTTCGTCACGCACCTCGTGCCGAAGAGCGCCGTCGAGGCCATGGCCAACAACGAGATCCTGCAGATCGTGGTCTTCTCGATCTTCTTCGGCGTGGGCCTCGCCGCCCTCGGCGAGAAGGGCCGCCTGCTCGCGCAGGGCATCGAGGGCATCGCCGACGTCATGCTCAAGGTGACGGGCTACGTGATGATGTTCGCCCCCGTTGCGGTGTTCGCCGCCATCGCGGCGACGATCACCACGCAGGGCATCGGCGTGCTCGTGACCTACGGCAAGTTCCTCGTGGAGTTCTACATCAGCCTCGGCGTGCTCTGGACGCTGCTGATGGGCGTCGGCTTCCTGCTGCTCGGGGGCGGCGGCATCATGCGCCTGTTCAACCTGATCAAGGAGCCCTTCGTGCTGGCCTTCTCGACGGCGTCGAGCGAGGCCGCCTACCCCAAGATGCTCTCGAACCTGGAGAAGTTCGGGGTGCCGAACCGGATCACCTCGTTCGTGCTGCCGATGGGCTACTCGTTCAATCTCGACGGCTCGATGATGTACTGCACCTTCGCGGTGATGTTCATCGCGCAGGCCTACAACATCCCGCTGAGCTGGGGCCAGCAGCTCACGATGCTTCTCCTGCTGATGGTGACCTCGAAGGGCATGGCCGGCGTGCCGCGCGCCTCGCTGGTGGTGATCTCGGCGACGCTGTCGCACTTCAACATCCCGGAGGCCGGGTTGCTGCTGATCATCGGGATCGACCAGTTCCTCGACATGGGCCGGTCGGCCACCAACGTGCTCGGCAACAGCGTCGCCACCGTGGCGGTCGCCAAGTGGGAGGGCCAGCTCAGCACCATCGACCAGCGCCTCGACCATGTCGGCACGGTGGCCTCGCCCGCGGAATAGGGGCCGGTCCGGCGAAATCTGCGCGCGCCGCGATGGCGGGCGCAGGACGGCCGCTCTCATGAGCGCTCTCACGGGTGCCCTGAATCGCGGCGTGGCTTGTTCGGTGCCCTTCGGAGGCGGAGTGATGACGATGCGGCTCGTCGCGGTTCTGGCGCTGGCGCTGGCGGCGACGCCCGCCTCCGCCGTCGAGGTGCTCACCGGGACGCTCAGGAGCGTCGCCGAGCGCGGGGAGATCGTCCTCGGCTACCGGGAGAGCTCGGTGCCGTTCTCCTTCGTGGAGGGCAAGCAGTCGGACGGGAGCCCCCGACCGATCGGCTACGCCATCGACCTCTGCGGCGAGATCGCGGACGACATCCAGGCGGCGATCGGCCGGCCGGTGAAGATCCGCTACGCACCGGTCACGGCCGAGAGCCGCATCGAGGCGGTGACCTCCGGCAAGATCGACCTCGAATGCGGCTCGACCACCGCCAATGCCGAGCGCCGCAAGCAGGTCGCCTTCTCGCCGGTGGACTACATCAGCGCGACGCAGCTGCTGGTTAAGCGCGGATCGGGCATCGCCTCCTACCGGGATCTCGGCGGGAAGACCGTGGTGGTCACGGCCGGCACCACCAACGAGAAGGCCGTGCGCGACCAGTTCGCCCGCCTGAAGATCGACGCGCAGGTGGTGACGGCGCCCGACCACGCCGCCTCCTACGCGATGGTCAAGGCCGGCAAGGCCGACGCCTTCGCCACCGACGACGTGCTGCTCTACGGGCTGATCGCCACGGACGCGAAGGACGGGGCGAACTACACGGTGCTGCCCGACAAGCTCTCCTACGAGCCCTACGGCATCATGTTCCGCAAGGACGATCCGGAACTCGCCGGCCTCGTGCAGCAGACCTTCACGCGGCTCGCCGAGTCGCGGGCGCTGCGCTGGACCTACGAGCGCTGGTTCCTCAAGCGCCTGCCCAACGGCGAACGCCTCGACATCCCGATGTCGAACGACCTGCGGGTCAGCTTCCAGCTGATGGGCCTCGACGGGGGCGAGTGACCGGCGCGGGGACAGGCGCGACGACCGGACGGCGCCTCGCTTTCGCCCAACCGGCACGCGAGGAAGACGCGGACTGATCGCTTCCCTCCCGCCGCGAGCGTGCCACCGTCCATGCTGATCGCCGCGCCCTGCCCGAAACCGCTCGCCCTGGCGCTGGCCGCCGCCCTCGGCTGCGCCGCCTCGGCGGCCTCCGCCCACCCGCACGTCTGGGTGACCGCCAAGGCGCAGCTCGTCTACGCGGACGGCAAGCTCGTCGGCGTCCGCGACACGTGGAGCTTCGATCCCGAGTACACGGCCTTCGTCACGCAGGGCCTCGACACCAACAAGGACGGCAAGCTCAGCCCGGAGGAACTCGCCGGGCTCGCCGCCGAGAACACCGCCAACCTCGCCGAGTTCGGCTACTTCACGAAGCTGAAGGTCGGCGGCAAGGAGCAGGCCTTCGGCGATCCGAAGGAGCCGGCGGCGCACATGGACGACCGGGCGCTGGTCATGACCTTCCTGCTGCCCCTGAAGACCCCGGTCCAGCAGGGGCGGGGGGTCGCCGCGCTGGAGGTCTACGACCCGACCTACTTCGTCGCCTTCTCGTTCGCCGAGGGCGCGGACGCCGCCACCCTCGCGGGTGCGCCCCAGGGCTGCGCCGCCACGGTCACCCGGCCGAAGACCGAGCAGCCGAAGACGGCCGATGCCGGGTCGCCGGGCATGACCGAGGCCTTCTTCGAGGCGCTCACCGCCGCCTCGACCTACGGGGTGCAGTTCGCCAGCCGGGTTCTCGTGGCATGTCCGTAGGCATCGGGATCGTCGCCCCCGCCGGGGCGGGACGGCTGGGGCTGAGGCTCGGCCTCATGGCCGCGGCCATCGCGCTGGCCGCGCTGCTCGCGGCCGCGATCGCGTGGCTGGTCGCGCCTGGCCTCGCCGCGCCGCCGCCGCGCTCGCCCTTCGGGATCGGCTTCCGCGAGGCCGCGCCGGCCGCCACGGGTCTCGGCGGCGTCATCCTGGCGCTGCAGGCGAGCTTCTCCCGCAGCCTCAACGCCGCGGTGAGCGCGCTGCGGGGCGGCGGCAGCTGGACCCCGCTGATCGGCCTCGCCTTCGCGTACGGCGTGTTCCACGCCGCCGGCCCGGGCCACGGCAAGGCGGTGATCGCCGGCTACATCCTGGCTGGGGAGCGGGCGCTCCGGCGCGGCGCCGCGCTGAGCGTCTGCGCCGCGCTGCTCCAGGCCTGCGTGGCCGGGGCGATCGTCGGCCTCGGCACGCTGGTCCTCAACGCCACGGCGGCGAGCATCACCCGGGCCGGCACCCTGATCGAGACCGTGAGCTTCGCCCTCGTGGCCCTGATCGGGCTGGTCCTGACGTGGCGCAAGGCCGGTCGCCTCGCCAATCTCGGCGCGGGTTGCGGCCCGGGCTGCAGCCACCTGCCGGAACCGCAGGCCCTCGACACCCTCGACACGTGGCGCGAGCGGGCCGGCGTGGTGCTGGCGGCCGGGACACGCCCCTGCGCCGGCGCCGTGCTGGTCCTCGTCTTCGCGGTGTCGCAGGGCGTGCCCGGCGCGGGCGTGCTGGCGGTCCTGGCGATGGCGCTCGGCACCGCGCTGACGACGACCGCGCTGGCCTGCCTCGCGGTCTTCGCCAAGCGGATGGCGCTGCGCCTCGCGGGCGGACGGGGACAGGCCGGACTCCTGGCGCTCGGTGGCCTCGAACTCGTCGCCGCCGCCTTCGTGCTGGTCCTGGGCGCCGCGATGCTCTCGGGCCTCGCCCCGGGCCTCGGCGGCTGAAGGGCCTCGCCTTCCGGGGCGCGGCGTGCCACGCTGCGCGACCGAGACGGAGCGCGCGCCGATGCATCCCGACTTCGCGACGATCCTGAACTGGCGTCTGCTCGCCGGATCGCATCCCTTCCCCGGGCCAGACGGCGGGACCTGCATCAACGAGGCCGCGATGGTGGCCGCGGGCCTGCCCTACCGGGCGATCCGCTCCAGCGCGGACTGCCCACCCTGCTTCTCGCGGCCGGCCGCCGCCTACGCCCTCGGGCTCAACGACGCCATGCCGGACGAGGTGCGGCCGCAGCTGATGGCCTTCGTCCTGCGCCTGTCGGGCAGCGCCGACACGGCGGAGATCGAGGCCGCCCGCACCCGGCAGCTGGCGCTGGAGAGCGTCCGCCGCATCCTGGCGCCGCTCTGCGCGGTCGCCGGGATGGTCGAGGACGCGGAAGCCTGCTCCGGCGCGCCGGACTGGCCCGCGGCCCTGGCGGCGGCCCGCGCGGCCGCGTGGCGGGGCGGGGCGCGCGCGCAGGCGGCGGCCCAGGCGCGGCGCTGGCGGGAAGGCGCGCTGACCGCGGCGGTGTCCCGCACCGCGACGGCGGCGGAACGCGCCGGCGAGGACGCGCGCTGCGCCGCCGAGGTGGCCGAGGGGGCGGCGCCGTTCCTGACCGGAACCTGGGCCGAGGCCTGCGCGATCCTCGCGGAGGCCCTCGCCATCGGCCGGCAGGCGCCGGAGATCGCCGTCGCCGGCGCCCGACAGCGCATGGACGCGGCGCGCGCCCGGGTGCCGGCCTGATCAGGCCGCCGCGGGCGCGGCGTCGAGATCGAAGTCGATGGTGCCGCAATTCTCCAGGAACGTGCCGGTGAGGTGGTAGAAGAACGTCCCGTGGCCGACCACCGCGATGGTGGTCTCCGGCCGGGCCCGCAGCCAGTCGCGGAACGCCGCGACCCGGGCGTCGAATAGGGGGCGGGGCTCCACCGGGTAGCCGCCGACCTCGCAGCCCGGCTCCGCGTGCCACCAGACCTCGGGCAGGTGCCCGACATCGAGGTGGGGGAAGTCCGCGGCGATCTCCGAGGCGGCCCGGCCGACATCGCAGCTGCTCTCCTGGCACTCGCGGTGCAGCACCTCGACCAGCACCCGCGGCCGGCTCGGATGCTCGCCGAACAGGATCGCCGCGGTCTCGATGGCGCGGGTCAGGGGCGAGACCACCACGAGATCGAAGGGGATCGGCCGGAGCCGCTCCCGCGCCGCCCGGGCCTGGGCTTGGCCCAGCTCGGTCAGGCGGGCGTCGGGCAGGCCGGGATCGCCGCCCCCGTGCCGGTGGGCGGCGTTGAAGGTCGACTGCCCGTGGCGGATGCAGACGATGCGGGTCTTGTCCTGCATGGATCTCGAAGACGTTCCGGAGAGGGAATGGCGGACCGGACCGGTCACGCGAAGCGGCCGCCGCGCTGGATGACCTCGATCTTGTAGCCGTCCGGGTCGGTGGCGAAGAAGAACCGCGCGAGCACGTCGTCCCCGTGCTTGAGGGTCTTGACGTCGGTGGCCGTGAAGCCCTCGCGCCGGTGCCGGGCGTGCTCAGCCTCCACGTCGTCGACCACGAAGGCGATGTGCCCGTAGCCGTCGCCGAGATCGTAGGGCTTGTCGCGGCCCTTGTTCACCGTGAGCTCCAGCTCGAACGGCGAGTCCGGATCCCGCATGTAGACGAGGGTGAAGTCCGGGAAGTCGAACCGGCCGGACACCGCGAGACCGAAGGCACGGGCATAGTAGTCGCGCGCGCGCTCTTCCTCGAGGACGCGGATCATGGCGTGGACGGGCTTGGACATGCGCGCGGAGTTCCGTGGGCACGCCGGCGGCGTGCAGCGCCCACTATGTGGCGCGATCCGCAGCCGCGAAAAGGCCGGTGGCGCGGCGCCGGGGTCGCGCCCCGGGACGTCGGCCACGAGCTGTCGAAGAACCCGGCCCGTATAGACCGATCCCATATTGCATATCCTAGATCAATATCTGTTCTTTAAATCGTTCCAATGAGTATATTGGAGTCAATATATGAGGAGCCATGCTGATATAAGATATCGCAAAAGGCTCGGAGACACAAAATCAAACCGCAAAATGATATTTCTCATTGACACAATCGCGCCTCCAACGCTTTATCGCCCTCGACGACCAAAGTGAATCCCATGAGATCATGAGGCCGATCATCGATCGAGTGAAGGGATTTCAAGACAGTGATACGCTTATCCAATATCAATATACTTCCAAAAATTGCTGCCGTCATCGCGCTGATATGCGCGATTGTCGGCGGATGTATCTGGTACGCTCAGGCGCGGATGACGGTCATCGACGACCGCTACAGCGAGTTCCTCGCCCGCGAGGCGACGGCGGTGGCGGAGGCACGCAGGCTGAACCGCCTGGTGATCGAGTTGAATTACTGGGTCTACCGGATCATCGCGGAGACCGATCAGGGCCAGATGCAGGCCGCCAACAGCGGCTTCGAGGCCGCGCTGCCCGCGGTGAGGGCGCTCCTTCCGAGCCTCCGATCGCACGCGCCGACCTTCGCCGCGCGCATCGATGAGCAGGCCGCGCGGATCGAGCGCTATCTCAGGGACGTGAGCGAGGTCCGCCGGCTGGGCACTGCCAATCAGAACGAGCAAGCCATCGCGCTGATCCACACGGCGATCGACCCGACGTTCTCCGGCTTGCTGACCGACGGCAACCGGATGGCCGAGGACATCGATACGTACATGCAGAAGGGCTCGGGCGACCTGACCGATCAGACCAACGAGACCCGCCGGACGCTGATGATCGTCAGCGGTCTCGGCATGCTGGCGGGGCTGCTGGCGGCGGTGTTCATCGCCACGGTCGGGATCACGCGGCCGCTCGACCGGCTGGTCAAGGTCCTGCAGCGGATGGCGCAGGGCGAGGTCGAGGCCGAGATCACCGAGGCCGCCCGAAGGGACGAGGTGGGCGCCGTCGGCAAGGCCGTCGAGGGCATCAAGGTCATGGTCGCCCGAAAGGCCGCCGAGGAAGCCGAGATGAAGCGCCGCGCCGACGAGGCGGCAGTGGCCGCGCGCAGGCGGACCATGGTGGAACTCGCGGACGGGTTCGAGCGGGCCGTGGGGAGCATCGTCGGGATGGTCTCGTCCTCGGCCACCGAGTTGCAGGCCACGGCGCAGACCATGACGTCGAGCGCGACCGAGACGGCCAGCCAGTCCACCACGGTGGCGGCCGCCGCCGAGCAGGCCTCCGCCAACGTCCAGACCGTGGCGGCCGCCGCCGAGGAGCTGGGCACCTCCGTGCAGGAGATCGGCCGGCAGGTCCTCGGCTCGGCCAACCTCGCGCAGGCGGCGGTCGGCGAGGCGGACGAGACCCAGCACCTCGTTCAGGCGCTCAGCCAGGCGGCGACGCGCATCGGCGACATGGTCGGGCTCATCGCGAACATCGCCGGGCAGACCAACCTGCTGGCGCTGAACGCCACGATCGAGGCGGCCCGGGCCGGCGAGGCCGGCCGCGGATTCGCGGTCGTCGCCGCCGAGGTCAAGGAGCTCGCCGGCCAGACCGCCCGGGCCACCGAGGAGATCAGCCAGCAGATCGGCCAGATCCAGGGTGTGACCGGCCAGGCGGTCTCGGCCATCGACACGATCGCCGCCCGGATCCGCGAGATCGACGCGGTCGCCGCCACCATCGCGGCGGCGGTCGAGGAGCAGGGCGCGGCCACGCAGGAGATCGTCCGCAACGTCTCGCAGGCGGCGGCCGGCACCGACGAGGTGACGAGCAACATCGCCGGCGTGGCGCGGGCCTCGGAAGAGACCGGCGCCGCGGCAGCCCAGGTTCTGGGGGCGGCCGGCGAGCTGTCGCGCCAGTCCGAGCATCTGGGCGCCGAGGTCTCCCGCTTCCTCGGGTCGGTCCGGGCGGCCTGAGGCCGATCAGCCGCCGACCCGCAGGACCTGCGTCCGGGTGCCGGCCTGCGCGAAGGCGTCCGGGTCGGCGCCGGTCATCCAGACCTGCCCCGGCAGGGCCTCGAGGGCCTCGAACAGGCCGGCCCGGCGGCGTGGATCGAGGTGGGCCGCCACCTCGTCCAGGAGGATCAGCGGGGCGATGCCGCTCATGGCCCGCACCAGCCGCGCGTGGGCGAGGACGAGGCCGATGAGCAGCGCCTTCTGCTCGCCCGTGGACGCCGTCCCGGCCGGCACGTCCTTCGGGCCGTGGCGGACCACGAGGTCGCTGCTCTGCGGCCCGATCAGCGTGCGGCCGGCGGCCCGGTCCCGGTTGCGGCCGTTGCGGAGCGCCATGCGGTAGCGGTCCTCGGCCTCGAGGGCCGGCCAGACCGCGACCAGATCGTCGAGGTCGCCCTCGAGGCGGATGGCCGCCCAGGGGAAGGGCTGCGCGTCGTCCCGGGTCTCGGCGATCAGCCGGTCGAGGCGCTCGGCGGTCTCGCGCCGGGCGAGCGCCACGGCGACGCCGAGCTCCGCGACCTCCCGCTCCACCGCGTCGAGCCAGCGGTCGTCGTCGGGCCGCTCCTCCAGCAGGCGGTTGCGCGAGCGCAGGGCCCGCTCCAGCGCGGAGACCCGGGCGCCGTGGGCGGCGTCGACCGCCAGCACGAGACGGTCGAGGAACCGTCGCCGGTCTCCGGCCGCCCCGCGGAACAGGCCGTCGAGGTCGGGGGTCAGCCAGACGACCCGCAGGAACTCGCTGAACGCCACCGGCGAGGCCGCGGTGGCGCCGTCGATCCGGCACAGCCGGCTCGCGCGCCCGTCGGGACCCGGCGGCTCGAGCCCGGTGCCGAGCCGGTGCTCGGCGCCGTCGCGGTCGAGGGTGAGCGAGACCGCGAATCCCCCCGGGCCGCCGCTGCGCGCCATGGCGGCGAACTCCGCCCGGCGCAGGCCCCGGCCCGGTACGAACAGCGAGAGCGCCTCGAGCAGGTTGGTCTTGCCCGCGCCGTTCTCCCCGACCAGCGCGACGAAGCGGGCCTCGGGCGTCAGTTCGAGGTCCGCGTGGTTGCGGAAATCGCGGGCGATCAGGCGGGTGACGCGCAGGCTCGACCCGTCGAGCTCGTCCCGCGGATCGCGGATGTCGCTCATCGGTGAACCGAGGGGTGAATCGAGGGGCCGAGACGCGCCGCGCTCAACCGTCCCTTGCTGTCTGACATCCCATCCAACCACCTCGCCCCGAGGCGCCCGCGTCAGCGGGCCGCGCGGGCGGGCTCCAGAAACCACATCGCCGTCCGGGGACCTCCCGCGCGGCCCCCGCTGCGCTCCGGCACCTCGGGACGAGGGCGGGACCGGGATCCGCGCGGCCGCCTCACACCCGCATCGGCATCAGCACGTACAGCGCCGGCGCGCCCTCGCGGTCCTGGATCAGGGTCGGCGAGCCGGGATCCGCGAGCTTGAACAGGGCGGTGTCGCCCTCGAGCTGCGCGGTGATGTCGAGGAGGTAGCGGGCGTTGAAGCCGATATCGAGGCCGGCCGCCTCGTAGTCGACGTCGAGTTCCTCGGTGGCACTACCGGAATCCGGGTTGTTCACCGAGAGCGCGAGGCGCCCTTCGGCGAGCCCGAGCTTCACCGCGCGCCCGCGCTCCGACGAGATCGTCGAGACCCGGTCCACGGCCTTCGCGAAGGCGTCGCGCTCGACGGTCAGCCGCTTGTCGTTGTTGGCCGGGATCACCCGCTGGTAATCCGGGAAGGTGCCGTCGATCAGCTTGGAGATCAGCGTCAGGCCGCCGGCGAAGCGCAGGCGGATCTTCGCGGGCGACAGGTCGACCGCGACGGTCTCGCCGCCGTCGTCGAGGAGCTTCTGAATCTCGGCGACCGCCTTGCGCGGCACGATCACGCCCGGCATGCCGACGCTGCCCTGCGGGGCCGGGATCTCGACGCGGGCGAGCCGGTGGCCGTCCGTTGCCACCGCCCGCATCGCCGGGCCGTTCTCGGTCTCCAGCGTGTGCAGGTAGATGCCGTTCAGGTAGTAGCGGGTCTCCTCGGTGGAGATCGCGAACTGGGTCTTCTCGATCAGCCGCTTCAGGTCGGCGGCGGCGATCTCGAAGCCGTGCGGCATCTCGCCGGCGGCGAGGTCCGGGAAGTCGCCCTCCGGCAGGGCGCCCAGGGCGAAGCGCGAGCGTCCGGACCGGATCGTCATCTGGCCGGACTCGCCGCCGGTCTCCAGGGAGACCTGCGCGCCGTCGGGGAGCTTGCGCACGATGTCGTAGATCACGTGCGCCGGCACGGTCGTGGCGCCCGCATCCGCCACGTCCGCCGGCACGCTCTCGGTCACCTCGATGTCGAGATCCGTCGCCCGGAGCTGGAGACCCGACCCTTCCGCGCGCAGGAGCACGTTCGACAGGATCGGGATCGTGTTGCGGCGCTCGACGACCCGGTGCACGTGGCCGAGCGACCTGAGCAGGGCCGCGCGCTCGACAGTGACTCTCATCGCAATACTCAAGTGATAGGGACGGCGCCGCGGCCGGCGACCGTCGCGGAATATGGCCGTTCAGCTTGGCGAAGGGGACAGGGGAACGCAAGGCCGCCGTCGGTGCACCGCACAGCGACCTCCGCGTCCAGGGCGGATGCCCATGTCCGGAGCGGGGTATCGGCCCCCGGCGGCCCGTGCGAAAGCGCCGCGACCGACCCGGACCCCCCATCCCGATCATGCTGCAGACCATCGACCCCGCGGGCAACACCGCAGACCCCTCGCAGGCCACCCCGAGCGCCCCCCCGAGTGCTCGGCGGATCCTCGCCGCGAGCTTCGTCGGGACGGCGATCGAGTTCTTCGACTTCTACATCTACGCCACCGCCACCGCCCTGGTGATCGGCCCGGTCTTCTTCCCCGCCGGCGCGCCCGGCGTGCAGCAGCTCAGCGCCTTCGCGACCTTCGCCATCGCGTTCATCGCGCGGCCCGTCGGCGCGGCCCTGTTCGGGCATTTCGGCGACCGGGTCGGCCGCAAGGCGACGCTGGTGGCGTCGCTGCTGATCATGGGCATCTCCACGGTGCTGATCGGCTGCCTGCCGACCTACGCGTCGGTCGGCTGGTGGGCGCCGGCGGCGCTGTGCATCCTGCGCTGCGGGCAGGGGATCGGGTTCGGCGGCGAGTGGGGCGGCGCGGCGCTGCTGGCGGTCGAGAACGCGCCGCCGGGCCGGCGCGCGTGGTACGGCATCTTCCCGCAACTCGGGGCGCCGGTCGGCTTCGTCCTGGCCAATCTCGGCTTCCTCGCCCTCAGCTTCGGCCTGACGCCCGAGAGCTTCCAGGCCTGGGGCTGGCGCCTGCCGTTCCTGGCCTCGGCGGCGCTCGTCGGCGTCGGGCTCTACGTGCGCCTGAAGCTCACCGAGACGCCGGCCTTCAAGGCGGCGCTCAGCCAGGCGCGGCCGGAGCGCGTGCCCTTCGCCACCATGCTGACCCAGCACGGCCACGCCGTCCTGGTCGGTACCTTCGCGATGGTGGCGGTCTACGCGGTCTTCTATCTCTCCACCGTCTTCGCCCTGGGCTACGGCACCGGCACCCTCGGCTACAGCCGGCCGACCTTCCTGCTGTTCGAGTGCATCGCGGTCTGCTTCATGGCGCTCGGCACCGTCGTGTCGGGGGCCGCGGCCGACCGCTTCGGCCGCCGGCCTGTGCTGCTCTCCGGCATGGCCGTGACGTTCCTGCTGGGCTTCCTCATGGGGCCGATGCTGGGCCACGCCGCCGGCACTGGCACCTGGCCGCCGGTCCTCGGCTTCCTGTGCCTCAGCCTCCTGACGATGGGGTGGGTGTTCGGACCGATGGGCGCCGTCCTGCCCGAGCTGTTCCCGACGCGGGTGCGCTACACGGGCGCCTCGGTGACCTACAACCTCGCGGGGATCCTGGGGGCCTCGGGGGCGCCCTACATCGCGCAGCAGCTCGCGGCCTACGGCGGCATCGGCTTCGTCGGGTTCTACCTAGCGGGGGCCGCGATCCTCAGCTTCCTCGCCGTTCTGGCCATGCCGGAGACTGCCGGCCGCTGACGGGACGGGCGCCGCCGGCTTCAGCGGCCGGCGCGATCCTGAGCCGCCGCCACGGTGGGCTCGAAGCGCCCGAGGAAGCGCGTCCGCTCCCACAGCTCGATCGCGTCGCGCCCGACCATCGCCCGGGCGCGGCGGCGCGCCTGCGTGTCGTCCTCGGCCGACAGGATCTCGGCCGCGCGGACGCGGCCCGCCCGGTCGAGCCGGAAGGCCCTGTAAGCGCGGCTCCGGTGAGCCGTTCCAGCATCCAGCGCGAGCATAGCGACATCCTCCGGGCCGGAACGTCCCGGAAGATGGTTAACCGTCGGTAAACCGCGGTTCTCGCGATCGAGGACGCGGTCCCGACGCGCCCGCTCGGCGGCGGCGGAGCTCCTCAGCTCCGCTTGTCGAGCGGGCGACCGAGGAGGCGGGCGAACTCGGCCTCGATCTCCTCCACCGAGAACGGGTTGCCGGATCCCTTCGCGTCGGGCGTGGGCGCGGACGGCGGCGGCGGGGCCGGCACGGGCGGAGGGGGTTCGACCTTGGGCATCGCCGGCGGCGGCACGGGTTTGGCCGGAGGCGGAGGCGGCGGGGCCTCCGGCTCTTCGACCGGGGCGGGGGCGGGCACCGGCTCGACCGGGACGCTCGCCATCGCGGCGGCCAGCGGATCGACGCCCTCGGGCGCCGGCGGGGCGGGCGCGGGCTGCGGCGGCGGCGTCACGGCCGAGGACGAGCGCGACAGCGCGGCCTGGAGCTGCCGGGCCATGTCGGACAGGACCACCGGATCGACCGACTTGCGCTCGGAGGGCACCGCGAGGCTCGGGGCCAGACGGGCGGTCTCCGGCTCCGCCGGTGCCGGCTCGGGCTTGCGCTCGGAGGCCGGGTTGGGCCGCGGCTCGATCAGCGGCGGCGCGGTCCGGCTCAGGATCCGCCGCGGGGCGACCGGCTCGCGCGGCGGGGGCGCGGGCGGCTCCACCGCCGGCGGCGCGATCGGCGGCGACACCATCGGCGGCGGCACCACCGGCTCGGGCGCGGGCGGCGCCGGGGGTTGAGGCGCGGGCGGCGCGGCACTCAGAGGTGCGGTGACGTCCTGGCCGGGCTCGTCGCCGCCGAACAGCCCGGGATCGAGGGGCAGCGTCACGGGCGGAGCGGAGGCCGAGCGCGGCACCGGCGACGGCACCACCACCGGCATCGCGAAGCCCGGATCGAACAGCGGTTCCGCGCGCCGGCCGCCGGATTCCGGCAGACCGCGGGGCGGCTCGGGCAGGCGGCCGCCCTGGACGAGGGGGTCCGGGAGCGGCTCGTCCAGCGGCTCCGGCGCCAGCTCCGGCCGGATCGCCGCCTCCGGCAGGGGCCGCTGGCCGCGCTGGATGTTGCGCTCGACCACCACGTCGTTGGGGCCGCCCACGAGGAGCAGGTGCTCGACATTGTCCCGGCGCAGCAGGATGAGCTGCCGGGCCCGGTCGAGCTCGTACACGTCGACGATCCCGAGCCGCGGCTGGCGCCCGCGGCTCCCGGACCGCCCCGGCAGGGCGAGGCTCCGGCCGGTGAGCCGGCGCACCGTGAACACGATCGCCGCGAGCGCCGTGAAGATGACGGCGAAGATCACGATATACTGGACGATGGGGGAGCCGTCAGAGCCGAACACGGATTGCAGCCATCGCAAGATTACGCACTCGCACGTTCCGACCGCCGCGGGTGCGCGCCGGCACGGACTTGATCCATACCACGCCGGAGGGGCGGCAAGGCAAACGACGTTAAGAGTTCGTTAACAGAAAGTTTCGCAAGCAGTTGCAGCGGCTTGCGAATTTTTCGGCGTTCCGAGGGCGTTCCTCACCAGGTCGGCTTTCGTTCTGCGCGCTTGTGTTTGGCCCTTGGCGGTAGCGTCGCATGCGCCTCGATGAACGCGAGCAGCTCGGGCGTAGGGTGAAACCAGTCCCCGCGGAAATGCGAGGCTCGGAACAGCCATCGCACGAACCGGTCGATCTCCCTCGTGCCCTTCAGGATGCCCACCAGCTGCCCAAGGACGGGTGAGCCGGTCTTGAGGGAGAAGATGCGCTTCTCCAGATCGAGGGTGAAGCCGATTTTGATGTGATCTCCGAGCCGCATGAAGTAGATCACGCCCTGCGTTGGGCGCACCGGGCCCTCCGGACGCCAAGCGCGCATGGTCATGGTCAGCGCTTCCGCCTTTTTGCGGCAGTCCGCGATCACGGCGTCGTCGGGGTCCGGCCCGCTGTAAAGCAGGACGGACTTCGGTCTATAGCCCTGGCGCCTCTTGACCGGAGTGGGGAGCCAGTAGGCGACCATCCCGTATTGCCGCTTGCGCCACTTCACGCCTGTCATGGCCGTTTCCGTCAGGGATCTTTCGAGCGTCGGCCGAGTCTCGCGGCAGCGAACCTCCGGTGTGCCTCGAGGCGCTCGCGGTCGTAGACCTCGGCCGTGATCCGGCTGTTGGTGTGGCCGGCGACCTTCGCGGCGTCGTCGTTCACGGCGCCCCCCCTGCGGCCCTCGGTGATCGCCGAGGCGCGCAGATCGCGGCTCCACAGCTCCGGCGGCAGGCCGGCCAACTCGCGCACACGCCGCCAGGACCTCCGGAAATCGTGATCGAGCCACGGGAGCTTCGAACGCTCGCTCACGATCATAGGCCCGGTCCGCGCCGCGTCAGGCACCCGCGCGAGCTCCTCTAGAGCCATCGGACACAGACTGAGGTCGATCAGGACCTCAGCCCCGCTCGATCCGCGCGTCTTCGAGGGCGTGTAGCGCAGCAGGCCGTCGTCGCCGACGTGCCGCCATTCGAGGCCTGCCCACTTCCGGTCGCCGTCCACGACCGAGCAGAGCGTCGGGTCGTTGAGCGGGTACCACTGCCCGGTGACGTCCCATTGGCGGAGCGCCGTCTCGAACTGGATCGCGTAGGCAAGGGCCAGCGATGGGCGCTTGATCGCATGCGCGGCCTTCATCGCGCGGCGCACCTGGTCGGCGGTGGCCACTAGCGTGCGGGCGCGCGGCCCGGGCAAGCGCAGCTCGCGGATATCGTCTCGCAGCGCCCGGCACTCGCTGTGGCCGGCGACGATGCAGAAGGTGAGGGCGGCCTTCAGGATCGCGAGCCGCATGTGGCCGGCCGCCGGTCGCGCGCCGCCGGCGCTCCATCCCGCGTGCCACCGCTTCGCCGGCTCGTCCATGGAGGGCGCCGGCATCTACGATCGCGACCTCGCCTGCGTCGACCGCAGCCTCAAGGCGGGCCACGGCAGCATCGTCGTCGCGGCGATTGACGGCCAGATGAGCTGCAAGCGCCTCGTGATCGACGGCAACGTCGCGCGGCTCGCCTTCTGCAACCCGGATCTGCCGGCCTTCGCGGTCGATGAGCTCGGCGAGGGCGTGATCTGGGGCGTGGTCCGCTTCTCGATCCGCTGGCACGTCGCCCGCGGGCAGCTCTTGTGAGCACGCCGGAGGCCCGCCGACGCGACCGGATCGGCGGAGGGCGCGCCGTGGCGCTGATCGACGGCAACAGCTTCTACTGCTCGTGCGAGCGCGTGTTCGACCCGAAGCTCGCCGCTGTGCCGGTGATCGTGCTCTCGAACAACGACGGCTGCGCCATCGCCCGCACCAGCGAGGCCAAGGCGCTCGGCATCAAGATGGGCGACCCGTACTTCAAGATCCGCGAGATGTGTCGGGCGCAGGGCGTGCGGGTGTTCTCGTCGAACTACACCCTCTACGGCGACATGTCGGGGCGGACCAACGCGGTCTACCGGCAGTTCAGCCCGCAGGTGGAGATCTACTCCATCGACGAGAGCTTTCTGAACCTGTCGGATGTGGCGCCGGCCTTGCGGGTCGAACTCGCCCGGGACCTGCGCGCCACGGTGCGGGCCTGGACCGGGATCCCGACCTGCGTCGGCATCGGCTCGACCAAGACGTTGGCCAAGCTCGCCAACCATATCGCCAAGACCGTGCCGGTGCTGGAGGGCGTGTGCGACCTCACCGATCCGGTGGCCTACGCACACTGGCTGTGCCGGATCGACGTCGCCGAGGTCTGGGGCATCGGCCGGGCGTCGCTCGCCAAGCTCGAGGCGATGGGCGTGGAGAGCGTGGCGGACCTGCGCGACCTCGACCCGCGACCGGTGCGCAAGGGCCTGACCGTGGTGGGCGAGCGGATCATCTACGAGCTGCGCGGCGCGGCCTGCCTGCCGCTGGAGATGGTGCCGGCGCGGCGGAAGGGCTGCGCGGTGACGCGCTCGTTCTCCAGCCGCATCACCGAGCGGGCGGTGCTGGAGGAGGCGGTGGCGGCGCACGCGACGCGGCTCGGCGAGAAGCTGCGGCGGGAAGGGTTGGGCACCAATCACGTCACGGTCTTTTACCACACGAGCGAGCACGACCGGGACGAGCCGATGCGCTCCGTCTCGACGACGGTGCAGCTGCCGGAGCACAGCTCGGACACTCTGGCGCTGATCAAGGCGGCGCGGCACGGGGTGGCCAAGACCTGGCGCGATCCGGGTGAGCGGCCGTGGCGGTACAGCAAGGCCGGGATCGTTACGAACGACCTCGTGCCGCTGTCGCACAGCCCGCGGGCGCTGATCGGCGCGCTGGACCGGGCGCGCTCGGGCCCGCTGATGGCGGCGATGGACGCGTGCAACGCGCGCTGGGGACGCGGCGCGGTGGTGCCGGCGCGCGCGGGGCTGGTCACCAGACGCGACTGGAACACGAAGTTCGAGATGCGCACGCCGCGCTACACGACGCATGTGGGCGAGTTGCCGGTCGCCTACGCCTGAGGCGACGCATTGCCGGCTGTCCGCCACCGGGTGACGTTCCGGCGCAACTCACTGATGGCGAGGCCATCGGCCTCCAGGCGCGCCAGCGCGCGGGCGGCGTGCATGGCGCGCTCTCGGCCGGGGATCCCGGCACGCTCAGCAATCTCGGTGGCGGTGGACGGCTCGGACGTTAGCGCCGCCAGCACGCGCGGGCGGATATCCTGGCGCGGCCGGGCGCCCCGAGGCGATGGGACCTTAGGCATGGCGCTGGGCTACCGCGCGTCTCCATCAACGACCAGCCGGCGGCTCGCTGCTAGGCGCCACAGCTCGGCGCCGGAGAAGATGAAATCGCAGATCCGCCACTGATCGAGCTTGTCGCCGGTCGGCGCGAGCGCGACGCCAGCGGCTCACAGCGCCGTACCGCCTCCATAATCGGGTCGGCCTCGTTGCCTGGCATCTACACGAACGCCGCATATGCAGTTAAGATCAATCCGTAAATTCGCTTTGCTAGTTGAGAAAAGCGAAGGCCCGGACAGGCGGCTTATATGTCATCTGTCCTCGCCTTGATCGAAATTCCATTAATTCGAATGATCTCAGTCAATTCATAGAAATTTGTGTGCGGATTGCCAAGGGGAGCACCTAGCTTTTCGGCCTCTTTGACTAACCGCTTCGCGCGCTTGACGGCCTCCCGATATCCAAGCCGCATCAGCTCATAATCAAAGAGTTTTGATCCATGTGGGTCATAACTCGGCATCAAAACTTTCAATGCATCTTGGACAACATGCCCCCGTGCTGGGCGACCATATTCCCCAAAATGGAGCACACCCCAAAGCTCAATGCACGGGTTGGAGAATGCCACCATAAGTCCGCCGGCGCGAGCGTTCCTGACGTGCTGCTCGACATGCGGATGATTGTCATGATCAAATATCGCCCAGCACTGGTCGAACCTCTCAAAACTATCACTTTTTGATCGGCGCATCTCCTGTAGTATTTTCGAAGCTTCTGCGACAACCGTCTGCGGCACACCAACGCCGCCGACAGTACGGATCTGCACAAGTCCATTCCCGTGATCTCGGCAAAATTCTGCGAGATATTGGGGCTCGGTATTCCTTCCTTCGCACACAGCCACAATTCGAAATTTTGGCCTCAGCATTGCTCGGCGACGAGATAGTTTCGGCGGCACCACACGGGCTTTAGCGGGTCTGCTCATTGGTGCTGATCATTTGCTCGATGGAACCAAAGAATGGGATTGCGCCAAAACGGCCCTGGATATATCCGCGTTCAATATTATCAGATTTTCTTATTTTCAGATCACTAAGTGGATATAATACTGTGTTTCCTCCATGTTCTTTCTCTGCGAACCATATCTGATCTCTTCTAATGTTCTTTGAACAGAGTATGTTTGTGTCATGAGTTGTTGAGATTAACTGTCCGCCATTTGGATTTGTAGATCGATTGGAGAACAGCTCAACTATCTTGAGCGCCAAAAGAGTATGGAGGCTTGCATCAATCTCATCGACCACAAATACACCACCGGTATCCAGAGCTTCGAGCACAGGTGCAATTAGCGAGATCAAGCGAAGTGTGCCGCGACTCTCGTCAGACAGACGGAAGAAATGAGACATACCATTGCTGTCAGAATGACCAAGCAAAGGCACCTTCAAATTCTCCTCTTCGAGACTGAAGCCGCCTGCATGCTTTTTCATGAATGCCTTTAGGTCTTCCATGAAATCGTCCGGCTGATTTTTTCTTCGAGCAGGCTCAAATCGGATGTCGTTAATTCCGACATCCGCCAATCTTAGAAATTCAATGATCCTTTTGTCGTCCTGACGCTCCACAAGGACGCGAGCAACGTTGTACTCGTTTGCGAACGGATCCATCGCGAAATGTAACGACTTTGAAAAAAATTGATAAACGGCCGATAGCTGCGGATGATTATTCTGCGCAGCAGTCGATAGAAAGAGAGAATTTGATCTTGTTAAATCTTCAATCGCTCGATTTCGGCCCTTAAGGTTCTTTCCGAAAATAAATGGCTCACCGGGGCGGCGATAGAACCAAGTTTGCCGAACACGTTCAGGGTAAGCATAAAGCCATTCTTCAATATATGTCTCGTCGTTATACGTAAATCCGTAATGATACCTCACGCCATCCAGCATGAAATCGCAGTCGTTGCGAGAAACTCCAGATTGGGTGTCGGGGTCCAGCTTGAACGTTGAGCGAGGAATTTTCGCTCCTGGTTGAAGCCCAGTATACGAATGCTGCACCTGATCGGCCATATGAGATAACGCAGCAATAAGGTTAGTCTTGCCGGCCGCGTTAGCGCCGTAGATCATAACAAATGGCAAGATTTTATCTTTGAGCCCATCCGGCTCTATTAGATCAACGCCTGTATCCGTCAGTGATGACGCCACCAGCGATAATTCTTGATAGTCTTTGATGGAGCTGCTGTTGGCAGCACCGAACCGAATCAACATGGCCGCAAACCTAGATACAAGCACCCTTCTATGAGCCCGATTTGCAAATTTTTTGCAAATCGGGCTCCGAGCCGGTCATTCGCTTTCCTGTCTGGTTGGGACCGATCCCTGATGTTCACGTCGTGCACCTCTGGCAACAGGCTGTCGAATTTCGGCACGCCCCCGGCGACGTGGCAGCTCGTCAACAGACGATGATGCCCACGTGGGCTGCCTTAAACGAGCACGCGATCAAGCTGAACAGCATGAAGCTGCGGGGCAGGCGGTCACCATCCAAGATGATTGCCTCATTGGTCTCGACCGGAGCGAACTGCATGAGGAGCGCTACGAGCGCGGCATGCCCAGCGTCGTTCAGCGGGAAATGTAAGAGACGCGCGGCGGAGTCGCGAGCCTTGCTACCGAGAGATCTCTTAGGCTGATTGGTTGATGCCGGTCACATCATCCGATGTGTGGGTGTGACTATCGAAGACCGCGGGAATGTTCCTTATTAAGTCCAACGACTTAACGTTGCGAGTTCGTTAACAGACCTTTTAATTGAGCGCGCGCAAGACAATAGGTCGGGACTGCGCCGCCGGCCTGGCCGAACCGGGAGTTCACTCCCCCCGTGGCGCGAGCTGACGCGGGCACCGGCCGACCCGGAGATCGGGCTTAACGCGCCGTTAACCATGCAGGCGGCAGATTTTGCCGAGCCCGCTCGTCCCGGCGCGGCCACGCCATCCCGGAGGCGACCATGGCCCTCACCGATCTGCCCGTGCTGAGCATGCTGCGCACGCGGATGCAATGGGCGCAGGCGCGCCAGGGCGTGATCGCCGAGAACGTCGCCAACGCCGACATGCCGGGGTTCAAGCCCCGCGACCTCGTGGAGCCGCGCTTCGATCGGACGACCGGCGCCCTCGCCACCAGCGGCTCCGGCCTGACGCTCACGAGCGCGGGCCACATGGCGCCGCCTGGCCAGACGGTCGGAGCCGACTCCAAGCGCGCCAAGGGCTTCGAGGTCCGGCCCAGCGGCAACGGCGTCAACCTCGAGGACGAGATGATGAAGGCCGGCGAGAACCAGGCGGACTACCAGCTCGCCGCCTCGCTGTACCAGCACAGCCTGACCACCCTGAAGATCGCGATCGGCAAGAGCTGACGCGCGACGGCCGAATGTGGAGCGCCGACGGCCGCGGGGTCGCGGCAGCGGGAGGGTCCTGAGCCATGGAATTCACGAAGTCGCTGGCGGTGGCGGCCGCGGGCCTCAAGGCCCAGTCGGGCCGGATGCGCATCATCGCCGAGAACATCGCCAACGCCGATTCCGCGCCGGCCTCCGCCGGGGCACAGCCCTACCGCCGCAAGATCCCGACCTTCACCAGCCACCTCGACGACGAGACCGGTGCCAAGCTCGTCGAGGCGGGGCGCGTCAGGCGCGACCCGTCGGCCTTCCGGACCAAGTACGAGCCCGGCAACCCCGCGGCCGACGCCCAGGGCGTGGTGCAGATGCCCAACGTCAACGCGCTGATCGAGAACATGGACCTGCGGGAGGCCCAGCGCTCCTACGAGGCGAACCTCAACATGATCAGCGCCACCCGCAAGATGCTGGCGCAGACCCTCGGCATCCTGAAGTGACCCCCGAAGCCCGCGGCAGGACCGCTTAGCAAGGACGCATGGCGATGGCTTCGAGCAACTTCGCGGCGGGTGCCTACGCGGCCGTCCAGGGCCTCGCCGGCGGCCGGCCCGCCCCCCGGGTGCAGCCGACGACCGGCACCGGCACCGACTTCATGCAGATGCTCGGGCAGACCCTGGACAGCGTCGGCGATGCCGGCCGTCGGGCCGATTCCCAGGCCGTCTCCGCGGCCGCCGGCAAGGCCAACGTCGTGGACGTGGTCACCGCGGTCGCCGAGAGCGAGACCGCCCTGCAGACCATGGTGGCGGTGCGCGACCGCATGATCTCCGCCTACGAGGAGATCATGCGGATGCAGATCTGACCGGCCGACCGTTTCGCCGCCCGCTCCCCCCGCACAGATCGCACCCCCATGACCGGCCTCGCCATCCTCGACATCGCCCGCGACGGCATCTTCGTGTTCCTCAAGGTGGCTGGGCCCCTGATGCTGGTCGCGCTCGCGGTCGGCCTCGCCGTGTCCCTGGTCCAGGCCCTGACGCAGATCCAGGAGCAGACGCTGATCTACGTGCCCAAGGTCGTGGCGGTGTTCGCCGCGCTCCTGCTGATGCTGCCCTTCATGGGCGACGCCATGGCCGGCTACATGACCCGCATCGCCGCCCGCATCGCGGCCGGCGGCTGATGCGCCCGCCGGCCGGGACAGGCCCGGCCCCCGCGTGCCATAGGGGCCGCGATGAACCTGCTCCTGCCCGGCATCGCCTCGGCCTACCTGATCACCTTCGCGCGCATCGGCACGCTGATCATGCTGATGCCGGGGATCGGCGAGCAGACGGTGTCGCCGCGCCTGCGCCTCGCCTTCGCGCTGCTCACGTCCCTGGTGCTGTTCCCGACCGTGCGCCCGCTGCTCGGCGGCACGGAGGGCGTGGCCGGCCCGCGGCTGATCGGGCTCCTGTTCGGCGAGACGATCATCGGGCTGGTGCTCGGCCTCACGGTGCGGATGATCCTCGCCGCCCTTCAGACCGCCGGGGTGATCATCTCGGCGCAGGTCGGGCTGTCCTACGCGATGACGGTGGATCCGAGCCAGGGCGGCCAGCAGGTGGCGATCGGCAACTTCCTGTCGTTGCTCGGGATCACGCTGATCTTCGCCGCGGACCTGCACCATCTCGCCATCGAGGGCGTGGCCCGCAGCTACGTGGTGCTGCCCCCCGACGGCGTGCCGTCCTTCTCGGACGCGCTGATGCTGGCCACGAAGGCGCTGGCCCGGGGCTTCACCCTGGCGGTGCAGATCGCCGGCCCATTCATCGCCTTCGGGATCCTGTTCAACCTGGGTCTCGGCGTGCTGTCGCGGCTGATGCCCCAGATGCAGGTGTTCTTCCTGGCGGTCCCGGCCTCGGTGCTGATCGGCATGCTGCTGCTGATGGGCTGCCTCGGCGTCATGATGGGCGTCTTCCTGGACGACCTGGGCCGGTATCTCGGGGATTACGTCGGCCGCTGAGCGGCCGGATCGCCCATACCCCGACGATGTCCCCGCTCTGAGCCCGACGCGCGATGGCCGACGATACCGACGACGAGGACAAGACCGAGGAGCCGTCCCAACGACGGCTCGATCAGGCGATCGAGCGCGGCGACGTCGCGACCAGCACCGAGATCAACACCTTCGCGATACTGGCCGCGTTCACCCTGGCGCTGCTGGTCGCGGCCCCGACCATCGCCACGAACCTGTTGCACGGGCTCAAGGCCTTCCTCGCCAACGCCCATACCCTCCCGGACGACGCCACGGCCATGAAGGTGGCCATGACGCGCGGCCTGTGGCTGTGGCTTCAGGCGGTGGCGGTGCCGGTCGGGCTGGCGGTCGTGGCCGGGCTGGCCGCGGGGCTCCTGCAGCACCCGCTGGTCTTCTCCGCCGAGACGCTGATGCCGAAATTCTCGCGCCTCTCGCCGATGGCGGGCGTGAAGCGGCTCCTCGGCGTCGAGGCCCTGTTCCAGTTCGGCAAGGGGCTCGCGAAGATCGCCGCCGTGGGCGTGGTCGGCGCGGTGATGCTGTGGAACGACCGCGACCGGCTGGAAGTGTTCGCCCAGTTGGACCCGGCCGCCTCCATGCCGGCGATCCTGTCCCTCAGCCTGAAGCTGCTCGCCGGCATGCTGTGCATGCACCTCGCGATCACCCTCGGTGACGCGCTCTACGCGCGGTTCCGCTGGCGCAAGCGCCACCGGATGTCGAAGGAGGAGCTCAAGCAGGAGATGAAGGAGTCGGAGGGCAATCCCGAGGTGAAGGGGCGCCTGAAGCAGCTCCGGATGGCCCGGGTGAAGAAGCGCATGATGGCCGCGGTCCCCACCGCCACCGTCGTGGTGACGAACCCCACCCACTACGCGGTGGCGCTGCGCTACGAGACCGGCATGGCCGCGCCGGTCTGCGTCGCCAAGGGCGTCGACGCGCTCGCCCTGCGCATCCGCGCGGTGGCGGCCGAGCACGGCGTCGCGGTGATCGAGAACCCGCCGCTCGCCCGGGCGCTCCACGCCACCGTGGAGATCGACCGGGAGATCCCGGCCGAGCACTATCGCGCGGTGGCGGAGGTCATCGGGTTCGTGCTGCGCCTGCGGAGACGGGCAGCGTAGCCCCGCGCGATCCGCGCGCCGCGCCGTCTCGCCGAACGCCCGGTGGGGCGAAAGCCACGCTTCCTCCACCTTTTTTCGCGAGGCTGTGTCAAGGCTTGGCGCGACGAGACTGATGCCGCGCCCCGCATGTCCTGATATGGCCGGCGGACTAACCGGGTGACTGTTCTGGAATGAAGCCGATGGCCGACGTCACTGGACCTCCGGCGCCCGCCGCGGGCCCGCAGAATTCGGGTCCCCCGGTCGCGCAGGCCTCGTCCCTGCTGGGAACGGGCTCGATCGACCGCTCGGAACAGCCGGGCCGGGTCGGCCTGCTCCTCGTGCTCGCCGGCCTGCTGGTCGGCGCGGCCATCGGCCTGTCCTTCGTGGCCAACGAGCAGGCCCAGTCGCTGATCGTCTGGCTGCTGGCCCTGCTGGCCATGGCGGGCGTGTTCTTCCTGTTCGCCCTCGCCATCGGGGCGCTCCAGCTCAGCGGCAGCGCCGCCCGGGACGACATCACCAAGGGCATCGTCGACGCCTCGCCGGACGGCAAGCTGGTCGTGGAGGATGGCGGCCGGCTGATCTACGCCAACGAGGCCTATCTCCGGATCGCCAGCGGCGACACCTTCTCGAACCTCGTGCCGGTGGAGCGCATCCTCGTCGGCTCGCCGGAGGTCTCCGAGGCGGTGTACCGCCTGTCGCAGGCCTCGCGCGATGCGCGGGCCCATACCGAGGAGGTGCGGATGTCGCCGCCCCTCGGTCCCACGGCCGGCGAGCGCGGCTTCGGCTGGTACCGGGTCTCGGTGCGGCCCCTGGCGCGACCGCGCCGGGCAGCCTCCCTCTGGACGGTGGCCGACATCACCGCCGAGCGCGAGCGGCAGGAGAACGTCTTCCAGGAACTCCAGCACGCCATCGACTATCTCGACCACGCCCCGGCGGGCTTCCTGTCGATCGATCCGGCCGGCGCCATCGTCTACATGAACGCGACCCTGGCGGCCTGGCTCGGCTACGACCTCGCCAGCGTCGGCCCCGGCGGCCCGCACCTCACCGAGATCGCCCCGGAGGCGGACGTGCTCGTGCGCACCGCCGGCCTGCCCGGCGAGGTCCGCACCGACCGCTTCGACCTCGACCTGCGCCGCCGCAACGGCCACACCCTGCCGGTCCGGCTCTATCACCGGGTCGCCTTCGGCAAGGACGGCAAGCCCGGCTCGTCGCGGACCTTCGTGATCAACCGCTCCGCCGGGGCCGAGACCGACGAGCCGCAGCGCGCCGCCGAGGTCCGGCTCGCCCGCTTCCTCAACAACTCGCCGATCGCCATCGCGACCCTCGACAGCGGCGGCCGGATCGCCCGCGCCAACGCCTCGTTCACGCGCCTGTTCGGCACGGTCCCGCGGCAGGCCGACGACGGCGCCCCGGACGGGGAGGGTGTCCCGCGGGTCGAGCCCAACGTCGCCGACTCGGTGGCCGACCGGACCGCCCTGGAGGCCGGGCTCACCCGCGCCGCGAGCGGTCGGACCGATCCGGAGCCGATCGAGGTCCAGTTGAACGGGCCCGGCGGCCGCTCGGCCCGGGTCTGGCTCAGCCCGGCCGACGGCGGCGATCCCGGCCAGCAGACCGACGAGGCCGAGCGGGTCATCCTCTACGCCCTCGACACGACGGCGCAGCGTCAGCTCGAGCAGCAGGTCGCCCAGGCGCAGAAGATGAACGCGGTCGGCCAGCTCGCCGGCGGCATCGCGCACGACTTCAACAACGTCCTGCAGGCGATCATCGGCTACTCGGACCTGCTGCTCGCGAGCCACCGGCCGACCGACCCGGCCTTCCAGGACATCATGCAGATCAAGCAGAACGCCAACCGGGCGGCGGGCCTCGTCCGCCAGCTCCTGGCGTTCTCCCGCCGACAGACCCTGCGTCCGGAGGTGATGAATGTCGGCGAGGCGCTCTCCGAGCTGACCCTCCTCCTCAAGCGGCTCCTCGGCGAGCGCGTCGCCCTGGAGCTGAAGCACGGCCGCGAGGTCTGGCCCGTGAAGGCCGACGTCAATCAGTTCGAGCAGGTGATCGTCAATCTCGCGGTCAACGCCCGCGACGCCATGCCGGAGGGCGGCAAGCTGATGATCCGCACCGAGAACGTCTCCGATCCGGGGGCGGCCGCCGGTGCGGAGGGGCGCGGCGGGGCGCCGGCGGGCGACCACGTGCTGATCGAGGTGCGCGACACCGGCCAGGGCATCCCGCCCGAGCTGATGGAGAAGATCTTCGAGCCGTTCTTCACCACCAAGGAGATCGGCAAGGGCACCGGCCTCGGGCTCTCGACGGTGTTCGGCATCGTCAAGCAGTCCGGCGGCACCATCGACGTGCAGTCGAAGGTCGGGGAGGGCACGGCCTTCCGCATCTACCTGCCGCGTCACGTGCCCGTGGCGGAGCCCGAGGAGGTGCCGGTCGCGGCGGCCGAGCCGGCACTGCCGCGCGCGGAGCCGCTCGCGCCGGCTTCCACCACCGCCCATCCCGATTCCGGGTCGGACGCCAAGCCGGTCACCGCGCCGGCCGCGGGCGGCGACGCCGCTGTGCCGAAAGGGGAGACGCCGCCCGCCAAGGTCGACAAGCCGGCGCCGCGCAAGCCCGCCGCCGATCATACGGGGCAGGGGACCATCCTGCTCGTCGAGGACGAGGACCCGGTGCGGGCGGTCAATAGCCGGGCGCTCTCGGCCCGCGGCTACACGGTGCTGGAGGCGGCCTCGGGCCTCGAGGCCCTGGCGATCGTCCGCGAGGGCGCGCAGACCATCGATCTCGTCGTCTCCGACGTGGTCATGCCCGAGATGGACGGCCCGACGCTCCTGCGGGAGGTGCGCAAGCATCAGCCCGACCTGAAGGTCATCTTCGTGTCCGGCTACGCCGAGGACGCGTTCCGCAAGAACCTGCCCGAGGGTGAGACCTTCAACTTCCTGCCCAAGCCCTTCAGCCTGAAGCAGCTCGTCGAGACCGTGAAGAAGACGATGGCGGACTGACCGGCCCCACGCGTCCGGTCACCGTCGCTCAACGAAGAGCGGCCCCGGAGAGACTCCGGGGCCGCGCATCTTCGAAAGTCGCAGGTCCACCGCGCGCCGTCGCCGGCGCGCGGCGGCGCGGCCTAGGCCTCGCCCTCGTCGAGATCGTCCGCCGTCGGCGCGGCGTTCTCAAGGATCTTCTCGGCGACCAGACCGGAATTCTGCCGGATCGAGCCCTCGATCTCGGCCGCGATCTTCGGGTTGTCGCGCAGGAAGCCCTTCGAGTTCTCGCGGCCCTGGCCGAGGCGCTGGCTGTTGTACGAGAACCAGGCGCCCGACTTCTCGACGATCCCGGCCTTCACGCCGAGGTCGATCAGCTCGCCGACCTTCGACACGCCCTCGCCGAACATGATGTCGAACTCGACCTGCTTGAAGGGCGGCGCGACCTTGTTCTTCACCACCTTGACGCGGACCTGGTTGCCGATCGCCTCGTCGCGGTCCTTGAGCGTCGAGATGCGGCGGATATCGAGGCGCACCGAGGCGTAGAACTTGAGGGCGTTGCCGCCCGTGGTCGTCTCGGGGCTGCCGTACATGACGCCGATCTTCATCCGGATCTGGTTGATGAAGATGACCATGCAGTTCGAGCGCGAGATCGAGCCGGTCAGCTTGCGCAGGGCCTGGCTCATCAGGCGGGCCTGGAGGCCCGGCTGGCTCTCGCCCATCTCGCCCTCGATCTCGGCCCGCGGGGTCAGCGCGGCCACCGAATCGACCACCAGCACGTCGATGGCGCCCGAGCGCACCAGCGTGTCGGTGATCTCGAGCGCCTGCTCACCCGTATCGGGCTGGGAGATCAGCAGGTCGTCGAGGTTCACGCCGAGCTTGCGGGCGTAGACCGGGTCCAGAGCGTGCTCGGCATCCACGAAGGCGCAGACGCCGCCCTTCTTTTGGGCCTCCGCGATCGTGTGGAGCGCCAGCGTCGTCTTGCCGGACGATTCGGGACCGTAGATCTCGATCACGCGGCCGCGGGGTAGGCCGCCGACGCCGAGCGCGATGTCGAGGCCCAGCGAGCCGGTCGAGACGGTCTCGACCTCCTGGACCTTGTCGCTCTTGCCGAGCCGCATGATCGAGCCCTTGCCGAAGGCGCGCTCGATCTGAGACAGGGCGGCGTCGATCGCCTTGGACTTGTCCTTGTCCACCGGGGGCATGTCGACCACTTTCAATGCGGGCTGGGCCATCTGGCGGGCTCCTTATGAAGGGGTTGGACGCAGTTCACAACGCGCGTCGCCACCGCCTTTGTGTACCCGTTTTGTTCTCAGCCAGCAAGGCCGGAGCGCCGTTTTGCTGGACGCAAGTCACGAAATCCCGGCTCGAGCCCCGGGTGCACCGCGACAGCAATCCAATCCGGTAATCGGCCGCAAGGACCCGTACGAACGCCGACACAACGCGCCGGACGGGACGACCGCCAGCCGCAATGGCGACGCCGCCCGCGGTCCCGCAGCAGGCTCGGCCCGCCCGCGACCGGAACCCAACCGCCAGACATGTGGCCGAAAACGACGACGCCCGGCACGAATCCGGCTCTCGCGAGTCGAATTGCGTCCGGGCGTTCGTCGTACCGGTCGCCGGGCATCCCCGGGATGGTCACCCCAGAGGGGGCACCATCCCGCGACGCCGCGGGCGGGATCCTGGCGGACGCGGAGACCGCAGCCGCCGGGCCCCCAGGATCAGGCGGCCTCGCCGGCCTCGGCCTGGGCGGCCTCGCCCTCGACCAGCTTCCAGGTCTTGGTCTTGGAGAACGGACGGCACTCCTCGATGAACACCGTCTGCCCGACCTTGGCGACGTTGCCCTCGTCGTGCGCGTGGTAGTTCTTCGACCGCCGCACGGTCTTCTTCATCACCGGGTGCGTGAAGCGGCGCTCCACCTTCACCACGATGGTCTTCTCACCCTTGTCGCTGACGACGGTGCCCTGCAGGATGCGCTTCGGCATGGTTGTCTCCTAAAACCCGCCTCAGCCCTTGGCCTGCTGCAGCGTCTTGGAACGCTGCAGAGTCCGGACACGGGCGATGTCGCGACGGACCTCGCGGACGCGGGCGACGTTCTCGAGCTGGCCGGTGGCCCCCTGGAAGCGCAGGTTGAACTGCTCCTTCTTGAGGTTGATCAGCTCGTCATTCAGCTGATCCGGCGACAGCGCCTTCAGATCAGACAGTCTCTGGGTCGACTTCACGATATCCTCCGTTCAGTCGGCGATGCGCTGGACGACCCGCGTGCGGATCGGGAGCTTCGCGGCGCCGAGGCGGAGCGCCTCCTTGGCGATGTTCTCGGCAACGCCGTCGACCTCGAACATGATCCGGCCGGGATGGACCCGGGCCGCCCAGTAATCCGGGGCGCCCTTACCGGAGCCCATGCGGACCTCGGTCGGCTTCGACGACACCGGGACGTCCGGGAACACCCGGATCCAGACGCGGCCCTGGCGCTTCATCTCGCGGGTGATCGCGCGGCGGGCCGCCTCGATCTGACGGGCGGTGACGCGCTCGGGCTCCACCGCCTTCAGGCCGAACTGGCCGAAGTTCAGCTCGAAGCCGCCCTTGGCCGCACCGTGGATGCGGCCCTTGAACTGCTTGCGGAAGCGGGTCTTTTTCGGTTGCAGCATGGCTTCCTACCTTACGCGTGCTCGCGCTCGCGGCGTCCGCGCTCGCGGCCGCCCTCGCCATCGCGCTCACGGCGTCCGCCAGAGCGGCCGCCCTCTTCCTGGGCCTTCTTGTCCTGGGCCATGGGGTCGTGCTCGAGGATCTCGCCCTTGAACACCCACACCTTGATGCCGCAGGTCCCGTAGGTCGTGAACGCCGTGGCGGTGCCGTAGTCGACGTCGGCGCGCAGCGTGTGCAGCGGGACGCGGCCCTCGCGGTACCATTCCTGGCGGGCAATCTCGGCGCCGCCGAGACGGCCCGAGCAGTTGATCCGGATGCCCTCGGCGCCCAGACGCATGGCCGACTGCACGGCCCGCTTCATGGCACGCCGGAAGGCGACGCGGCGCTCGAGCTGCTGGGCGATCGAGTCGGCCACCAGGGTGGCGTCGATCTCGGGCTTGCGCACCTCGACGATGTTGATGGTCACGTCGGCCTTGGTCATCGTGCCGACGAGCTTGCGCAGCTTCTCGATGTCCGCGCCCTTCTTGCCGATCACCACGCCCGGACGGCCCGAGTGGATGGTGACCCGACACTTCCGGTGCGGGCGCTCGATGACGATCTTGGAGACCGCCGCCTGCTTGAGCTGCTTCATGAGGGCGGCGCGGATCGCGACGTCCTCGTGCATGAGCTTCGCGTAGTCGCCCTTGTTGGCGAACCAGCGGGAGTCCCAGGTCCGGTTGATGCCGAGCCGGAGACCGATCGGGTTGACTTTCTGACCCATCAGATCCTCCTCAAGCCGCTTCGGCTTGGCGGACTTCGCGAACCACGATGGTGAGGTTCGAGAAGGGCTTCAGGATGCGCGCGCCGCGGCCGCGGGCGCGGGCGTGGAAACGCTTGAGAACCAGCGCCTTGCCCACGAAGGCCTGGGACACGACGAGGTCGTCGACGTCCAGGTCGTGGTTGTTCTCGGCGTTGGCGATGGCGCTCTCGAGGCACTTCTTGACCTCGGTCGAGATCCGCTTGCGCGAGAACTGCAACTCGGCGAGCGCCGTGTCGACCTTCTTGCCGCGGATCATCTGCGCCACGAGGTTGAGCTTCTGCGGGCTGACGCGCAGCATGCGCGCGACGGCCTTCGCCTCGTTCTCGGGGAGCGCGCGGGGGGTGGCTTGCTTGCCCATCTCAGCGCCTCTTCGCCTTCTTGTCGGCCGCGTGGCCCGGGAAGGTGCGGGTCGGCGAGAACTCGCCGAACTTGTGCCCGACCATCTCCTCGGTGACGTAGACCGGGATGTGCTTCTGCCCGTTGTGCACACCGAAGGTGAGCCCGACGAACTGCGGGAGGATCGTGGAGCGGCGGCTCCAGATCTTGATGACCTCGGAGCGCGAGGAGCCCCGCGCCGCCTCGGCCTTCTTGAAGAGGTAGCCGTCGACGAACGGCCCCTTCCAGAGAGAGCGTGCCATAGCGATTACTTCTTGCGGTTGTGGCGGCTGGACAGGATGAACACGTCGGTCCGCTTGTTGGACCGGGTCTTCTTCCCCTTGGTGGGCACACCCCAGGGCGTGACCGGGTTGCGGCCGCCCGAGGTGCGACCCTCGCCGCCGCCGTGCGGATGGTCGACCGGGTTCATCGCCACACCGCGGTTGTGCGGGCGCTTGCCGAGCCAACGGTTGCGCCCGGCCTTGCCGAGCGAAATGTTCATGTGGTCCGGGTTCGAGACCGCGCCGACGCTGGCGAAGCACTGGCCGTGGACCAGGCGCTGCTCGCCCGAGTTCAGGCGGAGCGTCACGTAGCCCTGGTCGCGGCCGACGATCTGCGCGTAGTTGCCGGCCGAGCGGGCGATCGCGCCGCCCTTGCCGATCTTCAGCTCGACATTGTGGACGATCGTGCCTACCGGCATCGAGCCGACCGGAGCGGCGTTGCCCGGCTTGATGTCGACGCTCTCGCCGGCCACCACCTTGTCGCCCGGCTGCAGGCGCTGCGGGGCCAGGATGTAGCTCTGCTTCCCGTCGGGGAAGTTGATCAGCGCGATGAACGCCGTGCGGTTCGGATCGTACTCGATCCGCTCCACCGTGGCGGCGACGCCGAGCTGCTCGCGACGCTTGAAATCGACGTTGCGCAGCACGCGCTTGTGGCCGCCGCCGCGGAAGCGGACGGTGATGCGGCCGAGATTGTTGCGGCCGCCGGAGGACGACTTGCCCTCCGTCAGCGCCTTCACCGGCTTGCCCTTGTAGAGCTCACGGCGGTCGACGAGCACGAGCTGGCGCAGGCTCGGCGTGACCGGTTTGAATGTCTTCAAGGCCATCGGCTTGGATCCCTAAATCCCGTCCTCAGAGCCCGGTCGTGACGTCGATCGAGTGGCCCTCGGCCAGGGTCACGATCGCCTTCTTCACGTCGGAGCGCTGTCCGCGGAGACCGCGGAAAATCTTCTTCTTACCCTTGGTGACAAGGGTGTTCACGGCCGTGACCTTCACGTCGAACAGCTTCTCGACGGCCTCCTTGATCTGAGGCTTCGTCGCCTTGGGGGCGACGCGGAAGACGACCTTGTTCTGCTCGGTCAGGTTGGTCGCCTTCTCGGTGATGACCGGGGAGACGACGATGTCGTAGTGGCGCGGATCGGCACTCATTTGAAACGCTCCTCCAGCGCGTCGACGGCAGCCTTCGTCAGGACGAGCGTGTCGCGGCGCAGGATGTCGTAGACGTTGATGCCCTGCACGGGCAGCACGTCGATCTGCGGGATGGCGCGGGCGGCCCGGCCGAAATTCACGTCGACCTCGGCACCGCCGATGATCAGCGCGTTCGAGAGGCCCATCTTGCCGAAGCGCTCGATGAGACCCTTGGTCTTGTGATCCTCGATCTTGATGTCGTCGACGACGATCAGGGTCGAGGCCTTGGCCTTGGCCGACAGGGCGTGGCGCAACGCCAGCGCGCGGACCTTCTTGGGCAGGTCGTGGCTGTGGTCGCGCGGCACGGGGCCGAAGGCGCGCCCGCCGCCGCGGAACTGCGGCGCCGAGGCCGCGCCGTGGCGGGCGTTACCGGTGCCCTTCTGCTTGTAGAGCTTCTTGCGGGTCCGGTTCACGTCCGAGCGGTTCTGCACGGCGTGGGTACCGGCGCGCCGCTTGGCGAGCTGCCAGCGGACCATGCGTTGCAGCAGGTCGGCGCGCGGCTCCAGGCCGAAGATCTCTTCGTTCAGCTCGACCGAGCCGGCGCCGGCACCGTCGAGGGTTTTGATATCGAGCTTCATCACGCGGTCTCCTCAGCCGCAGGGGCCTCGGTCGCCGGGGCGGAGGCGCCGTTCTCGCGGAACTTGCCCGGCAGCGGAACGTCGGCGGGGAGCTTGCGCTTCACCGCGTCGCGGATCTGGATCCAGCCGCCGGCGACGCCCGGGACCGCGCCCTCGACCAGGATCAGGCCGCGCTCGGGATCGGTGCGCACGACGCGCAGGTTCTGGGTGGTGACCCGCTCGACGCCGAGGTGACCCGGCATCTTCTTGTTCTTGAAGGTCTTGCCCGGGTCCTGGCGGCCGCCGGTCGAACCGATCGAGCGGTGCGAGATCGACACGCCGTGGGTGGCGCGCAGGCCGCCGAAGTTCCAGCGCTTGATACCGCCGGCGAAGCCCTTACCGGTCGTGGTGCCGGTGACATCCACGAACTGGCCGGGGATGAAGTGGTCCGCGGTGATCTCGGCGCCGACCGGGATCAGCGCGTCCTCGGACACGCGGAACTCGGCGAGCTTCTTCTTCGGCTCGACCTTGGCGACCGCGAAGCGGCCCCGCTCGGCGGCCGAGACGTTCTTGACCTTGGCCTTGCCGACGCCGACCTGCAGCGCAACGTAGCCGTTCTTCTCGACGGTGCGGTGGGCAACCACCTGGCACTGATCGATCTTGAGCACGGTGACGGGGACATGCTCCCCCGCGTCCGTGAAGACGCGGGTCATGCCGACCTTCTGTGCGATGACGCCTGAGCGCATAGGTTCTCTCCCTCGCGCGATGAAACGGTAAGCTCTAAGTCCTCAGCGGACTCAGAGCTTGATCTCCACGTCCACGCCAGCGGCGAGGTCGAGCTTCATCAGCGCGTCCACGGTCTGAGGCGTCGGATCGACGATATCGAGCACCCGCTTGTGCGTGCGCATCTCGAACTGCTCGCGCGACTTCTTGTCGATGTGGGGCGAGCGGTTCACGGTGAACTTGGCGATGTGCGTCGGGAGCGGGATCGGGCCGCGGATGGTCGCGCCCGTACGCTTGGCCGTGGAGACAATCTCCTTGGTCGACGCATCGAGGATGCGGTGATCGAACGCCTTGAGGCGAATGCGGATGTTCTGACCGTTCATGATCCTGGAACCTTGAGAGGGACGGCGGGGTACGCGAGGCCTTCACCCCGCCGCGCCCTGCTAAGGATGCTTGCTCGAGCTCAGTCGTTGATGGCGGCGACGACGCCGGCGCCGACGGTGCGGCCGCCCTCGCGGATGGCGAAGCGCAGCTTCTCCTCCATGGCCACCGGCACGA
>NZ_JBNNWO010000017.1:0-39817 GCF_050281105.1 Methylobacterium sp. NPDC080182
GAGCTTCTCTGTCCGAGCCGAAGTCGCCAGACGACAGGTGAATGGCTGCTTCTGGGATGCACCTACACCTGTCTGTACGGCTGGCATGGGTCGCAAGCCGTAGGACCGCTTCGGGCGCCCAGCGGAACGTCCGCATATGCCAGCTCTCCGCACCTTCGGTTCGGGTCTCTTATCGCCTCGTCGGCATGGGCCGACGAGGAGACAGGCGATGGGACACTCAGCACACGATCCCGCCACGAAAGGGCGACCGGCCTGGAACGCTGGCCGCAAACTCGGCGCCAAGCGCGCCCTAAAGCCTCAGCAGGTTTGGGCCATCCGGTTCTGGCTCGACCGCGAACGGCGCATACGCGACCGGGCTATGTTCGACCTCGCCATCGATAGCAAGCTGCGTGGCTGCGACATCGTCAAGCTCAAGATCAGCGATCTCGTCAGCGGTGGCCGCGTCCGCAGCCGGGCCATCGTCATCCAGCGCAAGACTGGCCGGCCGGTACAGTTCGAAGTGCTCGAACCCGCACGAATCAGCATTCTGGCATGGCTGGAAGCCAGGAGTGGAACGCTCGACGACTATGCCTTCCCGAGCCGGCTCGACGGCGTCACGCACATCAGCACCCGGCAGTATGCACGCTTGGTCGATGAGTGGGTCACGGGCATCGGGTTGCGTAGCGAGGACTATGGCACCCACTCCCTCCACCGCACGAAGGCGTCTCTGATCTATAAGCGGACCGGCAACCTGCGGGCGGTTCAGATCCTGCTCGGCCATACCAAGATCGAGAGCACGGTCAGGTACCTCGGTGTGGACGTCGAGGATGCTCTGACCCTGGCCGAAGGAACTGAGATTTGAGCGTCTGGCCCCTCGACGTCAGTGTCGAGGGGTTTCAGAACCAGCCCGACAGCAGTGCGCCCGTTGCCGCCACTAAACGTGAATTACGACGCTCCCGGAAGCGGACCTGAAAACTTTACCTTCAACTGCCCTTCCGCGCACCGCTCGTTGGGTGAAATCGTCACCGCTCAGCGCACACTGCTGCTGTCTCTCGTTCGAGACACGGCGAGGGAGATGGGGTGCGCATGATCGACTGGAACGCCCGCTGACACTCGCGCGCCTATTGATGATCATTCAGTGGCTCAGCGGACCCGGCGGGCCGCCTTGGCCAGGAACGCCTCGACGCCACGCCTGTATTCCTCGTTCTCTGCGAAGCCGTACACCTCCATCCTCTCCGCGCGCGTCACGGGAGTAGCATCCCGCATTAGCCGTCGGATCTGACGCTTGTGCGACCGGGCCGCCAGGATGCCGCTGGCGCAGATGTTGTCGACCGCTTCAGCGATGGCGCCCTCGAAACCCTCTGCTTCGACGACCCTGGACACCAAGCCCTTCTCATAGGCTGTCCGGGCATCAAAGAGGCGCCCCTCGATCAACAGCTCCGCTGAAACGGATGGCCCGACGAGGCGGAACAGACCTTCGGTCTCGCCCAGCGCCAGCGGGAAGCCCATGCGGCCGACCGGCGCTCCGAAGCTGGCATCCTGCGCGGCGATCCGGAGATCGCAGGCGACCGCGATTTCCAGGCCGACCCCGAAGCACGCGCCCTGGATCGCGGCGATGACCGGAACGGGGCAGTCGGCGATCGCCCCGAGGCATCCGCCGACATACTCCTCGTGAAAGCGGACCACCTGTTCGCGGGTCGCGCGCTCGGCGTGGAATTCGGAGATGTCGGCGCCCGCGGAGAACGCCTCCGTGGTGGCGCCGCGGACGACGATACAGCGCATGGCGTCGTTCCGGGAGAGCGCCCGGACATGCTCCGCGAGATCCTCCCACATCGCGACGGTCAGCGCGTTGCGCCGCGCCGGCTGGCTGATCGTGAGTGTCGCGCGGGAGTCCGTAACCTCCGCGATAATCCGTCCGGTCATGTCGAACCCGCCTATTACGTAGTCCGGCTCAGACCGGAATATCCTGGGAGAGCTTCATCAACTCGGCCGCTTCGGAGCTCTTTCCAGCATAGTCCTTCCAGGTCGAATTGCGGGCAAGCGCCTGCCATTTCTCAAACGAGCCCGCATCGATATCCCGCGCCTGCCCCCCTGCCTTGCGAAAGACCTCAACGACCCTGTCGTCGTCGGCCTTCGAGCCCGCCGTCCCAAATGGCTCCAGTTCGGCGCCAGCAGCCATGATCAGGTCGCGCTCGCCCGGCGCGAGGGAATCGAAGATCGCCTTCGACATAAGCAGGGGTTCGAAGGTGAAGAGGAAGGTGCGGTCGCGCGCCGTGGTCAGGTGCTTGCCCGTCTCCTCCAGGCGGAAGGAGATCATGCTAGTGGACGAGGTGACGACGGCGTCCACCGCCCCTGTCTGCATCGCCGCGTAGATCTCGTTCGAGGGCAGCGGCAGTGTCGCGGCCCCGGCCGCGAGAAGCAGCACATCCATCTCCCGGGAGCCGCCCCGCGTCTTCAGACCCTTCACGTCCTCGGGCACGACGATCGGGTTGGCGCGGGAGACGACGCCGTTCGCCTGCCAGACCCAGGACACGATCACGATCCCTTTCTCGGCCAGGAGCCCGGTTAGCTTGTGCCCAACCGGCGCCGTCTTCCAGGCTGCGCCCTGGGCGTAGGATCCGACGACGCAGGGCATCAACCCGATGTTGAGTTCCGGGATCTGGCCGCCGGCATAGGCGAGCGGGAAGAGGCTCAGGTCGAGGGCGCCCTTTCGGAGCGCGGCAAACTGGGAGTTGGTCTTCATCAGGGACGAGTTCGGATAGACGGTTCCCGTAAGCGCGCCCTCGGAGCGTCGCCGCAGCGCCGCGGCGAACTTCCGGCAGAGCCTGTCGCGGAAATCGCCCTCCTCGTCCGAGCCCCCTGGGAACTGGTGCGAGATCTTCAGGTCGCGCCCGGCCGCCGCCCGCCCTCCCCACCGGATGAGGGCCGGCGCCGCGACGGCGGCGGAGAGCAGGGCGCGGCGCGTCGGCACGGTGGGGTCCTTTCTCGGGGTGAGCGGGCAGACTCCGCCTCAGGTCCGGCGCGGGTCGAAGACGGCTTCCATATCGCGGCGGAGCGTCACGACGGGATCATCCGGTGCGAAGGTGATATCGTCCCAGCGGACGCCTGCGCCCATTGGCACGTCGCGGACCAGCCGCACCTGATGCGCCAGCCCGAGGGGCAGGTAGCCCTCGTCGAGAGAGATCTCCGCCGGGACCTGCCGGCCCCAGACGCAGTAGCCGCCCTCGCCGTCGAGGGTCTCGCCAACCTTGAGGTCGCGTTTGGCGATGGCCGCCACGTCGGCGCTGAAGCAAGTCGGGACGCCGGTCGGCTGATTGAGCAGCGCCGCCCAGGCCGCCGAGATGCCAAGTTCCAGGCCGCTGAAGTGGATGGGCCGGTAGAGCGCCGCATAGCGCCCGCTCGCGTCGGGCAGCATGTGGTACTCGCTAAAACACTCCCGGGTGTAGGTGCTGTCCTCCGCCGCCTCGACCACTACGAAGGTGCCGTGGGCGAGGGCGTGCGGAACGCTCGACCCGTCCCGGGCGAGGGAGGAGACGCATTCCGTCACCCCAGAAAATTCCAGGCTGCCGCCCTCGTCCTTCGGGCGCAGCACATCGGCGAGTTCGAAGCGACTCGCGGGCGGGAAGACGAGGCCTTGCGTTTGCGCCTTGAGGCCGGTCGCGTTGGCGATGGCGGTCATCTCGATCGCCGACTTGGTCCCGTCGACGAAGCTGTTGAACATCTTCGGATTGATCGAGGACCGGTCCTCGATCTCGATCAGTCCCGGCAGGTTGTCGAACACCGTGTCGGGCGTCGACTGGTGGAAGCGCGGCAGATAGCGGGTGCCCTTGCCCGCCGCCACGACTTGGAAGCCGCAGGCGCGGGCCCAGTCGACATGCTCGCAGACGATGGCCGGCTGGTCGCCGTAGGCGAGTGAGTAGACGACGCCCGCCTGCGCGGCCTTCCGGGCGAGCAGCGGCCCCGCCACCACGTCGGCCTCGACGTTGACCATGACGACGTGCTTGCCCGCCGCAATGGCCGCGAGGGCGAGGCGGATGCCCGTGCGCGGATCGCCCGTGGCCTCGATGATCACCTCAATGCCTCCGGCCCGGATCACCGCGTCGGCGTCATCCGTGAGGTAGGTCCGGCCGGTGCGGAGCGCGTCCTCGCAGGAGCGGGCGGCGACCTGCTCCGCCGGCCAGTGGCAGGAGGCGAGCTGACGCGCCGCCCGCGTCACGTCGAGATCGACGACGGCGACGATCTGCATCCCCGGCGTCGTGCGGGCCTGGGCCAGGAACATCGTCCCGTACTTTCCGGCGCCGATCAGGGCGACCGTCACCGGCCGGCCTGCCTCCTGGCGCTCCCGCAGCAAGCGGTAGAGGTTCATCGCAAGTCTCTCTCCGTCGTCACCGGCCGGTCTGGAGCAGCGGAATCACCAGGTTGACGTTCACGCTCTTCGTCTCGGTGAAGCTGTCGAGCATGCCTTCGAGCGACATCTCGCGTCCGATGCCGCTCTCCTTGATGCCGCCATAGGACTGGCCGAGCGCCTGCCCGCCGCCCTGGTTGACCTGCACCCAGCCGGCCTCGACGGCGTGGGCCGCCCGCAGCGCCCGGCCGATGTCCCGGGACCAGATGTAGGCCGCGAGCCCGTAGTGGCTGTCATTGGCCATGCGGATCGCCTCGTCCTCGTCCCGCCAGGGGATCGCCACGAGGACCGGCCCGAAGATCTCCTCCCGGGCGAGGCGCCAGTCGTTCGAGGTGTCGGCGAAGATCGTCGGTACCGCGAAGTAGCCCCGGGTCAGCGGGCCTTCCTTCGGCGGCAGACCGCCGGTGATGAGCCGCGCCTCCGGCCGGCTCAGCCCGTCTGCAACGTAGCCGCAGACCTTGGTGAACTGACGCTCGTTGATGATCGCGCCGACATCGGTCGCCTCGTCGAGGGGGTCGCCGATCTTGAGCGCGGAGGTACGGGCAACCAGCCGGTCGAGGAACGACTCGTAGATGTCCGCATGCAGGAACAGGCGCGAGCCCGCCGTGCAGGACTGGCTCTGCCGGGTGAAGCGCATGGAGGCGACGATGCCGTCGAGCACCCAGTCCTCGTCGGCATCGGGATAGACGATGGACGGGCTCTTGCCGCCGAGTTCGAGGGACACCGGGGCGAGCCGGTCAGCGGCCGCCCGCATGATCGCCTTGCCGACCGTGGTCGAGCCGGTGAAGCTCACCTTCCGCACGAGGGGGTGGGAGGCCAGGGGCTCGCCGCATTCCTGGCCGTAGCCGGTGACGGCGTTGACGACGCCCGGCGGCAGGTGGTCCTGGCAGATCTCGGCGATCATCAGCACCGCCAGCGGCGCGTCCTCCGCGGCCTTCAGCACAATGGTGTTGCCCGCGCAGACCGCCGGCGCGATCTTGAGCGCCGCGAGCTGAGCCGGGGCGTTCCACGGCACGATGGCGCCGACCACCCCGACCGGCTCGCGCCGCGAATAGCTGAGCATGCCCTCGCCGAGGGGGATGGTGAGCCCCTTCAACTCGCCCGCGAGCCCGCCGAAATATTGGAAGGCATCGGCGACCATGCGCGCCTCGCCCCGCGCCTGGGTCCGCAGGGCGTTGCCGGTCTCGCTGGCGATGAGGCGCGCCAGCTCCTCCTGGCGGGCTTCAAGCGCCTCGCCGATGGCGAGCAGCAGCCGCCCGCGGTCACGGGCCGCGACTCTGGACCAGCCGGGGAAGGCCGCTGCGGCGGCATCGACGGCCAGATCGACATCCACCTTCTCGCCCCTCGGGACGTCGCCGAGCGGTTCGCGCCGTCCGGGATTCTCGACCACGATGGTCCGGCCGGAGACGGCGGGCCGCCATTGACCGCCGATCAGCATCTGCTTCGAGAGGATCGCCGGTAGGCGGTGCGGATCTGCCATGGTGTTTCCTTCCGTCGGCCGGGTTCAGGGGCGCGCGGTGACTGCCGGCGCGCCCTCGATCATGCGGATGACGGCGGAGTAATCGAGATCCCCCGAGCCGCTGCCGCAGAACAGGCCGTATAGGGAGGCCGCAAGGGTAACGAGCGGAAGGCTCGACTTCGTATCCATCGCCGCCTGCTCGGCGAGTCGCAGATCCTTGAGCATCAGCTCGGCGGCAAAGCCGTTTCGATACTCGCGGCTCGACGGGACGTTCGGCAGAAGGCCAGGGACCGGGGGGTAATTCACCAGCGCATGGCAGCTCCCCGTCGAGGTCGAGACGATCTCCCGCATCGTCGCGGGCTCGAGCCCGAGGCGCTGGCCCAGCGTGTAAGCCTCCGAGACGGCGATCATCGAGATGCCGGCCAGGAGGTTGTTGCAGACCTTCGCGGCCTGGCCGTTGCCGGCTGACCCGGCGTGGAAGATGTTGCGGCCCATCGCCTGGAAGATCGGCCGTGCCCGGTCGAGATCGCGCGCCTCCCCGCCGACCATGAAGGTGAGCGTGCCGGCCTGTGCCCCCATGACCCCGCCCGAGACGGGGGCATCGAGGACCGGGGTCCCGCGTTCCGCCCCCGCCGCGTGCAGCGCTCGGGCCTCCGCCACGGCGATGGTGGAGCAATCGATGAGCAGGGCGCCATCCGGCAGCCGGGCGAGGGTCCCGCCCGGCCCGGTATGGATCTCCAGAACATGGCGCCCGGTCGGGACCATCGAGATCAGGACGTTCACCTCGGACGCGGTCTCGGCGGCGCTCGGGGCGATCTCCGCTCCAGCTTCCCGCGCTTCCACCCGCGCCGCCTCTGCGACGTCGTAGGCTTGGACCTCGTGTCCCGCCGCCACGAGGTTGCGGAGCATGGGCATGCCCATACGTCCGAGACCGATGAAGCCGATCCGGGTCATTCTCTGCTCCCGTGACGTCACTAAGAATCGACTACTGGGACTTGGCGAAGAGCGGGCAGCCGCCCTCGCTCATGGGCCGGAATGCGACCTCGGCGGGGATCGTCGCCTTGTAGGCGTAATAGTCCCACGGATAACGTGACTCGGCCGGCGCCTTGACCGTGTAGAGGTGCATCGGGTGCATCTTGCGCCCATCCGCGCGGATCGTGCCCTTGCCGAAGAGGGGATCGTCGGTCGGCATCGCCTTCATCGTCGCGACGACCTTCGCGCCGTCGCCGGCCTCGCCCAGGGCTTCCACGGCCTTGAGATAGTGAAGGATCGAGGCGTAGACGCCGGCCTGCACCATCGAGGGCTTCGCTCCCGCGCGCTGCGCCGCGAACCGGTCCGAGAAGGCACGGGTGCCGTCGTTCGTGTCCCAGTAGAACGGCGAGACCAGCGACAGTCCCTGCGCCACTTGCAACCCGATCGCGTGGACGTCGGTGACGTAGATCAGGAGGCCGGCGAGCCGCTGTTTCGAGCCGACGATGCCGAACTCGGCCGCCTGCTTGATGCTGTTGACGGTGTCGCCCCCGGAATTGGCGAGCCCGATTACCTCCGCGCCCGAGGCCTGCGCCTGTAGGAGATAGGAGGAGAAATCCGAGGTGTTGTTGGGCGCCCGGACGCGGCCGACCACCGTGCCGCCGCTTGCCTGCACCATGCGCTCCGTGTCGCGCTCCAGGGCGTGGCCGAAGGCAAAGTCCGCGGTCAGGAAGAACCATGTCTTGCCGCCGGTTTCTACCACCGCCTTGCCGATGCCGTTGGCGAAGGCCCAGGTGTCGTGGGTCCAGTGCACCGTGTTCGGCGTACAGGCCTTGCCGGTGAGGTCCGACACGGCGGGTCCCGAGGCGAGCATGACCTTGTTCTTGTCCCGGACGATCTGGCTTACCGCCAGCGCCGCCGCCGAGTTGGTGACGTCGGCCACGGCATCGACGCTCTGCGTGTCGAACCACTGCCGGGCGATCGTTGCCGCTACGTCCGCCTTGTTGCCGTGGTCGGCCACGAGGATCTCAATCGTCCAGCCCTTCCGGCGCAGCCCTGAGTCCTCGACGGCGAGGTTGGCCGCCGCGACGGATCCCGGCCCACCCATATCGGCGTAGATCGAAGATTGATCGTTGAGGACGCCGATTCTGACGGTCTTCTCCGCCGCCGAGGCGGTGCCGAAGCCGAGCAGGAACGCGGCAGCCGCACGGCAAAGGGCCCGCGCCATCGCACCATCCTCCCTGGTCGCGGTCTGATGCCGCTCTCTTCCCTGCGCCAATCAGGGACTAGCGCGGGATGAAGGGAAAAAAAGCGCACACGCTTCGGCAGGTCTATGCCAATTTTTGCACAACGCACGCTCACGGATTGACAGATGCGCTCGACACACCGGTGGGACGATCTGCAGGCCTTCCTAGCTGTGGCCCGCGCCGGGCGGCTGACGGAAGCGGCCCGTCATATGGGCGTCGAGCACACCACATTGAGCCGACGGATCACGCGGCTGGAGACGGCTCTCGGCACCAAGCTGTTTGATCGGCGGCCGACCGGTTACGGACTGTCGTCGGAGGGCGAGCGCCTGCTGCCGCGGGCCGAGGCGATCGAGCGGGCTGCTCTGGGCATCTGGCTCGATCAGGTCGACCCGGCTATCGGCCTGACGGGATCCGTGCGAATCGGAGCGCCGGAAGCGTTCGGGACCTTCTGCCTCTCGGAGCGGATCAGTGACTTCTCGGCACTGAACCCCGGTCTATCGATCGAGCTCGTCGCGACCCCGCGGGCCTTCAGCCTCTCGAAGCGCGAGGCCGATCTCGCCATCGGTCTCACGCGGCCGGCCACCGGACGTCTCCACGCCCGCAAGCTCGCCGATTACGAACTCGGCCTCTACGGCGCGCCCGCTTACGTCGACCGCTGCGGCCGGCCTGAGGGGAAGTCCGACCTGCACCAGCACCGGTTCATTGGCTACATCGACGAACTCGTCTTCTCGCCGGAACTCGATTACTTTACCGAGGCCCTGCCCGGCCTGCAGCCGTCCATTCGCATCTCGAACGTCATCACGCAGATGACGGCCGCCAAGAGCGGGGCTGGCCTCTGCATCCTGCCTTGCTTCATGGCTGACCGGCACTCGGACCTTGTTCGCCTTCTCCCGGAAAGTGTTCGCATCACCCGCACGTATTGGTTGCTGACGCATGCGGACATGGCGCATCTCAACCGAATCAAGACTACCGCAGAGTTCATAGTCTCAGCTGCGCGCGCCGCACGCCCAGCCTTTCTTCCGCATCGATGATAGAATAAAAATTGGCGTCTGCTTTTTCGTCGGATCGCCTCCGCAGCGGACCGGCCGTTTTCGGCCAGCTTTAGTCTCGTCAGTAGGCCCGTTGAGATGACTGGGGTGAGTGGTTTTGATAAGGTCTGGTTACGGCCGGAGATGCCGTAAAGCCGACATGCGGCGCTCGAAACGAGATGGCTGGATGTGATCTGTCAGCCTATGGGCGCGGCCGGCGGGAGGCCAACACCCAAAAGGCCGGTTCAACTACGTCATCTTCCCCGCAAGCTCGTTACCCCGAACCGGCAGGCGCAACCGGCGTTAGCGCACGCGACGGAAGGACGAACGACCCATGCAGCAGCGCTGGCCGAGCCGGTTGTGGATCGTGCGGCACGGCGAGAGCGCCGGCAATGTCGCGGCCGATGCCGCCCACGGCGCGAGGTTGGCGCGGATCGACATCGCCGAAAGGGACGTCGATGTGCCGCTCAGCGCACGCGGCGAGCAGCAGGCAGATGCTGTCGGCCGCTGGTTCGCGGACTTTCCGGCGGCCGAGCGCCCGGGCACGGTGCTGACCTCGCCCTACCTTCGGGCCAAACAAACCGCCGACCGCATCCGCGCAACCGGTGGCTTGGCGCAGGATGCGCCGGATCCGCTCGTCGATGAGCGGCTGCGCGAGAAAGAGCTTGGCATCCTCGACCGGCTGACGCGGACCGGCGTCGAGGAGCTGCATCCCGAGCAGGCCGAGATGCGTCGGCGCTTGGGCAAGTTCTACCACCGCCCGCCTTCCGGCGAGAGTTGGTGCGACGTCATCCTGCGTCTCAGGAGCGCCCTGGACACGATCTCGCTGCACCATGGCGAGAGACGGGTCCTCATCGTCGCACATCAGGTCGTGGTGCTGTGCCTGCGCTACCTGATCGAAGAGATGTCTGAAGCAGAGATCCTAGCCATCGACGCCGCTGGCGACGTCGCCAATTGCTCCGTTACTGAGTACGTTTTCCGGCCCGTCGAAAGCACCACAGGCAAGCTCGCGCTGGAGCGCTACAACTTCGTCGCGCCCGTGGCCGAGGCCGGTGCTCCGGTCACCGCCGACCCCGACGCGGAAGAGGCCGCCAGATGACGCATGAGACCCTCACGGCGGACAGCCTGAAGGCATACCCGCTTCCCGTGCCGCATGAGGGGAGCAAGGACGAGCGCGGGAGCGCGCTGGTGCTCGCGGGTGCGGCGTCCGTACCGGGCGCCGCCCTGCTCGCCGGGGTCGCGACCTTGCGTGCCGGGGCGGGCAAGCTGAAGATCGCGACGGTACAAAGCGCGGCTCTTAACATGGGATTGGCCGTGCCCGAGGCGATGGTCGTCGGCCTGCCCGAGACCTCGGCGGGCGACGTGGACGCCGAACGTTCGGCGGAATGCCTGTTCAAGGTGACGAAGGGCTGCGACGCCTTGCTGGTCGGGCCGGGGCTGATCGAGGACGGCCCGACGACCGCGCTAGCAATGCGGCTGCTGAAGGCGCTGCCTGAGGCGTCTTTCATCCTCGACGCGGCCGCGGTCTGCGGACTCGCCGAACATGCCGCCGACGTCCGCCGGCATGGGGGCCGGGTGGTGATCACACCGCATGCCGGCGAGATGGCCCAGCTCATGGATCGGAGCCGGGAGGCGGTGGAGGCGGACCCACTCGATGCGGCGCTCGCGGCTGCCGACCTCCTCGGGACGGTGGTGGTGATGAAAGGCGCCCAAACCTGGATCGTGGATCCGCGAGGCTCGCGCTGGCTCTACGAAGGCGGCGGTGTCGGATTGGCGACCTCGGGCTCGGGCGACGTCTTGGCCGGCCTCGTCGTCGGCTTGCTCGCGCGCGGGCTGGCGCCGCTGCCCGCGGCCTTGTGGGGCGTGTTCCTGCACGGCGAGGCCGGCAAGCGCTTGGCCGCGTCCGTCGGCCCCGTCGGCTTTCTGGCCCGCGAGCTTTCGCACGAGGTGCCGCGACTGCTGCAAGTCACGGCCGGATAGCACCCTGTGAGGCCTAGTCAGCCCGGCGGAAAACCTCGACGCGGTCCCGAACTCGCCGCACGGACCCAAGCCGCGGCGTAATCGCTCGTTCCAAGCATAGTAGGATGATCGGGCCCCGGGGATCCCCACGAGGCGTCGCCACGTGCGCTGACAAGGGTTTGCCGCGGAGCAAACTTGATGGGATGTCGGGATCAGAGCCGAGCTTGCCCGCTCGCTGCGCCTGATGCTCGGTGGCGAGGGACGCTGACCCTGAGCGGCGTCGGTCGTGAGAGACGTCCGCGGCGCGTCCCATGCCCCTGGCCGTCCGTATGCCAGCAACCTCGTCCGCTGCCGCGTTCTCGCGCGACACCGCGGACGAGGTTGCTGATGGCGGAGAAGCCTAACGGGCAATTCTGAGATGCTGCGCACCTGGAAGTTCGCGGCTTTCATCCGAATGAGGTATTAACAACCTCATAACCCTGGCCCAGAGTGCCCGAATGTTGTAATTCTCCGAATTTTCGAATTAAGGTTCGCACGCATGGCAGTGCTCGCATCAAAAAAACCGGCGCTCATCGACGGCTACGCGGGTCGTCGTGCGACCGCGGTCGCCAATGCAAAATGGTTTCATGCGATGGCGTGGCGTGCCTTGCGCGACGGTGCCCCGAAAGGAGAGCTTCGTGCGGCGAATGCGCGAGCTGCATCCCGCATCGTTATTCGACAGGCCAAGCGAGATGTATTGATCAGCCGCATGGCTCACGAAGCACTCGCCGCAGATCTGTAGCAACGTCTTGCGCCCGTTGCGTCCCTTGCGTCTGCGCCCGATCCCGGTTCCGGAGTACGCACATGCTGCAGCACCCTGTTCCTTACCGCCACCCGGATGGATCCGTCCACTACACCCACTGCGATGGCGAGTACGACGCAAGGCTCGACGCGGGAGCCCAGGTCTGCATCGCAGGGCCCGAGCGGCGCAGGCACGGAAGGCTGCGTCTGTTCGGACTCTCCTTCGGCATCGCTACCGCCGCATTCTGGGGCGTGATGCTCCTCTCGCCGCCTTCGACGCATGCGCGCAACACGCCGGCGCGCCTCATCCGGTGTTTGACAGCGGCGGGCGAGGTCACTCCCTGGTTCGAGCGCGAGATCCGGCGCCGAGCCAATCTCGGCAACGCAGCTTTCGAGCGCGGCGGTTTCAAATTGATGCTGCTCGATTATCAATTCGCTCAGGGGCAGTGCGCGGCCGGCCGCGTCGACGCCGCCGTCCAGAGCTACCGTCGACTGACAAAACGGGTGGCCGCACTGTCCCAGCGGGATGAACCGGACGAGCGCTGAGGAGGCCTTTCGCAAACTCGACTACGAGCCGCATTTGAACCTGCGTGGGACGCCGTTCGTCACGACGAGCACGCAGGAGCAGCCTGACTGCATACCAGCAGCGCGGCGGACCAGTATCAACGTCTGCCTGGTCAGCACGCTCCGTACTGCCGACCTGCTCGGCATGAGCAGATCCCTTTGCGCAAATCCGACCGCGCCGCAGTCTGAGCCAGAAAGCATCACTTCATCTTAGACCCGGTATCGCGCCGACGGTCCTTTGGGCTTAGGGGTCTCCGAACAGGCCGCCGAAAATTTTCCTCCTGAACAGGGGGGGCCACCATCCCTGCCGATCACAAGTGCAATCGAGTACCGACCTTCTTGGCTCGGGCGGCGCACCGGGCTCCATGAATGGGACGCACGATTCGGTAATGTCGTGCCGACACTGCACAGTTTACCCTATTTGGGGGATGCAGATTGTATTCACTCGTCATGTACTCGATTTCGATCATCCTCAAGTGACGGCGGGGAGAGGCGAGCGGGAAGCGACCGACGATGCTGGTGGGTATGCCCCTACTGCGCGTGTTCGACCGCATGGGCTGCGGCGGCATCATCCTGTCCACCACCGGTCAAATCCTGGCGACAAACTCCGGCGCCCGGCTCATCCTGCAGCAGATGTTCGAGTTGGATGAAGCCGCGGCTGCCGACCTGAACGGCTCCGGGCGCGAGATCGTCAAGCAGCTACTCTGCCATGGCCGAACCCGCATCTGCCTTGAGAGCGAGAACTGGATCCTTATCGAGCGCGACGGTCGGCGGCCGCTGATCATGAACTGTGTGCCGGTGCCGGTGCTCAGCGAGGACGGCCCGCACTCGGTACTGCTCCTGATCGACCTAGACGCGACTCCGCTGCCCGGCACAAGCTGCCTGGAGCAGATCTTCGGTCTGACACCGGCCGAAGCGCGGCTGACGCTGCTCCTTGTAGGGGGCAAGACGCTCGACGAAATCGCGCAGAAGCTGCACGTAAGCATTGCCACGGTGCGGACACAGCTCAAGGCCGTGTTCGAGAAGACACGCACGCATCGGCAAGCCGAGCTGGTGGTGCTGGTCTCACGCTTGGCCGCGCTACCCTAAGTCCTGGCTGGGATCTACTCCGAGAAGCGCTCCTGAACCCAATCGGCGGCTGCCGATAGTGTGTCGAAGAACATTGCCTCGTGATCGCAGGGACCGAAGCCCGCCTGCATGAACCATCCCTGCTCTGTCGGCAGGAGGACCGCAGCTAGGCATTGATCGGCGAAGACGAGGTGTGCCTCCTCAGACGCCTTGCGCGTTGCGGCGTAGACTTCCGAGAAGCTCACCGTAACGGATCTCTGAGCATCCAAGCGACGCCCCCGCTCACCGATCGGATCCGGTATATCTGCATCCGTGTCAGGCTTAGCGCAAGCTACCCTCGGCGAGACATATTGGCATCCCCCATTTAGGGCACAATTTGTTTCTTATTTTTGCTTTGCAGGCCGAAGCGCTGACGAAAGAATGGACGGATCACATGCAAATTGGCGGGCACTTATTTCGTAGCAATCCGACAGGCCCAATGTGCGTTCGACGGAATCATCATTCGATCAAAACGATAAGCTGCGCGAGCTGATGGTGGCCATGAGCATCGAGTGCGGTGCTGGGCGCCAAGAAGCCGAGCGATTGCAGGCTGCATGTCAGAGTGTCCTGCATTGTTTGGTAGGAGCCTGCCCGCGTTGGCCAATATAGAGCCAGTGCGCGAGTCTGCCGGTCTTCAATCCGATGCGATGATATGCTGTTCGAAGATCGCGCAGACAATTGGAGATATCCTCTGGATTAGTACCGATCTGCGATTTCGCGGCGGTATTCGTTTTTTTTATCTATCCCGCAGATCTGTGCTAACCTCATAGATATGTCCAGGCCAACATTGTGACGAGTCATTTTCGGCAACCGTGCTAGCACGATCTGCCATATCCGAAATAGAACCAGCAAATACGCAACGCCGACGGAATGCATCGGCACGTTTCAATAAAATAATGTCGACTCCGATTTCGCACAATGTCTGTTATAAATTTTATGATCATCGCTATTGTCCAAATAGGTACTTATAGGTCAGCATCGTCACCTCGTTCCTGCGGATATAAATCGAAGAGACGCTGGCAAAACATTATCTGGATTCACCGACCAAAGCCAGCATCTATGAGCCCGCGTAACGCCACGCGACTGAGGTTGCTCATCTTGATCGCGCTCATGCGATTGGGTCATTCTCCATCCCAAGCTCCGATTACGAGATCGGAAAGCAGTCGATCTGGGAATGCGTTGGCGCTGTCAGAGCGGCGCTATGTGGCGAATGCAGAATGACCGGACATGATGAGTCTTTCGCGGTCTGCTTTCGAACCAAAGATCGAACAAGCTGCCGCCGCTTCGGCAACCGTTTCGACAAATCAACGTCCTCTCTAAGATTGGCTTGAAAAATTTAAACAACATCAGCGTTTCCCGAGGTCTTCAGCAGGTGGGAGAGCTAAAATGACGGTGGCGGACAAAGCCTTCACAGGATCAATCTCCGATTTGTACGACCGTTATCTCGTTCCGCTGATCTTCGAGTACTACGCCCATGATCTAGTCGCGGAGGTAAGCCGGTTGGAGCCCGACAGCGTCTTGGAAACCGCAGCGGGCACGGGCATCGTTACACGAGCGCTTGCGACAGTCCTGCCTGCCGCGACCCGACTGGTGGCTACCGACCTAAGCACGGCCATGCTCGACGTCGCACGTACGCACGTCTCTCGCGACAGCCCCGTCGAATGGCGACAGGCCGACGCCTTGGCGCTGCCTTTCGCCAATGAGACGTTTGACGCGGTGATTTGCCAGTTTGGGATCATGTTTTTCCCTGATAAGCAACAAGCGTTCAGAGAGGCTTGGCGCGTTCTCAGGCCCTCGGGCCACTATCTGTTCAGTGTATGGGACGAAATCGGTGCGAACGAGATCCCCGACGCCGTCACGCGAGCTCTCGCCGAAATATTTCCTGACGACCCTCCCAGGTTTCTCGCGCGCACGCCGCACGGGTACTGCGACACTGCTCATATCATCGAAGTTCTGAAGGCCGCCGGCTTTGCCGATGTGACACTTAAGACGGTGGAGCACGTCAGCAGGTGCGAAAAGCCTCTTGAGCCAGCCTTGGCCTTCTGTCAGGGCACACCCTTGCGAAGCGAGATCGAAGCGCGGGACGCTGGTCGTCTTGAAGAGGTGACCCAGCGAGTTGCGGAGGCGTTGACAGAGCGCTTCGGGGAGGGCCCGATTGAGGGCCGGATACGCGCGATCATGTTCTGCGCAACCCGATGAAGGGCTGTTCCCTTGCCCAGGACCGAAGTTGCCGGACGGCCGATGAATGGCCGCTTTCAAGTTGCCTGAATCACTCCGGGACGCCCAACATGGGTCGGTAGGAGGTTGTACGCTTTTCCTGCGGTCAGCCTCCGAAGCTGCCATTCCGCTTTCGGCCATGTCCTGCCGGCGCCAGTAGCCCACGGAGTGTCTCAGATGGGTGGTTTCCTGCCTGTCCGCTTCCGGACGAGAATGCAGGACAACGGCCATCGCCCCGCTCGCACGCAACTTTTCTGTGACTTCAGAAGCGTTCGCTTTGCGGTGGTCTCAACGGGCTTATCGCCCGTGAGGTATCGTCACGGTTAGGCAGCTTGAGCTAAAGCTGCATCCGGGTGGGCGTCCGATAGAAGGTGCCTCGGAGTTTGTGGGGAGCCATTTTGGCCGACGACGCCACGCTGGGTCGACTGCTTGCCGACATCGCCCGGGGGGAGGCAGATCGACTGGCCGAACTCTACGATCTCACGAGCCCGAAACTTTACGGCCTGATCCTGCGTATCCAGCGTGACCGAGGCTTGGCCGAGGACGTGCTTCAGGACGTCTACATGCGCATCTGGCAGGCCGCGGGCTCCTACAGGCCCGAGGTAGGGCCGCCGCTGCCGTGGCTCTGCTCCATCGCCCGCAATCGCGCCATCGACAGCGTACGGCGGACGGTCGAGCATCAGGGCCCGGACCTGGATGACGGCGAGGATTGGGTGGCGCGGCTGATGGACCCGCATGACGAGGCGGCAGAGTTTATGGACCGTGAGGCCCTTCTGGCCTGCCTGAGCCGGCTCGACCCCGCACACCGCGACTGCGTCGTGCTCGCCTACTGCGAGGGTCTCTCGCGGGAGGAACTGTCCGCGCGCTTCGACCGGCCGGTCAATACGATCAAGACTTGGTTGCACCGGTCGCTTGCGGGCCTCAAGAACTGCCTGGAGGCCGTCTCGTGAGCGGCAGCGACCAGCCCGGCACGGACCCGGCACCCGAGCAGGATATGCGCGCGGCCGAGTACGCACTCGGAACACTCGACGCGCAGGAGCGGGCGGCGCTGGAGCGTGAAGCGAGCCGGGATCCCGGCACGGCCAGCCGCATCCGCGAGTGGGAGCGGCGGCTGGCGCCATTGACGGGCGCCGTGCCGCCCGTGAAGCCGCCATCGCGGGTCCGCGAGGCGTTGCTGCGCGCGCTGCCTGGCGTGACCGGCCAAGTGCGAGGCGAACTTCGGCTTCTGCGGCGTCAGGTGAGACGCTGGCAGGTCGCGGCGGCGGGATCAGGCCTGCTCGCCGCGGGCCTCGCACTGTTCATGGCGGTCGGTCCGTCACGAAGCCCGGGGGGCGGACGCTATCTGGCGGTCGTGCAGGGGGACGGCGCGCTGCCGGCGCTGATCGTGCGCGTCGATACCCAGACCGGCCTCGCACAGGTCAGACCGGTCGGCGCTGATGCGCCCGCGGGGCGGAGCCTGGAGTTGTGGTACGTAGGTGCCGGTGGCGCGAAGCCTCTCGGTCTCGTTGGAGCGGCACCAAGTCAGGTGAAGCTACCGCAGGGTGCGGCACCGGACGGGGTGATCGCCGTCTCGGTCGAGCCACCCGGAGGCTCGCCCAGCGGTCAACCCACGGGCCCGGTGATCTACACCGGCAAGCTGATCGCCGAATGACCGGCCGCGGCGGGTATGCCTGCTGGCGCTCGCCTAATCCGAAAGGCCACACACACCGCCGAGGCCCGCAGCCCTCGCGAACTGCGGGCACCGCGCCTTACGGCATCAGCACAGCGTTGATGACGTGAATGACGCCGTTCGACTGCATGACGTTCGGGATGGTCACCGTCGCGGTGTTGCCCTTCTGATCGGTGACGAGGACCTTCTTGCCCTGCACCTCGACGGCGAGCGGCTCGCCCTCGACGGTGGTCAGCACGCCCTGTCCGCCGCCCTTCTTGGCCAGCGCCATCAGGTCCTTGGCGGTGTAGACGCCCGGGACCACGTGGTAGGTCAGGATCTTCGTCAACGTCGCCTTATTCTGCGGCTGCACAAGGCTCTCCACCGTGCCCGGCGGCAGCTTGGCGAAGGCGGCGTTGGTCGGCGCAAACACCGTGAACGGGCCCGGGCCGTTCAGCGTGTCGACGAGGCCGGCGGCCTTCACGGCAGCGACCAGCGTGGTGTGATCCTTCGAGTTGACCGCGTTCTCGACGATGGTCTTCTGGGCGTACATCGGCGCGCCGCCGACCATCGGGTTCTTGGCGAAGGCAGCGCCGCTGGCGCCGAGGCTGAGCGCGAGGGTCAGGGCGAATGCCTTGGCCGTGCGGCGTCCGGTGTTCGTGGTGAGCATCGTTTTTCCTTCCGTCCGAACCCCTTTGGATGGGGTAACGGAGGCCCCTACGGAGCCATCGAACAGAAAGTTTCGCCGGATGCGTAAGAACTCCTGGGAGGCGATCGCTTCTGCGTCTGGGGATAGGCGTAGCACTGTTCCTCGGGCCCATCGACGCATTCGAACTCGCGTCGAGGTGAGCGGACGCCTCAGTGACCGTACCAGCTTGGCGGCCGCAGGTCGGCACTGACTTAGAGCGTGGGGGTGTCTGCTTTTGAGGCCGAGGTGGATCGAGCTTCTCGTCCGGGTCGGGTCGCCAGCCGCCACCGCACATTGCAATGAAAGCGGCCCCTATCACGCTGGCGAGACGCGGGACCCTTAGTGCGCAGCATGAGCTGACGGATCACCAGAGAGGTGATGAACCGCACCCCGTTTTGACCGGACAGGCGGCATAGCTCACGAAGGCATAAGCGTTGGCCTATGGGTAAGGCTATGTCATCCGATCCGACCGCCCCACCGGTGCACGGCGAGATCCTGACCGGCGTTCAGCGTCGCCGGTGCTGGTCCACCACTGAGAAGATCCGCCTCGTCGAGGAGAGCCAGCAGCCCGGCTCGTCCGTGTCGTTCGTCGCTCGCCGCTACGGCCTCTCGCCCAGCCTGCTGTTCTCGTGGAAGCGGCGCATGCTGGAGGGCGGCCATCAGGCTGTGCACGCCGACGAGGAGGTCGTCGGAACCAGCCGGGTTCGCGAGCTGGAGCGGCGCGTGCGCGACCTCGAACGCCTGCTCGGGCGCAAGACCATGGAGGTCGAGATCCTGAGGGAGGCGCTCGACCTCGCCCGCACAAAAAAACCGACCTCGCCGCTCAGCTCCTGGGGCGGTTCGACGGGCGGTTCGCGGTGAAGGCGCTCACCGACACGCTCGGTGTAGCCCGCTCCCACTTAGCCGAGCGCCTGAGCCGCTCCGCCCAGCCGCGCGGTCCCTACCGCAAGCCCGAGGATGCGCAGCTGCTGCCGACGATCCGCGCGATCGTCGATGCCCGCCCGAGCTACGGCTATCGCCGCGTCACCGCACTGGTGAACCGGGCACTGCACTCGCGCGGCGAGACGAGCGTCAATGCCAAGCGGGTGCTGCGCATCCTGCAGGCGAACGGGCTCACCCTCGCGCCGCACACCGCTCGGCGGCCCGGCCGCACCCACGACGGCATCGTGGTGGCGTTGCGCTCGAACGTGCGCTGGTGCTCGAATCACCTCGAACTGCGCTGCCGGGACGGTGCGGTCGTCCGCGTGCTGTTTGCCATCGACGCGTGCGACCGTGAGATCATCGCGTGGTCGGCGACCACGACGGGCGTCTCGGCCGAGATGGTCTGCAACCTGATGATCGCCTGCTGCGAGCGCCGGTTCGGCGCGACGAAGACCCCGCACCCGGTCGAGTGGCTGTCCGACAACGGCTCCGTTTACATCGCCAAGGAGACTGCTCAGACGGCCGCCGCGCTCGGCCTACGGCTGCTGTTCACCCCGGCGCGTTCGCCGCAGAGCAACGGCATCGCGGAGGCGTTCGTGAAGACGCTCAAGCGCGACTATGCCCGCCTTGCCATCTTGGTCGACGCCGAGACCGTGATGCGGCTTCTGCCGGCTTGGTTCGAGGACTACAACACGATCCACCCGCACTCCGGCCTGCGCATGCTCTCGCCCCGAGAGTACCTCAGCCGGAGTGCCTAAACCCGCCCCGCTGCCTGTCCGGTCAAACAGGGTGCACTCCAGGTGACCCCATGGCAGTTCGAACTTTCGCCGCCGCGTTTGGCCTCGTGTTTTTGCTGGCTGGAGCGTCCGGCTTCATTCGCGGCCTATCTCCTGAGCATGCGCACCCGGGCATGATCGTATCATCCGAGTCCCGGCTCGCCCTGGGGCTATTCCCCGTCAACGTCTTGCATAACCTCGTGCATCTCGCCTTCGGAGTATGGGGTCTGGTCGAGGCCAGAACCGTTTACGGTTCCGTCATCTACGGAAAAGGCGTGGCGCTCATCTATGGGCTTCTCACCGCGCTCGGTTTGATCCCGGCCACGAACACGGCATTCGGCCTCGTTCCGATCTACGGCAACGATGTATGGCTGCACGCCGTTCTCGCCGCGGTCGCAGCTTACTTCGGATACATCCATATGCGCACAGTGCGTAGCATTCCTCAGGCCTGAACTGCCTGGGCTGGAACACGCTGTCGGGCGGCCGCACCATCGCAGCGCGCCCGGCTCGCGCATCCCAACGGTATCGCGGCGGTATCGCGGCGGGTTGGCTTGAGACCGCCGAATGCCCCCTACTCAACGAACCAGGGCCAGATAAGGGGCATGATGGTCCGAGGTTCGCGAAAGGCAGCCGGCCGGCGATCTAGTCTCAGATCGATCGGGATAGACCGGATTGCCGCTCCGGCTCTGCAGACCTTACTACTATGACGGCCAGACCTGCGGCGACGGCGTCCTCGACAAGGCCTAGAGAACGGTCTGCTGCAGTATGAGAGTCGCCGCCCCGCGCGCTCCGCCCAAGGAGCGTGCCAGCGATGGCACCCGCGACGCCGGCGAGCGCACTGTACTCAGGTGAGCCACCGCGCCTGGTCAAGGCCCAGCCCCCAACCGCACCGATAGCGAGCCTAAGAGCGAAGGACGGCGGGATGCGACGGTCTGGGGCAAAAGGCATTTTATCTCCGGCCATCTCAGCGGCAGCGAAGGTCGTGGCAAGTGCGCGAGCACGAGGTCCGCTGGGAATGAGATCACCCCGCGTCCGGCCCTGTGAGGCGGCCCATGTCAGTGCAGCGCAAGCGGACATGCTCCGCATCCCCGCCACAAACCCGATGCCGAAAGAAGGTCCGTATTGCCGCATATTCGCCGCACGCCATCCGAAATACCCCGCCCAGATGGCCAAGCGGCTGCATCAGCTGATGTTCCTCGCAGGCACTGCGAGACGGCCCGATCATCAAAGCTCGCCCGGCTCGCGCATCCCGACGGCGACCGCAGCGGGTCGGTACTAAGCCGTCTGCTTTTCCGGCTGACCTTCTCTGAAGCGGCTGTTCCGCTTACGGCCAGCATCGGCCGCCGCCGATGGTCTTTCGAGCGTCTGTGCGGAGTAGTTTCCGGAAGGTCGGCTTTCTGACGGCATTCTGAAAGGCTGACGTTGCTTGGGGTGGACCTTAGCCATCCGCCTCGCGATGTTGGCTCAGGTGAGGGCTGCAAGCTTCAGCGCATGGTCTCGGACATCCGGAGAGCGCGCCGGCGACTATCGCGGCCGCCCAGGAGATCCTCGCGGCGAATGGGGGCGCGGCTGCCGATATCGGCAAGTTGGGGGCAGGGGAATTCTACTTCGCCACTGAGGGATCCGGACGGCCGGCCAAGCTGCGCTCGCCGCTCTGCCTCTCCTACCATCCGGCCAACCCGCCGACGCCGGATGAGGTCATCCGGCAGGCGAAGCGGTCGACCGAGCCGGGCTCCCGCGCGCGCCTCCTGACTGCACAGATCCTGAGCTGGCACCGCTACGACCAGGGCGTCGACATCAAATGCGCCGCTTCGGCTTCGGAGGCGGCAGCGCGGCCCCGTCGTTCATCGTAGCGACAACAGCCATCACGTCCGCGCTTGAGAGCGGGATCGGCGGTAGCTCGGCTATCGCGTCACCGTAAAGGGCGGCGGCAAGCGAGTGCCGGACCGGCAGCGGATGCCCATGAGAGGCGGTCCCGACGCAGAGCGTGACAGCCTCTGCATCAGGATGCACGACGATGCCGAAGCCAGCGTAGAACGGGCCGGCGTCGAACACACGCATGGCGATCACGAGGCCTTCCGATGCCGAAGCCTCCAGGCTCTCGTCCATCAGCCAAATGCGTCGGCCAGGCTTGAGAAGGTCATCCAGCCAAACACCGCCGGCCTCATGGAAGTCAGCAACGCAAAACATCGAGAAGAAGGCCAATGCAAGCTTATGGGCCACATCGTGGTCGGGTGGGGGGAGCGCGCAAAGACGCTTGTCGAGGAAGCTGTCGACGACGCGGCTCCCACGCTGATTGGGCTCGAATAGCGCGATATCGCAGAGCATGGCGAAGGTTGCTTCGTCGTCGAGCTGTTCTTGGTCGATTAGATCGAGGTGCTTGGCGGCCCGGTCAAAATCCAGCTTCTTGCACTGCTTCACGGCTTCGGCGAGCACAGCCTGGATCGAGGCACGGATCGGGCGGCAGCATGCGAGGATCTCTTCGCGACTCGGCGTTGTTCCCTCGGTCAAGGTCGGCCTCCGGATCCGGTATGAGGTCCTTGCATGAGCGGCGACCGAGTTGGGCTTCGCGGCGGGTGGCGCATCAACGAGACCGGCACATGGGACACCGTATATCTAGATCTCGTTGAACCCGCCTTCATCGCCGTCGAGCAACTAGGTGTCGGGAGCGAGTTTCGCTTCGGGGCCGTCGTCGCGTCCCTGAACTGCGCCTAAAGCCAGACCGATGTCGGCTTTGAATTTCATGGTTCTGACGAGGGCACAGAGGTCTGGGGCGTAGGCTGGATCGAGGTGGACGGGCCGGACGCGATCCACGGCGAGATCGCGTTCCACGATGGCGACAAGACCGCATTCAAGGCGCAACGCTGGTCGCCTTCTTCGTGAGGCCGCAATCCGCATCTGCCGGTACTGAAATAGTCCGCAGCGAAGGTAGGCCAGAGCATCCCTTCGATCCGCTTTCTGCATGGTTCCGGATTGGCCGCAACGCATGTCCCGTTGTGACGATCGGACGCCGGGACGACGAAGCACGCGAGGGAAGGGGAGGGCGTCGCAGCTGCAAGGCCCCGTGCTCGTGACCGCACATGCGATGACGCTTAACAAACCCAACCCGATTCCATCATACGCTGCGCCACGCAGGCAGGCCGAATGCGAGCGCCGCGTAGGCCAGCCCGATGTAGCCCGGCGCGCCGTTGCCTTTTCAGACGCGGATCTGGTTCGGCCCGCATTGGAGCTGACGGGCGCATTCGAGACCCGACCAACCGCGGGTGTCCTTCATGAACCGGGCCCAAGCTGAGAAATCGCCTGCTGTCATCACGGATCAGGGGCATGCATGCGGGAATATCCAACCGAACCGTTGATGCCGTCCATAGATGGCGGTTTTGAGGACCGGCGATCCGGCGAGCAGCCTTCTGGCTTCGACGTACACCTCGATAACTGCCGCCAAGCTCGCCGCGCGGCTGACCAGTAGACGAGACGGACGCAGCCTGAGGCATCCAGCTCCCGTTCGGCGGCGCGTGTAGGCAACAGGGCAGGGGGCTTCACTTGACCCTCCCCTACCCCGAGCATAGGCTGATGGCATAGGCCGCGGAGGTGTCCATGGATGGCAAGACAGCGAGCCTGTTTCGGAATGGCCGCAATCAGGCGCTGCGCATTCCCCGAGAGTATGAGCTTCCCGGCACCAGCGCGCGCATCCGCAGACTGCCGAACGGCAATCTCGAAATCGAACCGGTGACCGAGACCGGGCTGCTGGCGGCCTTCAAGGACGAGCCGCCTCTTCCGCCACAGGATTGCATGGACGCCGTCCACGAACTTCCTATCGAGGCTATGGACTTATGAGTGAGCGGTTCTTGCTCGATACCAATATCATTTACGAGATCGTGAAGCAGGGCAGGGACAGCGTCGTTCTAGGTGTGATCGCCCAAGTCGGTGAGGACAGCATCTGCACCAGCGCCATCGTCGCTAGCGAGCTACGCTTCGGCGTCGAGCGGAAGGGCTCCCAGGCACTGCGGGAGAAAGTCGAGCGCACCCTGCGCAACATCGAAATCCTGCCTTATAACTCCGGCTGCTCGCAGAGCTACGGCATCATCCGTGTGACGTGGGAACGTGAGGGCAAGGGGATCGGGCCCAACGACCTGCTGATCGCCGCCCAAGCGCATTCCTTAGGTATGACCCTGGTGACCGACAACGTCGGTGAGTTCGAACGAGTTGACGGACTGCGGGTGGTCAATTGGCTCGATCCGTCATAATCTTTCAGCGCCGCTGAATAGATCGCCCTGCCCCGATAGCTCCGGGGTGATAATGGTTAATAAATCCTGGGCACCACAGCGGAGTCTATGGCTTAGGTTCCATAAGATATCTTATGCGAATAGTTGATTGCGGCCAGTGACGCCTGTTTGCGGACTGCCGCCACAGCCAGCTGGACGGGCCAATTTGATAAAGGCGAATGTCACGGAGGGTGACGCGATCTACTTGCGGATCGACAGAGGGTATCCTGCCAGTTTCGTCGGAGAGGATGGTTGATCAGCGTCGTCGGCGGAAACAGCGACACGGCTGCTGCCGCGCTCAGAAATGATCGATAGATGATACATTATGGAATTCGGCGATGAATTCCGCATGATCGGCACTTATACTACGATCTGACCCCCGGCGTCATCGCGAATCATCGCGAAGGGCGGCTGCAGCCCGCGACCAGGGCAGCGAGACCGGTCCGGGCGCCGGCCAGAGGGATCCGCTGCGTGTCGCCAGAGAGCGTCACGCGAAGGGTCTTGCCGGACAGGATCCGCACCCAGTCTTGCGTCAACGTTGTCGTGGTCTGGAGCACGATCTGGTCGTCGAGTTCCAGCTGTTTCGCCCGCATCGGCAGCGAGAGCGTGCCGCCCTCCGAGGCGAACTCGACCTCGGCCCGGGTGCCGTCCCGAGCGCGGTCTCTGTCGTCGTAGTAGTCGACACTCAGCTGTCCGCCCCGCGTGTCGCAGGTGAGCGCGAGGCTCTGCGCGCCGCTGTCCGGAATCTCGTAGGCAAGATGGACGCGACCGTCCCCTTCCCGCTTCTGCCAGCGCATCTCCTGCGCCATTGCAGGGACTCCAAGACAAGACCCTAGAATTGCCACGGTAAGAAAAGTGATCTCACGGCGCATGGCCTTCGATGTCCTCACGCTTCGTCCATGGAGATGCTGCATGATGGGTGGATTCTGTTCCGTGCGTGTATCCGGCCGGTGGCGCGTGCTCGATGATGCTGCGTGCCAGGCCGGAAGGCCGTGGAAGCCCCCGGCGCTGTCGGGCGGCCTGTCGTCGCCCGACATGTGACCGTCTTCGTCGACGCCGAGTCGAGCGCCAGCCCTTGTCCGCATGGTCGAAGGCGTGTGCCTCGGGCGATCCGGGGGCCGCCGTCGATCGCGCGGAGCGCCAGAGCCGTCACGATCGCGTCCGGGAATGCGCCGAACCCTTCCTCATTCCTGTCACACGCGCCCTGCGGCCGTACGGCTGCGCGCCGGCGTTGCCTCACGGTGGCGCTCCCTCTGTCATGCGAACCGCAGCCAGCAGAACAGAGCCACGGTGCCCAAACCTGTCCGATGGCATCGTCGGAGCCGGCGGCCCTGTCCAGAGGACTAGCTCATCGCCGCGCCGTGACGTTCGCTGCAGCGCGGGGTACCATACGAGGGCGCTAGACATGGACGAGCTCCGTGCTCTTCCGGCGCAACACCGGCCGGACCCGGAGCCGACGGCACGGATGCTGTCGGCGCGCTGCGCGAGATGGATGAAGTCTTTGGGAAGCGTCCGGGACGCGTCGGCAGGATCTCGACAACGGTGCAGGACCGGCTCGACCGCCCGCCCCTCGATCCGTGCGAGGCACGGGGAGATACGGGTCACAGCGCCCTCCCCTCTCCGCGGCCATCGGGCGTCTCCGGAGGGCGGCGTGTCCGTCGACCGAACCTTCCGGCGCTGACGAGGATCGTGCATGCCCCGTTTGGCGATCACCGGCACTGAGCAGCGATACAACACGGTCGCGGCCGTCGAAGACGGCGGGCGGTGGCGCATGATCCTGCCCTTTCCGCAGGACTCGATCCGGGCCGCCGCCCTGGTCGGCGCCGCGGGGCTGGTCTGCCTGTCCGATGACGGGGAACTCTGCCTGATCGACTGGCGGGCGGGCCGGGATCGCGTGCGGCGCCGCTTGCCGGGCGAGGGACCCTTCAATCACAAGCTGTTCGTCACCCGCGATGCCGACCGGATCGCGGTCTATCGGAGCCATGGTCCGAAGAACGACGAGCAGTACTTCGACGACATCGTCGTCCTGCAGGCGTCGGATCTCGAGATCCTGCAGCACGGGCGCGGACTCGTCTGGCATGCCGATGGCCCTGTCGGGTCCCTGTCGCCCGAGGAGGCCTATCCGCCGCGCCCGGACGGGCCGACCATCCTGACCATTCACGGCGACCTGTTCGAGGATCCCGGAGGGCGACTGGCCTTCATCGGCTTCCGGTGCGGGCCGGGCGGGTCGGCCTACGGGCTGTGTCGGCTCGAACGGGCCGGCGCGACGCTGCGCTACGACCCGCTGCCGGACGCGGTGAAGCCCTACTGGTTCAGCCCCAGCGGCCGCTACGCCGTCACGCCGCACTCCGATCCCGCGCGCGGGGGCCCACCGGAGGCAGCGGCCGATACGGGTGACGCCGGCCCTCCCCGCCTCGGACAGGCCGTCGAACTCTGGACGACCGGGCCCGTCGCCCGCGCGGCGACGCTCGTCGCGCGGCCCGGCTCCGAGCCTCCGCGCGCGATCACCGAGGTGGCCTGGGAGCCCGACGAGCGGGCGTTCTGGATCAAGTCGGGGTATTTCTGGGATCGGACCACGGACTTCCAGCGCATCGGCCTGGACGGCACGCGCTCGCCCGTCTTCTCCTTCGCGCGCTACGACGGCGCGAAGGCCGTCTCCGCCTTCGCCGACGTGGCGGATGCGGAGCGGGTCGAGATCCGCTTCTTCAGCGACTCCGTCTACATCCCGCGCGCTCGGTGCGCCGACGCGGCGCCCGCCCGGACGATCACCCCGGAGGAGGACGGCTATCGGCCCCAGCCGTCGACAGGCCCGAGCGCGTCGGCGGTCCGGCGCTTCCTGGCGCGCTCGCAGCCGGTGGTCACCGTCGCGGCGTTCTCGGCCGCCGCCATCGCCGAAGCCCTGGACGCGCTCACCGGCCGGATCCGAGCGGATCTGGGGGGACTCCTGCGGGGTGACGTGCTCGCGTTGACCTTCGAGGTCGGCGGGCGGGCGATGACGGAATCGGCCTTCTTCGCGCGCATCGCCCGCGAGCGCGTTGCCGTGGTTCCGGCGCTGCGCGCACTCCTCACGACTTATCTCGCGGTCCAGCCGGGGGTGGTGGAGGCCAGGAAGCTGTATCGCCAGCTCTGGGGGCCCGAGGACGATCAGGGTGCGCTGGCACCGGCCATGCAGGCGCTGCTCCACCTCGATCCGACGGCCCACGACGTCTTCCGCGACTACCTCGCCCAGCGCGACGGGGAGCACGAGGTCTACTCCACCGACGTGATGATGAGGACCTACATCGCCGAGGCGGGCTGGCGCGACCGGGCCATGATCCGGTTCGGCGTCTATTTCGCGCTGATCCGGTACAGGGATGGCCTGATCACCCTGAGTGGCGGATTCCTGGAGGAGTACGGCGTCCTCGATGCCGCCGAGGGCCTGCTGAAGCCCGCCGACTTCGCCGCGCTCATCCTCGAGGAACTCGACGGGTTCGCGGCGCGCCCCGATCTCGACTGTCGCCTCGGGAGGGACGACCTCTACCGCGAGCTCCGCGCGAGCCTCGCGACCACCGCCTACGGGCGGACGGTCCTGACGGCGCTCGCGGCCCGATCCGCCGCGTCGTCCCGCCTCGCGTGAACGACCCGCGCGCATCGCGCGGCGGTCCAGCCTCCGCGGGGCTGCCGGCCGAACCGACCTGTCCCCAATGACGTCCGGGCCGACAACCGATACGGTGGCGGGCGATGTACAAGCTCCCGCCCGGCAGCCTCTACCGGCTCCGCACCCTCGCGCAGACCGGCGCCCGCTTCTATCAGGTCAGCGGCTACATGCGGCGCATGGAAGTCCTGGGACTGGTTCTCGCGACGGGTCGGACGGATCCGGACACGAAGACCGTCGAGTACCGCATCACCGAAGCCGGCCGAGCCGAACTCGAGGAGCGTCACGGTCCGGCCTGGCCCGGCTCGGCCGAGGACTGACGCGCGGCGACGGCGCGACCCGAGCGCGATGGCCGGTGTCGCAGCCGCCGCGCGGCGCGAGCGGTTCAGGGAGAGGCCGCCGGCACCGGGGCCGTGACCGGGGCCGTGCCGGCGGATCGTCGACGGCTATCGGCTGCTGCCACCGCTGCCGCCCTGCGGCGCCGGGCGCTCCGGCTGGTTGGCGTTGCCCGCGGCTGAGGAGCTGTTGGAACGCGTGTCGGCGGCTTGCCCGGTCGGCGACCCCGTCACCGCGCCCGGCGCGCCGGTCGCGCCCGATTGAGGCGTGACGACGCCCGAGGAGGTCGGCGGCGCGCCCGGCGCGGTGGCCGGCGCCTGCGCGTAGGCTGTCCCGGCGAGGACGGCCGCGAGCGGCGCAGCGGCCGAGAGAGTACGCAAGAGAGTACGGTGTTTCATCGGGACCTCAATCATGGATTGAAGTCTTCAACGCCGGATGCGGGAAGAAGGTTCAGGGCGGACGAGAGCCGCCTTCGCGGAACTCGGCCCTGAAACGGCCCCGTCCGGCGATGAGCCGGACGGGGCTCGCGGGTCGCCCCCGGATCAGGCGGCTCGGACGGTGGCCATGAAGCGCCCCACCTCGGCAGCGAGATGCTCGGATTGGCGCGACAGCTCGGAAGCCGCTCCCAGAACCTGGCTCGCCGCCGCGCCCGTCTCCTCGGCCGCGCCGGCCACCCCGGCGATGTTGCTGGTCACTTCGCCGGTGCCCATCGCGGCCTGGCTGACGTTCCGGACGATCTCCTGCGTCGCCGCGCCCTGCTGCTCCACGGCCGCGGCGATCGAGGTGGCCACGTGGCTGATCTCCTGGATCCGCACGGTGATCGACCCGATGGCCGATACGGCCTGACCGGTGGAGGCCTGAACCCGGGCGATCTGCCCGGTGATCTCCTCGGTGGCCTTGGCGGTCTGCTCGGCCAGAGCCTTCACCTCCGTCGCCACGACCGCGAAGCCGCGACCGGCGGCACCCGCGCGGGCCGCCTCGATGGTGGCATTCAGGGCGAGCAGGTTGGTCTGTCCCGCGATGGTCGAGATCATGCCGACGACGTCGCCGATGCGCGCGACCGACGCGCTCAGTTCCTGCACCAGCGCGCCGGTCTGGTCGGCCTCGTTGACCGCCACCCGCGCCATGTCGGCGGAGCCGTCGACCTGCCGGCCGATCTCCTGAACCGAGGAGCCGAGTTCCTCGGCGGCGGCGGCGACCGTGTTGACGTTGCTGGCGGCCTCCTCGGCCGCGGCCGCCACGGTGGTCGACCGGCTGGCCGTCTCGGTGGCCGTCGCCGTCATCGTCTGCGCCGTGGCCTGGAGCTCGGTGGCCGAGGACGAGACCATGCCGATGATCCCGCCGACCGCGCGCTCGAAACCGTCGGCGAGCTCGACCATCGTCCGCTTGCGTTCGACGGCCGCCGCCGCGTCGGCAATGCGCCGGATCTCGGCCTGCTCGGCGGCCTTCTGGGCCACCATGGCCTTGATGCCCTCGACCGCCTTGCCGACGGCACCGATCTCGTCGCCGCGGGCGGCCTCCTCGATCTCGGCGTCGACCTCGCCCCTGGCCATCCGCTGCAGCACGCCGACGAGGCTGGCCAGCGGCCGGTTGATCCCGAACAGCACGATCCCGCCGAGGATCCCGAATGCGACGAGAAGGCCCGACGCGGCGATGACCGTGAGCGTCAGCTTGATCTGCTCGGCGACGGCGACGGCGTGGTCCCTGGAGGCTCTGAGCTCCCTGGCGTTCGTCTCGGTCCGCATCTGGACGCCTTCCAGCACTTTGGCCCGCGCGGGGCGGCCCTCGTCGACCGAGATCGTCCGGGCCCCTTCGGCATCGTTCTTCATGCCCAGGGTGATGGCGCGGTCGGCCGCCGCGAAATACGCACCCATATCGACCTTGATGGCTGCGTTCGCCGAATGCCGAGCCGGGGTGTCCGCGAGGGCGATGAGGCGGTCGATCGCCTCGTAGGCGAGCGTCCGCTCGCGCTGGAAGTGCTGACGCTCGGCAGCCATCATGGCCGGATCGGTCTGTATGATGATGTTCTTCTCGGAGATCGTCGCGTTGCTCATGGCCAGCGCCATCTGCAGCGCTGTGACGGCGCGAACGGCGGCCACGTCGACGATCTGCTGGGTGTTCTTCTCGAGCTCGTCGATCGCCGACCGCGCGAAGAAGACGATGCCGACGGCGGTCGCGAGCAGTAGGGCGGCCGGTATCGCGATCTTGGTGCCCAATCGCAAATTGCGAAACCGACCCATGACATCCCCTCCAGTGTTCAGGATCGCAGAGAGCTCCGCAGCTTGCTCAATGCGGAAGGCGTTGAGCCAAGATGCGGGTGCGAAACTAAATGCAGGTTAATGATCGCGGTCTTCTTGCCGGGATATCCAATAGTAATTTGAGGTTGCGCGCTCGGCGTCAGAGCGTGATCAATAAAAACCGCGCTCGTCCGGGATTAAAGTTCCGCGGCGTGCTTCACAACCACCGGATGAACTTCCGTCGAGCGCGTGACCGCACGCACGGACACCTCCTGCGGCGGTTTTCCAACGTCGCGACCCTTGCGCAGCGACGCTGTCGGAGGGTGACCATCCGGCCGAACCGGAGAAGCACTGCCGGCGGGCCGGGCGGCTGGCTCGGACCGTTGGCGGACCGTCTGCCCGGATGCGGAGGCGATGGGGCGCCACCCCCGACCCGTTCACACGGTTCCGATGGACGCTCCGACTCGCCGCGGCGGGTGATGCCGGGCCGCAGATCCGCGCCATCGCGCGCCGTTCTTGCCCTGCCGCGGAGCGCGGATGTCCTGTCCGCTCGTGGACCGTTCGCGAGGCACGCAGCCCACCCTCCTCCACGTAGCGGGGAGGCTAAAGCCGCGCCGCATCGGCCAGCGTCTGATAACCCTTTCTTATCAGACGTAGCGTCACGCTCAGGCGCGACCGAGGGAGAGAGCCATGACGCTGCCCGCCACGCTTGCCGCCCGCGCCCGCGCCTTCGCCGACGAGGCGCTCTCGGAGAATTCCCGTCGGGCCTACCGCGCCGACTGGCAGCACTACGCGCGCTGGTGCAGCGGCCACGATCTCGCGCCCCTCCCCGCGGGTCCCGAGCAGGTGGCGAGCTACCTCACCTCCATGGCCGAGACCCACAAGCGCGCGACGATCGAGCGTCGGCTCGTCACGATCGGTCAGGCGCACAAGCTCCAGGGGTTGCCGTGGGTCCCAGCCCATCCGGCCGTCCGGGCGGCGCTGCGCGGGATGTTCCGGCGCTACGGCAGGCCGAAGAAGCAGGCCGCCGCGCTCGGCGTGCCCGAAACGCTCCGGATCGTCGCGGCCTGCGAAGGGACGGTCGCCGCGCTCCGGGACCGCGCCCTATTCCTGTTGAGCTTCGCCGGCGCGTTCCGGCGCTCCGAGGTCGCGCGGATCCGCCACGAAGATCTCGCGTTCCGGGACGGCGCCGTCGATGTCTTCCTGCCGCATTCGAAAGGTGATCAGGACGGCGAGGGCACGGTCGTGACCGTCCTGGCGGGCGGGAGCCCCGCGACCTGTCCGATCGCCGCGCTCCGGCGCTGGCTGCAGGCGGCGCCGGCCGACGGCTACGTCTTCCGGGCGGTCCGGGCGGACGGCACCGTGATGGACGACGGGCTGCATCCGGACTCGGTGGGCCGCATCGTTCAGAAGCGCGCGGCGGAAGCCGGCCTCGTCGCCGGACCGCGCGAGCACATCTCCGCCCACGGGTTCCGCGCGGGCTTCATCACCGAGGCGTACAGGCGCGGATCGCGCGACGAGGAGATCATGGCGCATTCCCGCCACCGGGATCTCAAGACGATGCGGGGCTACGTCCGCCGGGCCAAGCTCGCCGACGCGCATCCGGGCCGCAACCTCGGCCTCTAGCGCCGGGGCGGCGCTTCGGGCCTTCGGGAAGCCCGCGGTCGCCGCCGCGGCGGCCGTCGACCGTTTCACGGCAGGGAATGGTGAATTGCGACGACTCGCTGTTCCGGAGCGCGCCGCGTCCCTGCATCATGGTCGCGCCGTCGGGTTCGCGCGTCCGGGCCGCGGCCCGGTCAGGCCGATCGCCGTCCCGCACGACGGTCGCGCCGTCCGACCCGGCGGTGACGATCCCGACGCATGCCGTCCCGCCAGGATGAGGCGCGCCATGATGCGACACACGCACGGAGACGAGATGACGGGGCGCGGACCGGCCCGCGCGACGCGGCGGCGTGTGCTCGCCGGCGGCGTGCTGGCGACGGGCGCGGCGGCGTCGGGCACCGTGCGGGCGGAGGTCCACCCCGCGCGGGCCGGAGAGGTCCGCCACGGCACGGTCCGGGCCGACGGCGTGGACGTCTTCTACCGGGAGGCCGGTCGCCCCGACGCCCCGGTCATCCTGCTGCTGCACGGCTTCGCCAACTCGTCCTTCTACTTCCGGCACCTCATGCCCAAGCTGGCCGATCGCTTCCGCCTGATCGCGCCGGACCTGCCCTCCTTCGGGTTCACGCACGTCCCGGAGGATCGCGCCTACGCCTACGACTTCGCGTCGCTGTCGCGCACGACGGAGGCGTTCGTCGGCGCGCTCGGCCTCGACCGCTACATCCTCTACACGTTCGATTACGGGGCGCCGGTCGGATGGGATCTGGCGCTCGCCCATCCCGACCGCGTCGCCGGCATCGTGTCCCAGAACGGCAACGCCTATCTCGACGGGCTCGGCGACGCGGCCTGGGCGCCGCTGCGGGCCTACTGGGCCGCGCCGAACGCGGCCGCCGTCGCGGCGATCCGCGCCCGCATGACCCTCGACGGCGTCAGGGCCGCCTACGTCCAGGGTGTGCCCGACCCGTCCCGCATCGAGCCCGAGGCCTACACGCTCGACGCGGCCATCCTGGCGCGGCCGGGCAATGCCGACCGGCAGGTCACGCTCAAGCTCGACTACAAGCGCAATCTCGAGCGTTACCCGCTGATCCAGGCCTTCTTCCGCGCGCGCCGCCCGAAGCTCCTCGCCGTCTGGGGGCGCAACGACGCGTTCTTCATCCCGCCCGGCGCCGAGGCGTTCCGGCGCGACATCCCGGAGGCGCGCGTCACCTTCCTCGACACCGGGCACTTCGCCCTGGAGACGGACGGCGACGCGATCGCGGAGGAGATCCGGCGCTTCTTCTGACCCTCTCCACCGGGCATGGCGCGGACCGGATCGGACCGCCGCATCCGACACTATCCCCGGCCTGATCGTGACCCTACGGTCGCGGACCTGGATCACGGAGATCGGGCGGGTCGCGCCCGTCGCAAGGGAGATCGCGGTGCCGCAACCCCAGTCCGCCTCGTCGGCCATGCTGTTCCACATGGTCTCCGGAGGGCCGCAGCCGGTCGCCCCCTTCAGCCACGCGGTCGAGGTCGACGGCTTCGTCTTCGTTACGGGTCAGATGCCCGACACGCCGGACAGGCCCGGCGTCCTGCCCGACGGGATCGAGGCGCAGACCCGCAACGTGATGGCCAATCTCGCGACGGTCCTGGCCGGCCTCGGCCTCGGCCTCGAGAACGTCGTCGTCGCGCGCGCGTTCCTGACCGAGTTCAAGCGCGACTACGCCGCCTTCAACGCCACCTACAGATCCTTCTTCCCGCCCGACCGGCTGCCGGCCCGCACCTGCGTGGGCACGACCGGGCTCGCCTACGACGCCCTGGTCGAGATCGACCTGATCGCCCACCGCGGCGGCGCGACGTCGCCGTCGTCGGACGCGCGATCGGGCTGAGCCGCGTCCTCCGCGCCCGGGCCGATCGGACGCGTCCGCGCTCAGCCTCGCAGCTGGCCGCCGCCGCGCACGACCAGGCCCAGGCCGACACACGCCGCGGTCAGGCCGAACACGACGACGTAGAGATGGTCGACCTGCAGTCCGGCAGCCGGGTAGTAGGCCGACCTCATCCATTCCGCGACCTGCAGGGCCGGATTGAACTTGGCCCAGTAGTACAGCCGTTCCGGCAAGTAGCTCGGCAGGAAGAGGACGCCGCTGGACACGTAGAGGATGATGCTGAACAGGGCGTAGCCGATCAGCCATCCGGGGAAGAAGCCGATGATCGCGACGTTGATCGTGCCGATCCCGATCCCGAGCGCGATCGCGGCGAGATAGCCGCCCACCGCCGTCAGCGGGTCCGCCGGGACCGGGTTCGTGCCGAGCGCGACCAGGACACCGCTCACGACCAGCAGGGCCAGGAAGCCGGTGACGATCTCGACGAGCACGCGGGAGAAGACCAGGTCGAACAGCCTGACCTGCGGGTAGTAGGTCAGCGGCCGGTTGACGATCACGGACTTCATGACTTCGCGCGAGATGTACTGGAAGACGAGCACGGGCACGGCGCCCGTCGCGAAGAACAGGGCCCTGTCGTCGCCGAGCGGCGCGGGCAGCTTCTGAACCGTGTAGATCGTGATCAGCACGAAGACGTGCACGCACGGCCAGAGAACGACGACCCCGTAGCCCCACATCGACGCGCCGAAGCGGGTGCGCATGTCGCGCAGCATCAGCGCGTGCAGGACGTGGAGGTAGGCCTCGACCGCGTTCCTCCGCGGCTTCACGCTCGTTCGCGCGCCCATGGAGCATGGCCTCTGCTGTCCGACGGCGGTCGGGAGGGGACGACGGTGCGGATGTCCGGAGGGGCCGGGGCGATGATCGAGGTCGGATCCGCCCGGCCGCACCGGCGCCTAGGCGGCGCGGGCCCGCGACGCGTCCCGCAGGCGCGTCGCCGTCAGCCAGGCCGCGGAGACGAGGAAATAGAAGGCGCCGAACGCCGCGTAGGGCGCGACATCCACGATCCCGGGGACCGCGGCGCCGGCCGCCTGCCGGATGAAGAAGCCGCCGGCGAGCGCCGATTGCGCGCCGCTCAGGACCATGGCCCACTGGGCGCCGGCCCGCCAGCGGCGCGCGCCGGTGAGAAGCTGGAGCAGTCCCGAGAGGATGGCCCAGGCGCCGAACACCGCGAGCACCGCGTTCGGGCCCCGTCCGAGGGCGACCGCGACCGCGATCGCGGTCGCCGCGCTGATCGCCGCGTTGAGGGCCTGGCTGGGACTGCCCGCGAGGCCGCCGTTGCGCCGGGCGTCGGCCAGGTTGGCGAGCGCGTCCCAGGCGGGATAGGCGACCAGGAGCGTCGCGGCGACCGCCGGCATGCCTCGCCCGAGGCCGAGCGCGGCGGCCACCCAGGCGGCGGCGACGCCGGCACGCACGAAGTAGTAGGCGGTGAGCCAGGGCAAGGCAGGACCGCGATCGCGCTGCGGGTCGGTTCTCATCGTCGGTTCCTTCGTGTACTGAGCGCGGCTCGACGGACCGGATCTATTCGTGAACAAGGCAGATGGACACGATAGATGCCGATTTATAGCTTCGTAAATCCGGACGCGCCGAGCGAATACGCGCTTCGATGGGCCCACGTTTAGGATCGGGAGCCGGGGCCAGCCATGTCGGAAACGCTGGAAAATTTGACCGATCTTCCGGAGGGCGGGCCGCGCAGCGCCGCGTCCGGTGACCTGCTGTCCCACGTGCTCGCGCAGATCCGCCTCACCGGGGACCGCGTCGAGTCCCGGCCGGTCGCGCCGGGCGAGCGCCTGGATCTGGATGCCGGCGCAGGCCACGTCCTCGTGGTGATCGCGGGCGCCCTCATCCTCGAAGGCGACGGCGAGTCCCTCGCGGTCGGCGCCGGCGACCTGCTGTTCCTGCCTCGCGGCCTCGGAACCGGGCGGTTGGTCGCCGCCGAGGGCGCGGACGTCGTCGCCTGCCGGTTCTGGTTCGATCCCTACACGCTCCGCAGCATGATCGCGCTCCTGCCGAAGCAGATCTGCATCCGGCGCGAGGAGGGCGCCGGATGGCTCGACGGCCTCGTGCATTTCCTGCTGGTCGAGACGACCGACGCCGAACCCGGCGCGGCCCTGATGATCTCGCGCATCATCGACCTCGCGGTCATCCGCACGCTGCGGACCTGGGTTCATCTCGGCCGGACGTCGGGGTGGCTGGCCGGCCTGGCCGATCCCCGCATCGCCCGCGCCCTCAAGGTCATGCACGAGAGGCCGCTGCAGCGCTGGAGCGTGGAGGCCCTGTCGGACGTCGCCGGCATGTCGCGGTCGAGCTTCTGCGAGCGGTTCAACGCGCTCGTCGGTCGCTCACCCTTGCGCTACCAGAACGAGTGGCGCCTGAACCTCGCGCGGGACATGCTCGCCGCGGGCGACGCCCGCGTCGGCGAGATCGGCCTGCGCGTCGGATACGAGTCGGAGGCGGCGTTCAGCCGGGCCTACAAGGCGCTGTTCGGCCACTCGCCCCGGGAGGCGACCGGTCGCGCCGCCGGGGCGCGGCCGGAAAGCTGAGGTCCGGCGCTCCGGCAGGCTCCGCCCGGGCCGATGCCGGCCGATCCCGTGTCAGCTCCCGCGATAGGTGGAGTAGCTCCACGGCGTGATGAGCAGCGGGACGTGATACTTGGCGTCCGGGTCCGAGACGCAGAAGCGCACCGGCACGCGGTCGAGGAACGGCCGCTCGGCGCCGGCACCCGTCCCGGCGAAATAGGCGCCGACGGCGAAGACGAGCTCGTAGGTCCCGGGCGTCAGGGCGTCGCCCGCGAGCAGGGGGGCGTCGGTCCGTCCGTCGCCGTTGGTCGTGGCCGACGCGACGGTCTCCCCGGTGCCGTCCCCGCTGCCGTCCCCGGCGAGGCGCCGGAGCTCGACGGTGACCCCGGCCGCCGGCTTGCCGGCGGCCGTGTCGAGGACGTGTGTCGAAAGATGGCCCATCGGCGTCCTCCCGGACGGAAAGGCCCGCGCCCGCGGCCCGAGGCGGGCGAAGGTCTGTCGGGCCGAAGGAGACGGTGGAGACGAGCACGGGGCGGGGGGCTCGGACAACCCGAAAAGCGTCCGGCATTTCCCGAATGATTTTGAAGGTCCTTGGCGCCGCGGCGGGTCGCTGCCGGCCGCGGTTCGGGGCACACCCGGGGTCGCGGCTCGGGCCGAACCACGAGCCGACATCGAGGCCGAACCCGGCCCCACGACAGATCGCGGAGGATCCGTCCCATGTATCCGATCCTGCACGAATGGGGCGGGTTCCTCATTCGATGGACCCACGTCGTCGCCGCGATCGCCTGGATCGGCGCGTCGTTCTACTTCATGCATCTCGACGCCAGCTTGCGCGCCATTCCGGCAATCCCGACCGGCAAGGGCGGCGAGGCCTGGGAGGTGCACGGCGGCGGCTTCTACCAGGTGCGCAAGTATCTCGTCGCGCCCGACCGGATGCCGGAGCACCTGATCTGGCACAAATGGCAATCCTACGCGACCTGGCTGTCGGGCTTCTCGCTGCTGTGCTGGGTCTATTACGGTCAGGCCGACCTCTACCTGATCGATCCGGCGGTCCGCGTGATCACGCCGATGACCGGGGCGGCCATCGGCCTCGGCGCCCTCGCCCTCGGCTGGCTGATCTATGACGGGCTCAACCGCTCGCCCCTGGCCAACCGGCCGCCGCTGCTCGCGGCCGCCGTGTTCCTCACGGTCGTCGCTTTCGCGTACGGCTTCCAGCAGGTCTTCTCGGGCCGGGCCGCGATGCTGCACACGGGCGCGGTGATCGCGACCTGGATGACCGGCAACGTGTTCTTCGTCATCATGCCCAACCAGCGCAAGGCGATCGCCGAGCTGGTCGCGGGCCGGGTCCCGAACCCCGCCTGGGGCAAGCAGGCGAAGAACCGCTCGTCCCACAACAACTACCTGACGCTGCCGGTGCTGTTCTTCATGCTGTCCGGCCACTACCCGATGGCGTGGTCCTCGCCCTACAGCTGGACCATCGTCGGTCTCGTGGTGATCGCGGGCGGCGTCGTCCGCCACTACTTCAACGTGCGCAATGCCGGCGGGGGCGACCGCTGGTGGACCTGGGGCGTCGCGACGGCCTGCGTGGCGGTGGCGGTCGCGATCAGCGTCGCCTCGTCGCCGGGCGCCCGCGAGCGGATCGGCCTGTCGACCGCCGCCGAGGCGGCCACGGCTCCGGCCCCGGCGATCAGCCTCGCGGCGGCCGGGACGGGCGCGCTCGAGGGCCCCGCGGTCGACGACGCCGTGATGGCCGTGGTCGGGACGCGCTGCGCCATGTGCCACGCCGCCGAGCCCCTGTGGCCGGGCATGACGAGCCCGCCCAAGGGCGTGCTCCTCGACAGCCCCGAGCACGTCGCGCGCTTCGCGCCGGCCATCCGCCTGCAGGCCGTCCTGACCCACGCGATGCCGCCGAACAACATCACCGACATGCAGCCCGAGGAGCGCGCGGCGCTCGCCCGCTGGCTCGCCGCGCGATAACCGTCGGACCCCGTCTATTCGCGCCAACGCAGGATCCCGCCCGTGACCGCACCGGATACAGACGGCCCCCCGCGCGACTTCGTCGGCTACGGCGAGGCGCCGCCCGACGCCCGCTGGCCCGGCGGCGCCCGCGTCGCCGTCCAGTTCGTGCTGAACTACGAGGAGGGCGGCGAGCGCTCCGTCCTCGACGGCGACCCCCACGCCGAGATCTTCCTCTCCGAGATCGCCGGGGCCACGCCCTTCCCCGCGCGGCACATGAGCATGGAGAGCCTCTACGAGTACGGCGCGCGCGCGGGCGTCTGGCGGATCCTGCGCCTGTTCCGCGAGCGCGGCGTGCCCCTCACGGTCTTCGGCGTCGCGCAGGCGCTCGCCCGCAATCCGGCCGCCGTGGAGGCCTTTCTCCGCGACGGCCACGAGATCGCCGGCCACGGCTGGCGCTGGCTGCCCTACCAGGACGTCCCGGAGGCGATCGAGCGGGAGCACCTCGCCCGCGCGGTCGAGACGATCCGGAGCCTGACCGGCGAGACGCCGCTCGGCTGGTACACCGGCCGCGACAGCCCGAACACCCGGCGGCTCGTGGTCGAGCAGGGCGGCTTCCTCTACGATTCGGACAGCTACGCCGACGACCTGCCCTACTGGGTCCGCGTCGCCGGCCGGGACCACCTCGTGGTGCCCTACACCCTCGACACCAACGACATGCGCTTCTCGATCCCCGGCGGCTTCCCGTCGGGCGAGCAGTTCTTCGCGCACCTGCGCGACGCCTTCGACTGCCTCTACGCGGAGGGGGCGAGCGCCCCGAAGATGCTGTCGATCGGGCTGCATTGCCGCCTCGTCGGGCGCCCGGCGCGCCTGCCGGCCCTCGCCCGGTTCCTCGACCACGTCCTGGCCCGTCCCGACGTCTGGGTGACCCGGCGGATCGACATCGCCCGGCACTGGGCGGCCCACCATCCTCCCGGCGCCCCGGCGGCGGGACCGACCCCGGAGAGGACAGGTCCGTGATCACCATCGCCGCGCTCAACGCGCTCGCGCGCGACGCGTTCGTGGACCTCCTCGCCGAGGTCTACGAGCATTCCCCCTGGGTCCCCGAGGCGGCCTTCGACCGCGGGCCCTTCGCGGGGCGCGCGGACCTGCACGCGGCGATGGAGGCGACGGTGGCCGGCGCCGACCGGGTCCGCCAGCTCGCCCTGCTGCGGGCGCATCCCGAACTCGCCGGGCGGGCCGCCCAGCGCGGCGAGCTCACCGCGCATTCCAGCCGCGAGCAGGCGGGAAGCGGATTGCTGGGCGGCCCCTCCCCCGCGGTGGCGCGGCTGCGGGACCTCAACCGGGCCTACGCCGAGCGCTTCGGCTTCCCGTTCATCATCGCGGTCCGGGGCCTCGACCGCGACGCGATCCTCGCCCGCCTGGAGCAGCGGCTCGGCAACCCGCCGGAGACCGAGCGGGCCGAGGCCCTGCGGCAGGTCGGACGGATCGCCGCCCTGCGCCTCGAGGCCCTCGTCGCGCCCTGCCCTGGCCCAGAGCTTCCTGGGCTCGGGGCCGGCGGAGCGGCTGACCGTCCCGCCGAGCGGCAACGCCCTGCGCGCGCCGTCCGAG
>NZ_JBNNWO010000017.1:39827-175071 GCF_050281105.1 Methylobacterium sp. NPDC080182
GTGTGGTGCGCCGGGGGGGGGTGTTCCTGTCCGCCCCCCGGCTCGCCGCCCCCCGGGGGGGGGGGGGCGCCCCCCCCCCCCCCCCCCCCGGCCGCCGACCAGGGCGAGCTGCTCGCTCACGTGCTGGCGCAGGGCCTCGTGCGTCATGTCGACGAAGGTCTTGGTCCGGGCCGACAGCATCTTGCGGGACGGGTAGAGCAGGCCGAGCGTCACGCTGGTCGGCGGAGTGTGCTCGAGGACCGGGACGAGCCGGCCCTCGGCGATGTGCGCCGCGACCTCGAACAGCGGCTTCAGGACGATGCCCTCGCCGGCCAGCGCCCAGGCGGTGAGCGTGTCGCCGTCGTCGGCGTCGATGTGCCCCGAGACCGGCAGGGTCACGGTCTCCTGGCCGTCGACCAGGGTCCAGCGGAACTGCTCGGCGCCGGGATAGCGCAGCAGCAGGCAAGCGTGCTGCAGCAGGTCCGCCGGCTCGGCGGGCGCGGGGTGCTCGGCCAGGTAGGCCGGCGCCGCGCACAGGACCCGCTCGATCTCCGCGACCTTGCGCAGGGTGAAGGTGGAATCGCGCATCTGCGACAGGCGGATCGCGACGTCGACCGCCTCCTGCACGAGGTCGAGGAGGTGCTCCGACAGGCGCAGCCGGACATCGGTCTCGCCGTGGCGGTCGCGGAAGCGCGGCACGAGCGGCGCGACGACCCGGCGGCCGAGACCGAGCGGCGCCGTCACCTTCAGCACCCCGCGGGGCACCGCGCCCGCGGTCTCGACGCTCTTCTCCGCCTGCTCGACCGCCGCGGTGATGTCGAGGCAGCGGTCGTAGAAGATCCGGCCGGCCTCCGTGAGGCTCATGCGCCGCGTCGTCCGGGTGAGCAGGAGGCAGCCGAGATGCTCCTCCAGGGTCTGGATCCGGTAGCTCACCACCGACGGTGACAGCCGCAGCGAGCGGCCGGCGGCCGAGAAGCTCCCCGTCTCCGCCGAGCGCAGGAAGATGCGGATGCTCTCCAGGGAAATCATGGGCGGGGATCGTCAGGAGCAGTTCGGACCTGTCAACGGACTGTCCCGACAATGTGAACTCGGCGTCCGACCCGATCATCCCCCGCGGCGTGACGCGTCGGTCGGTGCAGCCCGCTCCGTCATTGCGAGCGCAGCGAAGCAACCCAGGGCTGCGGGACATCGGGGAACGTGGTGCCGGCTGGATGGCTTCGCTCCGCTCGCAACGACGGCGGAACCGATCTGATCGACCGAAACGGCATCAGAAGACGTGGAACGCGACGCCGGCGAGGAAGCTCTTCTCCTCGGTGCCCTTGAAGGTCGCGGTCTCGACGTTCCCGAACTTGTTGTGCCAGTACTGGAACCCGACGAAGACATCGACCCGGTTGGGCTGATCGTAGACGAGCTTGCCGAGATCGAGCACGAGGTTGGTGCGCGACAGGAATTCGAGCCCGCGGGGCGGGTTGAAGGCGTAGGCGGCCGGGTTGCTCACGCCCCGCCCCTTCGGCAGCACGATGTTGTTGAAGCCGACGAGGCTGAGCGGCAGCCCCGTGAAGGTCAGGGGAAAGTTGTAGACCAGCTCGAATTCCGGGACCGTGTCGAAGCTCTGGTCGCGGTCCGGCTGGAGATTGAACCCGTTCCGGTTCCACTCCTTGTAGGCTTGCACGGAGAGGTTGAGAAAGCCCGCCGGCACGTCGAAGGCGAAGTTCAGGCCGCCGACGATGTCGCGCTTCTTCGAGCCGAAGGCGTCGTTCTGGGCGTTGGCGTCGAAGCCGAAGGCGAGCGACACCTCCTTGACGAGGCCGGGGACGGTGAAGGCCTTCGTGCCCGTGAGCGCGTTGAGGCTCAGCGTGCCGCGATACAGCCCGTAGGCTTCGGTGTTGCCGTAATCGGCGAAGAACGGGGCGGCGACGGAGCCCGGCGCGTTGGTGGTGCCGGCCGGGAACTGGGAGCCGGACTTGAGGATGTCGAGGGAGAAGAAGTTCGTCCCGTAGGCCCAGGCATCGGCGTGGGAGATGTTCAGGATGTGCTTGGGCGCCGCGCGGGAGACGAAGCTGCCGTCGGGGCGCTGGATCTGGATTCCGGGCGAGACGGTGGGGAACTGGTAGCGGTAGCTGATCTGGGTGTCGGCGAAGAGGAAGAACGGGCCGTCCTCCACCACCGTCGTGGCCTCGGGCGCCACCGGCGCCGAGGAGGCCGTCCCGAGGTCCTGCGCCCCCGCCGCGCACGTCATCCCGAGCGGCAGCAGCGCGGCCGCGATCCGACAAGCTATGGTCATGTCCGCCCCCTCCTCCCGGCCGCCTTCAGTGCGAAGCGTCGGCCCGCAAACCCGCGCGCTGGCGCGCGACCTCGTCCGGCGTGACCGCCTGACCCTGCCCGCCCCACTCGGCCCGCATCCAGGTCGCGAGGTCGGCGAGCGCCGCGTCGTCGATCAGGGCGGCGAAGGGCGGCATGGCCTCCATCCGCTCGTTGCCCGGGAAGCGCTGCGCCGGGAGCCCGACGAGGATCGCCCGCAGGAGACCGCCCGCGCCCGCGACTCGCATCGCGGCGTTCGTCCGCAGCGGCACGGAGACGTGGGGGATCCCCTCCCCCGCCCCGCCGTGGCAGCCGGCGCAGAGGCCGGCGTAGCTGGCCCGACCCCGGGCCGCGACCGCCGCGGGGATCGCCGCGGGGGTGGCGGCGACCGGCGTCTCGGGCTCGGCCGGCAGGGCGTCGCGGTCGAACAGGTAGGCGGAGAGCGCCGTGAGGTCGGCCGCGTCCATGTGCTGCGTCGAGAAATGCACGACGTCGAACATCTGGTGCGTCGCGCCGCCCTGGGCCGAGAGGCCCGTGCGCATGAACCCGACGAGCCCGTGCGGGGTGAAGCCCATCCGCGCGAGGCCCGCGGGCGTGATGTCGGGCGCCTCGACGCCCTCGATCGTGGCGCCGCGATAGACGGCGTCCGGGCGCATGGCCTGGATCACGGTGCGCGGCGTGTGGCACTCGCCGCAATGGCCGAGGGCGTCGGCGACGTAGCGGCCCCGGTTCCACAGGGGTGAGCGGCCCGGATCGGGCGCGGCGACGGTCGCCGGCAGGCTCAGGAGGTTCCAGGCCGCCAGGGTCCAGCGCTGGTCGAACGGGAAGGCGAGGGTATTGGCCCTGTTCTCCACCGCGACCGGCGCGCGGGTCATCAGGTAGGCGTAGAGGGCGTCGACATCCTCCGGCGTCAGGCCGCGATACGACGTGTAGGGCATCGCCGGGTAGAGGTGGCGGCCGCCCGGCGCGATCCCGTCGCGCAGGGCCCGGTGGAAGTCGGCGCGGCTCCAGCCGCCGATGCCCTGCGGGCTCGGCGAGATGTTGGTGGCGTGGATCGTGCCGAAGGGCGTCTCCAGGGGCAGTCCCCCCGCCCAGGGGGCGCCGCCCCGGGCGGTGTGGCAGGCGAAGCAGTCGGCCGCGGCGGCGACCTTGGCGCCGCGGGGGGCGAGAGCGCGCACGGCCTCCGCGCTCAGCGGGGCCTCGACGTCGCGCGCGACGACGCTGCGCTCCAGGGCGCCGGAGGCGACGAGGCCGGCCGCCGAGACGGCCACCGCGAGGGCGGCGGCGAGCCCGGCGCCGACGCGCCGCGCGGGGGTGGTGAGGGACGGGATCCGCACGGCGCGCCTCACGCGGTCACCAGACCGGGGGTCGCCAGCACGAGGTCGCGCACCGCCTGATGGTAGCGGACGTAGCCCGTGCAGCGGCAGATGTGGCGGTCGAGGGCCTCGGTGACGACCCGCTCGACCTCGTCGCGGCGGATCGGCTCGCGGCGCAGGCGCTCGATGAGCACGCTCGCCCCGGTGACGAAGCCCGGCGTGCAGTAGCCGCACTGGAAGGCGAAATTCTCGATGAAGGCCTGCTGGACCGGCGAGAGCACGACGGTGCCGTCCGGCGCGGTGCGGGCATGGCCCTCGACGGTGCGGATGCTCCGTCCCTCGAACCAGTGGGCGCCGGTGATGCAGGCGCGCATCTCCCGCGGGCCGGCCGCCTCCTCCAGCATCACCGTGCAGGCGTGGCAGATGCCCTGCCCGCAGCCCATGCGGCTGCCGGTGAGGCCCAGCCACTCGTGCAGGACGTCGAGCAGGCTCGTGCCGACGGGGACGGGGATCGGACCGACGGCCGCGCCGTTCACGCGGAGCGAGAGGTCCTTGATCTCGATGGGAGCGCTCATGCCAGTGCCTCGCGGATGCGCTCGGGCCGGATGGGGAGTTCGTGGAAGCGGTGGCCGATCGCGTGCGCGACGGCGTTGGCCAGCGCCGGGACGACGGCGATCATCACGACCTCGGCGATGCCCTTGGGCGGGTCGGTCTCGGAGAGCGGCGGCAGGATCTCCACCGTCTGGTTCCACGGGGCCACGTCGCGGGCGCGGGGGAGCTCGTAGCGGTTCCAGTTCCACGTGCCGTCGCCGGGGCCGTCCTCGTAGAGGGGCAGCACCTCCTTGAGGGCGTGGCCGATCCCCATGGCGAGGCCGCCCTGCACCTGGCCGGAGACCAGCTCGGGCACGATCTGGCGGCCGCACTCGAGGATCGAGTGGTGGGACAGGATCGTCACGTCGCCGCTGGCGGTGTCGACCGCGACCTCCGCCAGGGTGGCCATCGGCGCGTAGTAGGTCGTGCCGACATTGTTGCGCTGGGTCGGCGGGTAGAAGACCGCCGCGCGGGGCACGAAGTGCCAGCCCGCATCCGCCATCAGGGCGCGGCGCTCGGGCGGGGCCCCGGCGCCGTAGCGCACCGCCAGGGCGTCGATCGGCAGGCGCGTCCGGCCCGTTGCGGGCAGGTCGAACTCGGCCTCGGCCCATTGCCAGCGGTTGAAGGTGTGGAGGGTCACGCCCACCGGCAGCCCGAGCCGGTGCGCCTCGGCGGCCACCGCCTCCAGCGACAGCGGCGGCAGACCGCCGCCCAGCACCCGGCCGTCCACCAGCCGCAGGTCCTCGCGGGCGACCACGTGGTAGGAGGCCAGCGCCCCGCCGCCGCCGCCCCGCGCCCAGAGCGCGCGGGCGGCGGGCCAGACGGCGTGGTCGACGAGGAACCGCGCGGCCGTCCGGGTGGCGTGGCCGAGGTAGTAGGCGGAGTTGGTCGCGCTCATCGGCGAGGTGAAGCGCGGGGTCCAGCGGGGGTTCTGCGCCCGGCGGTCCTCCTCTTCCTGGGGCGTCGTGTAGGGCTGGTCGGAGGTCTCCAGCGGCATCTCGGGCCAGCGCACCACGCCGAACGCGGTCTCCGAAGGCACTCGGCCGAGGATCTCGGCCACCATGACCGCCTGCGAGGTGGTGACGCCCGGGCCCATCTCGTGGGCGACGTGGCGCAGGCTCAGGCGGCCCCGCGGGTCGAGCTCCAGCGACGCGACCGCCGCCTCGGCGCCCGTGCCGTAATCCTTGTGCACCTGCGCGAAGCCGACGCCGTAGCGGCGGCCGGGATGGGCGGCCTCGTAGGCGGCCTTGCGCGCCGCCCGGTCCCGCCAGAGCGGGTGCGCGGCGGCCTTCGTCAGGATCTCCGCGTTGCGCAGCGCCCCGGCCGGGACCGCGCCCTGGCTGTTGCGCTGACCCGAGCGGAGCACGTTGCGCAGGCGCAGGTCGATCGCGTCGATGTCCAGGAGCGCCGCCGCCTCGTCGACCATCATCTCGGTGGCCGACATCGTCTGGAGCGTGCCGAAGCCCCGGGTCGATCCGGCCTCCACGGCCCGCGAGGCCAGGGCGATCGCCTGGAAGTCGCTCTTCGGCAGGTAGTAGATCGACTGCGCCGCGGTGGCGCCGACGAAGGAGACCGCGACGGAGTAGTTGGGGCGCCCGCCGCCGTCGCAGGCGAAGCGCCCGGTCATGGCCCGGAACCGGCCGCTGGCCCGGTCCACCAGCAGGACGTTGTCCATGCGGAAGGCGTGGCGCTTCAGCCCGTTCTGGAACTGCTCGAACCGGTCGTTGGCGAGGCGCACCGGCCGGCCACCCGCGTAGAGCGCGGCCACGACGCAGAGGAACGGGAAGATGTGGTGGTCCTTCGTCCCGTACCCGACCGTGTAGCCGACCTTGAGATCGACCTCCCTGAGCGGGAACCGGGATTTCGAGACCAGCGCGGCGGCGGCCTCGGCCACGTCGTAGGGCGACTGCGTCGCCATCATCAGGCGCAGCGTGCCGGTGTCCGGATCGTACCAGACGTTGCCGTTGTCGGCCTCCATAGCCGAGGCGTCCGTCGACTGCGACCGGTAGGTCCGCCGCATCACCAGGGCGTCCGCGCCGGCGCCGTCGATCTCGGCGGCGATGGCGGCCGCCGCCGCCATGCCCCGCGCGAAGGGGCCGTCGTCGCCGGCCTTCGGCCAGGCGGGCTCGTCGCCGGACAAGCCGGCGAAGATCGGGGACTGCGCGAACGGCGAGAACCGGTCGGGCGCGTCCGGCGCGTCGCCCTCGATCCGCACCCAGCGCGAGGCGCCGTAATGGGCCGGCGGCCTGGGACCGGTCTCGGCGCCGTACTGCACGACGTCGTCGGCGAAGCGCAGGGCGCGCTTGGCCGCGGCGAAGCGCGGGAAGTCGGCGTAGATCAGGATCGCCACCGGCTGCCCGAGCAGGCGCGGCGTCTCGCCCTGCGGCACGAGGAACCAGTCGCCGAAGAAGTCGGCGTGCGGGACCGAGACCCCGTCCGCCACCAGGTCCTCGTGCCGGACGATCCGGTCCGGCCGCAGGGCGGCCGGAAGCCGCGACAGGTCGAGGCCGGTGAAGCGGCGGTCGGCGCGGGTCGCCGCGACGAGGAAGGCGTGGGCTTGGCCGTCGGGCCAGCCGGCGAGGTCGCGGGCCCGGTAGTCGCGGGAGAAGGTCTTGGCGCCCGTGACCTTGGCGACGGCGTCGAGGCGGTAGCGGGGCCGGCCCGGCGCGACCCACGGGGAGCCGGCGGACAGGCCGGTCTCGGCGAGCTGCGCCCGGGCCGGGGGCGCCAGGAAGGAGACCTTCACGGCGACGCCCGCCGCCGCGCCGGCCTTCAGGAAGTGGCGCCGCGAGAGCGCCTTGATGGTCTCGGCCGACATGGCTTCTCCCCTCAGGCCCGGTCCAGGACGGCCGCGTGCGGGAAGGCGGGCTCCGCGTCGGCGACGCGGTGCTCGGCCCCGGCACCGAGACGGTCCGAGTTCAGCAGCAGGTTGAGGACGATCGCCCCGATGGCGCCGAGGGTGATCCCGCTGTGCAGGATCGGCCCGGCCCAGTCCGGCGCCGTGGCGGCGAAGAGCTTCGGCGCCGCCATCGGGATCAGGCTCAGGCCGATGCTGACCGCGACGACGATCTGGTTCCGGCGATCCCCGAGATCGGCGCCGCCCACGATCTTGAGCCCCGCCGCCGCGACCATGCCGAAGATCACGATGCCGGCGCCGCCGAGCACGGCCGGCGGGATCGACGCCACCGCGAAGGCGACCTTGGGCAGGAGGCTGACGCCCAGGATGATGAAGCCCGCCGCGACCGTGACGTAGCGGCTGCGCACCCGCGTCATGTTCACGAGGCCGACGTTCTGGGAGAACGAGGTGTGCGGGAAGGTGTTGAGGCAGCCCGCGATCAGCGTCGAGAGCGAGTCCGCCATCAGGCCGCGGGTCAGGGTCCGCTTGTCCACCGGGCGCCCGACGATGTCGCCCACCGCCAGGAACATGCCGGTCGACTCGACCAGCGTGACCATCATGACGATGCACATCGCCGCCACGGCCGTCAGGTGGAAGGTCGGCCAGCCGAAGTGGAACGGCGTGACGAGGGCGATGAGCGGGCGCTCGGCCAGCCCGTCGAGGCGGAACAGGCCGAGCGGCCAGGCGAGGCACAGGCCCGCGACGAGGCCGATCAGCACGGCGACGTTGGCGACGAAGCCGGTGGCGAAGCGGCTGACCACCAGGATCACCGCCAGCACGAAGGCCGCGACGCCGAGATGGACCGGGGCGCCGAAATCGGCAGCCCCGAAGCCGCCGCCCGCCCAGTTGATCCCGACCGGCAGCAGCGTGACGCCGATGATCAGGATGACCGTGCCGGTGACCAGCGGCGGGAAGAAGCTCGCGAGCCTGGAGAAGAACGGCCGGAGCAGCAGGCCGAACACACCCGCCCCGATGGTCGCGCCGAAGATGCCCGGCAGGCCGATCGTCGGATCCTGCGCCATCGCCACCATCGGGCCGACCGCCGCGAAGCTGACGCCCATGATGACCGGCAGGCGGATGCCGAAGACCCCCAGGCCGAGGGACTGGATCAGGATCGCGATGCCCGTCACCAGCAGGTCGCAGTTGATCAGGTAGGCGACCGTCTCGGTCGGTAGATTCATCGCCGCGCCGAGGATGAGCGGCGGCGCGACAGCCCCCGCGCTCATCACGAGCACGTGCTGCATGCCGTAGGCGAGGAGCTTGGGAAGGGGCGGGATCGCGTCGACCGCGTCCACCTCGCGCGTTGTCCTGTCGTGAGACGTCATGGGCGTGTCCTCCGCCAGCCGGGACCTGTCGAGGCGTCGTCCCGTGATGGTGTCGTCGGGGACCCGGCAGCGGTGGCCGGACCTCTTCCGGGTCCGGGCCGCCAGGAGCGGGTGTGGGGCCAGTCGCAGGGCGGGCCGTGGCGGCACGCCCGGGGGCGGGGGAGCGGGCTCTCGGCGGCCGCTCCGGGGTCATGCGCTGCCGACTTGGCTGGCTCTCAAACCTTGCATGGCTGGCCGCGAATGCCATGCCGGGATTTCGGAAGCACTTTGCGAAAAATCGCCAAGGTGGCCGGTGGCGGCTGCCGTATGCTGCGGCCCGCTGACGGCCCCGAGACGGTGCGCCCGGCACGGCGTTCCTGCTGCCAGAGGGCGGCATCTGGCCGTGGGGAGGCGTCGCGGCCCGTCCGGCGCGGCCTCCAGGGCGCACCCAGAGAGACGCGATGACCTCCCTGCTGCTGACGAACGCCGACATCCTGGTGACGATGGACGCGCAGCGCCGGGAGATTCCCGGCGGCGCGGTCTACGTGGAGGACAACCGCATCGTCGCCGTCGGCCCCGCCGCCGAGGTGCCGCAGCGGGCCGACACCGTCCTCGACCTGCGCGGCCACGCGGTGATGCCGGGCCTCGTGAACACCCACCACCACATGTACCAGACGCTCACCCGCGCGGTGCCGGGCGCGCAGGACGCCGAGCTGTTCGGCTGGCTGAAGGCGCTCTACCCGATCTGGGCCCGGCTCACGCCCGAGATGGTCCGCGTCTCGACGCAGACCGCGATGGCGGAGCTGATCCTCTCGGGCTGCACCACGTCGAGCGACCACCTCTACATCTACCCGAACGGCTGCCGGCTCGACGATTCCATCGAGGGCGCCGAGGAGATCGGCATGCGCTTTCACGCCGCCCGCGGCGCGATGAGCGTCGGGGAGAGCGCGGGCGGACTCCCGCCGGACTCGGTCGTCGAGGACGAGACGGCGATCCTCGAAGACACGCGCCGTCTGATCGAGCGCTGGCACGATCCGGAGCGCTTCGCCATGCGCCGGATCGTGGTGGCGCCCTGCTCACCATTCTCGGTCAGTCGCGGCCTGATGCGCGATGCCGCCGAGCTGGCCCGGCACTACGGCGTCTCGCTCCACACCCACCTCGCGGAGAACGACGACGACGTCCGCTACAGCCTGGAAAAATTCGGGATGACGCCGGCGGAGTACGCCGCCGACCTGGGCTGGACGGGCCCCGACGTGTGGCACGCCCACTGCGTCAAGCTCGACCGCGCCGGAATCGCGCTGTTCGGCCGGACCGGGACCGGGGTGGCGCACTGCCCCTGCTCCAACATGCGCCTCGCCTCGGGCATCGCGCCCGTCCGGCAGATGCGGTGCGCGGGCGTGCCGGTCGGGCTCGGCGTCGACGGCTCGGCCTCCAACGACGGGTCGCACATGCTGGGCGAGGCGCGGCAGGCCATGCTGCTCGCCCGCGTCGGTTTCGGACCGGCGGCCATGAATGCGCGGAAGGCGCTGGAGATCGCGACGCTCGGCGGCGCGAAGGTGCTGAACCGGGACGATATCGGCGCGCTGGCCCCCGGCATGGCGGCCGACATCGTCGCCTTCGACCTGCGCGGCCTCGGCATGGCGGGGGCGCTGCACGACCCCGTCGCCGCCCTCACCTTCTGCGCGCCGCAGACGGTGGCCTGGAGCGTCATTAATGGGAAGATCGTGGTGCGCGAGGGCCACCTGACGACCCTCGACACCGGGGCGCTGGCCCGCCGCCACAACGCCCTCGCGGCGGCCCTGGTGCGGGGCGAGGCGTAGGCCACACTACTCATCCTCCGCAGAGGGGCTCGCGGATCCAGACATCGAGTTCGGCGGCGCGGCTCCAGGATCGGGCGCGCGTCGATGTCCGCTGGAGATTTGAGAAGATCCTGGCACCCAGAGATGGAGGCTTGAGTAATGCCCTCTTATAATCCCTTCGATTGATAATTCATGCGCGGCTGTCTTTGCGAGCGAAGCGAAGCAAGCCAGCCGCGCAACGTCTGTAAAGGTCGCGCGACCCTGGGTCACTTCGCTTTGCTCGTGATGACGGCGAGGAATGCGTCGACCGCAGCATTCGGACGGAAACTGTATTGCCCTCGGGCCGCGCCCGTCGAGCCCGTCAGACTTCCACCTCCGTCGCCAGCCCCTTGGCCACCGCGCGGTCGACCGCCACCGCGGCGACCGCGAGGTCCTGCAGCCCGACCCCGGTGCCGTCGAACAGGGTGATTTCGGACTCCGAGACGCGGCCGGGGTGATCGCCGTTGATCACCGCCCCGATCTCCACGATGGAATCCGCGGCGAGGAGCCCCCGCGCGACAGCGTGCTGCGCCTCGCCGATGCTGACCGACTGCGCGACCTCGTCGGTGAACACCGTGGCGGCGGCGAGCAGTTCGGCCTCCACCTCCTGCTTGCCGCGCGTGTCCGTCCCCATGCAGGCGAGGTGCGTGCCCGGCCGGACCTGCACGGCCTTCAGGATCGGCGCGAACGAGGACGTGATCGTCACGACGACGTCGGCCTCGGACCCGAGCCGGTCGAGGTCGACCGCCTCGAACGGCACGCCGTGCTCCCGCGCCACCGCCTCCATCCGGCCGAACATGCCGGGATGCAGGTTCCACGCGAGGACCCGCTCGAACGGCCGCTGCGCCAGCGCGGCGCGCAGCTGGAACGCCGACTGGTGGCCCGCGCCGATCATGCCCAGCACCCGCGCATCTTTGCGGGCGAGGTGCCGGACGGAGATGGCGCAGGCCGCGGCCGTGCGCAGCGCGGTGAGGAGGTTCCCTCCGACGACGGCCCGGCAGCGGCCGGTATCGGCGTCGAACAGGAACACCGTCGACTGGTGGTTGGTCAGGCCCTTCGCGGCGTTGCCGGGCCAGAAGCCGCCGGCCTTGAGGCCGAGCGCGAGGCTGTCCCGGTCGAAGCCCGACTTGAAGCCGTAGAGCGCGTCGGCGTGGCCGATGGCTTCCCGGACGACCGGGAAGTTGCCGGCTCGCCGCCGCGCCATGGAGGCGAAGACCTGTTCGACGGCGGTAAAGCACTCCGCCTCGGTCAACAGCCCGTCGATCGCGTGCTCGGGAACGATGATCATCGCGGATGTGTCCTCAATTCGTGAGCCGGCATGTCGCCCCCGTCATCGCGGGCGTCGCGAAGCGACCCAGGGCAGCGGGCCCCGTCGAGGCGCGTCCCCGGATCGCTGCGCCGCGCTCGCGATGACGGACGGTGTGCAGGGTGCGTCAGTAGGCCTTGCCGCGGGCCGAGACCGGCCAGAGCGTCTCGACCCGGCCGTTGCGGACGCCGACATACCAGTCGTGGACGTTGCAGGTCGGATCGCAGTGGCCGGGGACGAGGCGCAGACGGTCGTTGACCTTCAGCCGGCCCTCGGGATCCTCGATCACCCCGTGCTCGTCCGAGCACTTGATGTATTTCACGTCGTCGCGGCCGAAGACGAAGGGCAGGCCGGAATCGACCGACTGCACCTTCAGGCCCGCGTCGCAGATCGCCTTGTCGGCCTTGGCGTGGCTCATCACGCTGGTGAGGATGAACAGGGCGTTCTTCCACTCGCCCGCATCGATGCGGTTGCCGTCCCGGTCGCGGATACGCCCGTAATCGGCGTCCATGAACGCGTAGCTGCCGCATTGCAGCTCGTTGTAGACGCCGGATCCCGCCTCGAAATAGTAGCTGCCGGTGCCGCCGCCGCTGACGAGCTCCGGCTCGAGGCCCTCCCGGTTCAGCGCCGCGACGGCGTCGCGCACCTGGGCGATGGCCGCGTCGAGCTTGGCCCGCCGCTCCTCGTAGCCGTCGATGTGCTGCATGGCGCCCTGGTAGGCCTGGAGGCCCGCGAAGCGCAGGTTCGGCGCGGCCGCGACGGCCCGGGCGATCGCCACCACCTCGGGGCTCGTCCGCACGCCGCAGCGGCCGGCGCCGCAATCGATCTCGACGAAGCAGTCGAGCTGCGTGCCGTGCCGCTGCGCCGCCGCCGAGAGGTCGGCGACGTTCGCCACGTCGTCGAGGCAGACGATGATGCGGGCGCCGTGCAGCGGCAGCCGCGCCAGCCGGTCGATCTTGCCCGGGTCGCGCACCTGGTTCGAGACCAGGATATCCTTGATGCCCGCTCGGGCGAAGACTTCCGCCTCCGAGACCTTCTGGCAGCAGACGCCGCAGGCGCCGCCGAGGCTCTGCTGAAGCTTCAGGATATCGACGGACTTGTGCATCTTGCCGTGGGCGCGGTGGCGCATCCCGTGCGCCTTGGCGTAGTCGCCCATCTTGCGGATGTTGCCTTCCAGCGCGTCGAGATCGACGATCAGGCAGGGCGTCTGGATCTCGTCCTCGCGCATACCGGGCAGCGCGGGGACGTCGAAGCCGACTTCGAGATCGGCGGATCGGGCGTTCATGTGCATCGTGGGCCTCCCGTTATTGCCAGGGCAGCGCGTCGAGATCGACGTTCCCGCCCGTGATGATCACGCCCACCCGGTTGTTCGCGAAGACGGGGCGATTCTTCAGCACCGCCGCCAGGGCGACGGCGCTGGACGGCTCCATGACGATCTTCAGCCGCTTCCAGATCAGCTGCATCGCCGCGACGATCTCGGCCTCGGAGACCGTCAGGATATCCGCGACGTGGTGGCGGACGAAGTGCCAAGTGAGGTCCTTCAGCGGCACCTTCAGGCCGTCCGCGACCGTCACCGGCGCGTCGTCGGCGATGATCCGTCCGGCCTTCAGGCTGCGATGGGCGTCGTCGGCCTGCTCGGGCTCCGCCGCGTAGACGGCGATGTGCGGGGCGAGCCCGGCCAGCGTCAGGCAGGTGCCCGACACCATGCCGCCGCCGCCGATCGGGGCGATCACCGCGTCGAGATCCGGGACCTGCGCGATCAGCTCGCGGGCGCAGGTCGCCTGCCCGGCGATGACGCGGGGATCGTTGTAGGGATGCACGAACTCCGCGCCGGTCTCGGCGACGACCTCGGCGAACACGGCCTCGCGCGATGAGGTGGACGGCTCGCACTCCACCACCCGGCCGCCGTAGCCGCGCACGGCGTCCTTCTTCGCCTGGGGCGCGGTGCGCGGCATCACCACCGTGCAGGGGATGCCGCGCCGGCCCGCCGCGTAGGACAGGCAGGTGCCGTGGTTGCCCGACGAGTGGGTCGCCACGCCCCGGGCGGCCTGCGCCTCGGTGAGGCTGAAGACGGCGTTCGAGGCGCCCCGCGCCTTGAAGGCGCCGGCCTTCTGCAGGTTCTCGCACTTGAAGAACAGCTGCGCGCCGGCGGCTTCATCGATGATCCGCGAGGTCAGGACCGGCGTCTCGTGGATGTAGGGCCGGATGCGCTCGTGGGCGGCCAGGACGTCGTCGAGGGTGGGCGTGATCAGGGCGCTTTCCATGGCGCGCCCCCTCAGGCGGCGGCGCGCAGGGCGGCGGCCGGGGCGCGGCGGTACACCGCCTGCGCGGCCGCGACCCCCGATCCCAGCGCGATGCGCAGGCCGAGATCGACCATCGCCATCTCGGCGGCTGCGATCCCCGACAGCGCCATCACATCCGTGAGGCTGCCGAGGTGGCCGATGCGGAAGACCTTCCCGGCGACCTCGCCGAGGCCCACCCCGAAGGCGACGTCGTAGTGGCGCGCCGCGTGGGTGACGATCCGCGTGGCGTCGAAGCCCTCCGGGGTGCGGATCGCGCTCACCGTGTCCGAGTAGAGGTCCGGGCGCGCGGCGCAGAGTTCCAGGCCCCAGGCGGCGACGGCGGCGCGGATCCCGTCCGCGATGCGGCGGTGCCGGGCGAAGACGGTCTCGAGCCCCTCGGCCAGGAGCAGTTCCGTCGACAGCTTCAGGCCGTTCAGGAGGCCGACCGCCGGCGTGTAGGGATAGGCGCCGTTCGGGTAACCCTTCGCCATGTCGCGGATGTCGAAATAGGTCCGCGGCAGCGTCGCCGTCGCCGTGGCGGCCATGGCCTTGGGCGAGAACGCCACGATGGCGAGGCCCGCGGGCAGCATGAAGCCCTTCTGCGAGCCCGTCACGGCGACATCGACGCCCCACTCGTCCATGCGGAAATCCATGGACGCGATCGAGCTGACGCCGTCGACCAGCAGCAGAGCCGGGTGGTTGCTGGCATCCAGCGCGCGGCGCACGGCGGCGACGTCCGAGCGGACGCCGGTCGCCGTCTCGTTGTGCGTGACGAGCACGGCCCGGATGCGGTGCGCCTTGTCGGCCGCGAGGGCCTCGGCGAAGCGATCCGCCGGAAGCCCCTCGCCCCACGGGGCTTCGATCATCCGGACATCAAGGCCGTGGCGGCGCGTCATGTCGATCCAGCGGTGGCTGAACATGCCGTGGCGCGCCGCCAGCACCGTGTCGCCGGCGCTGAGCGTGTTGGAGAGCGCGGTCTCCCAGCCGCCCGTAGCCGTCGACGGGAAGATGAACACCTCGGCGTCCTCGCTCTTCAGGACCTTCTTCACGCCGGCGAGCGCCGGATGAAGGATCTGCGCGAAGAGCGGCGACCGGTGATCCAGCGTCGGCATGTCGGCCGCGCGGCGAAGCACTTCCGGCATGTTGGTCGGGCCGGGAATGAAGACGGGATTCTGTGCGAACATCGGCGGCGCTCTCCTCCAATACGGGAACGATAGCACCGCCGATCCCGTATTGATATTTTCTTGAAAAACTTTTTCATACGGGGTCGGAGCGCGGAAACGCGCGCCGCGACAACGTCTTACCTTTTTCCGTTGTGAGAAAAATTTTTCCATCCTAGGAATCGCGCGGGATTGGCGAAGGCGAGGACGCCATGGATTCGGGAAACCGGCGGCGCGGGCGGCCGAAGGGGTTCGGAGGCGCCAAGCCGGCGGCGACCATCCAGGCGCTTGACCGCGCCCTCGATGTCCTCGACGTCCTGGCGGGCGGCGACGGGCTGACGCTCTCGGAACTGGCCGGCAGGCTCGAGCAATCCGTGGCGACCATGCACCGGGTCCTCGCGACGCTCGAGCGCCGCGGCCTCGTCGAGATCAGCGCCGACAAGCAGGAGTGGCACGTCGGTGCGGAGGCCTACCGGCTCGGATCGGCGTTCCTGCGCCGCCACAACGTCGTCGAGCGGAGCCGGTCGATGATGTGGACGCTGATGCAGGAGACGGGCGAGACCTCCAATCTCGGCGTCGAGAAGGACGGCAACGTCCTGTTCGTCAGCCAGGTGGAGACCCACGAGACGATCCGCGCCTTCTTCCCGCCGGGCTCCCTGTCGCCGCTGCACGCGTCGGGCATCGGGAAGGCTCTGCTGAGCACCTACGCGCCGGCCCGGACCGAGCGCCTGTTCCGGGGAAAGACCTTCGCGCGGTTCACCGACAAGACCATCGGCTCACTGGACCAGCTGCGCGACGACGTCGAGGCGACCCGCCGCCGGGGCTACGCGATCGACGACGAGGAGCGGAGCATCGGGATGCGCTGCGTCGCCGCCCCGATCCTCAACTTCCACGGCGAGGCTATCGCGGGGATCTCGGTGTCGGGGCCGACGCACCGGCTGTCCGACGAGAAGCTGCACGCGATCGGCGAGCGGGTGCGGAGAGGCGCCGCCGCGGTCTCGCGCGCCCTCGGCGCGCCCGCCGCGACGATGACCGCGACGCCCGACGCGCCGGGCGAGCCTGACCAGGACTGACCAGCGGTGCGGCGAGGCGCGCCCTAGCGCTCGGGATGCGGGCGGCGCGGATCGACGGTGCCGACCGCCGACGGGGGCCTGCCGTCGCCGTCGAGGATACCGGCGCGCCCGTCCGGCGCCGTCCGCGGTTCCGCGAGCGCCGCGCGGCCCTGGAGGCCGCCGGGGGCGGTGACGGCCGGGATGCCGGCGGGGGCGGTGAAGCTCTGCGCCAGGGCGGGCCCGGACAGGCCGATCCCGATCACGGCGCCGATCAGAAGACGAGAGGTCATGGCGGAGGTCCAGCTCAGGTCTGTCGCCGGGATCATCCCGGCCGCGTTACGCCTCGATGTGGGATCCGCGACCCCGGGGTCCAACACGCGGGACGAGCCCCCGTGCGCCCGCGCACGGTGCCGCGTGCCGCGCCGGCCCGGGCGGTTCCGCCCCGCGGCCCGCGTCCGCCCCGCAGGCCTCCGTGACCGTGGCGAGCGAAAGTCCGGAACGGAGAAGCCGAGCTTCGAGTTGAGGGGCCGCTGAATCAGGGGCCATCCGTGAGACCGTCTCTCCTCGCCACGCTCGGGCTGCTGCTCGTCGCCTACCCGCACGCGTCCGGGGCGCAGGGCGTTCCAGACCCGCGAGGCGTCCAGAGCGTCCAGAGCGTCCAAGACGTGCAGGATGTCCGGGACCTGCCGGCCGCGACCGTCGAGCCGGGCGAGCCTCGCCCGGGACCGCCCCCGCCGCTCCCGGACATCTCGGACCCGAACGGCCGGGCCGGCGAGGCCCTGAACGAGCCCGGCGAGCGCTCCGGCATCCCGAAGGCCCTGCGCTCCTCCGGATCGAAGGCGGGCGGGCCGGCCAACGATCTCAACCCGAGCGGGCAGGCAGAAGCGCCGGCACCGCCGAAGGGCGACCTGGGCCGGGTCATCGCCGGCAAGGAGCTGTTCCACGGCAATTACTGCGGCACGGGTCAGCGCGGCGAGGGGCTGCCGCCGACCGACGCCCTCGATGCCGCGTGCATGCGCCACGACGCCTGCTACGACGCGGCGGGCTACCGTTCGTGCGCCTGCGACGCGACGCTGAGGCGCGAGGCTTCCACCGTGTCGGACAGCCCGGACGCGGCGCTGGAGGTGCGGCGCCGGGCGCTGAGCGTGATCGAGGCTACCGCCGCGATGGCGTGCCGCGCGCCCTGAGCGCCCGCCGCAGTGCGGGAATTTCGCCCCGGTGACGCCACCATGGACTTGCATCCCGGCGCATGCCTGCTTTGACGGGCCGCAGTCGAAGTCCGGTCTCGCCTCTTGTCCCACCGCACCGCATCGCAGGCTCCTGTCGCGCCCGCCGCCCGCCGCGGGGCGGGCGCGGCGCGCTGGATCCCGCCCGCGATCCTGGCCGCCGGCCTCCTCGCGACCGGGCTGAGCACGGCCCTCACCTGGCAGGCGGCGGCGCTGCGCGACCGCCTGACCTTCGAGCACGCCACCGAGATCGAGCTGCGCACGGTCGAGGACCAGTTCCGTACCTACACGGCGCTCCTGCGCGGCGCCGCCGGCCTGTTCGCAGCCGACGGCGACGCCGTCACGCTGGCCCAGTTCCGGGCCTACGTGCAGCGGATCGAGTTCCAGCGCCTCTACCCCGGCTTCCTCGGCATCGGCTTCACGCCGACCCTGCCCGCCTCCGCGCGCGAGACGTTCGCCGCGCGCGCCGCGGCCCTGGGCGTCGAGAATGCCCGGGTCCGGCCGCCGACCGACAGCCCGATGATCAGCCCGGTCCTGTTCGCCGAGCCGCCGAACCCGCGCAACCTCGCCGCCATCGGCTACGATGTGATGTCGGACCCGGTGCGGCGCGACATGGTCGAGCGGGCCCGCGACACCGGCCAGCCGGCCGCCTCGGCGCGGATCCAGCTCGTGCAGGAGATCGACGCGAACAAGCAGGCGGGCTTCCTCGTCGCCATGCCGGTCTATGCCGGCGGCGCCGTGCCGCCGGACCTCGAGGACCGGCGGCGACGCTTCCTGGGCTTCGTGTTCGGCGCCTTCCGGGCCGACGACCTGTTCAACAGCATCGTGGCGGCGGAGGCCGAGGAGGACGCGGCCTTCGCCATCTACGACGGCGCGCCGAGCGAGGCGAACCTGCTGCACCGGTCCGCGCGGGCCTCCGCCGCCGGGGCGGGGCGCCTCACCCGCGAAGCGCATCTCGAGCTCGGCGGCCGCACCTGGACCGTGGCGTTCGCGCAGCGCGTTTCGCCCCGGCGCGGCTCGGCGCTGCCGGAGATCTGGCTCGTCTGCGGCGGCGGCCTGTTCGCCACCGCCCTGCTGGCCTTCGCGGCCTACCGGCAGCGCCGCACGCAGGACGAGATCCGCCAGCTCAACGCGTCGCTGGAGGCCCGCGTCGAGGAGCGGACGCGCGATCTCCGGGCGGCGGCCGACCGTCTGCGGCAGGCCGGGGAGGAGCGGGCGCGCATGGAGGAGGCGCTGCGCCAGTCGCAGAAGATGGAGGCGGTGGGCCAGCTCACCGGCGGGCTGGCGCACGACTTCAACAACCTTCTGGCGGGCATCTCGGGCTCGCTGGAGCTCATCGAGGCCCGCATCGCCCAGGGGCGGTCGAAGGATGTCGGCAAGTACATCGCCGCCGCCCAGGGCGCCGCCCGGCGGGCCGCGGCCCTCACCCACCGCCTGCTCGCCTTCTCGCGCCGCCAGACGCTGGCGCCCAGGGCGATCGACGCCGATCGGCTGGTCCGCGGGATGCTCGACCTGATCCAGCGCACGGTCGGGCCGAGCGTCGAGGTGCGGCACGTCGGGGCGGACGGGCTCTGGGCCGCGCTCGCGGACCCGTCCCAGCTGGAGAACGCGCTCCTGAACCTCTGCATCAACGCGCGGGACGCGATGCCCGGGGGCGGCCGGATCACCATCGAGACCGACAACCGCTGGATCGACCGGCAGCAGGCCGACGCCCAGGACATGCCGGAGGGGCCGTACCTGTCGCTGTGCGTTTCCGATACCGGCACCGGCATGCCCCCGGAGGTCGTTGCCCGGGCCTTCGACCCGTTTTTCACCACCAAGCCGATGGGCGAGGGCACCGGCCTCGGCCTGTCGATGATCTACGGCTTCGCCAAGCAATCCGGCGGGCAGGTCCGGATCACCTCGACGGTCGGCCAGGGCACGAACGTGTGCATCTACCTGCCGCGGCACTTCGGCGAGGCGGACGCGGACGGGCCCGACCCGGGCAGGGGCCTGATGGCGCAGGCCGAGGCGGGCGAGACCGTGCTGATCGTGGACGACGAGCCGACGGTGCGCATGCTGGTGACGGACGTGCTGAGCGACCTCGGCTATACGGCGATCGAGGCCGCGGACGGCGCGGGCGGCCTCAGCGTGCTGCAATCGGGTGCGCGGATCGACCTGCTCGTCACGGATGTCGGCCTGCCCGGCGGCATGAACGGGCGCCAGATGGCGGATGCCGCCCGGGTCGGCCGGCCGGACCTGAAGGTGCTGTTCATCACCGGCTTCGCCGAGACCGCGCTGCCGGGCGACGGGCGTCTCGAGCCCGGCATGGCGGTGCTGACCAAGCCCTTCGCCGTGGAGGCCCTGGCCGCCCGCATCCGCGAGCTGATCGCGCGCTGAGCCGGGCCGGTCGCGACGGCGGCGCATCGCCTGTCTCGAGGTGCGCCGGATCGGCGCAGGGCGCCCTCGGGCGGCACGGTCGCGGCCACCGCCGCCCTGCCATTCGTTGAGATCGCGGCCCCGGAGGCCTATGCAGGGACACCATGGAACTCCAAGCGTCCACCGCCCGTCCCCTGGCGCCCCCCGTCCGCATGCCGCGCGGGCCCGCTGCGCCGTTCCTGCCCATGAGCCGCGCCGAGATGGCGGCCCTCGGATGGGAGTCCTGCGACATCGTGCTGGTGACCGGTGATGCCTACGTGGACCACCCGAGCTTCGGCATGGCCATCATCGGCCGGCTGCTCGAGTCGCAGGGCTTCCGGGTCGGCATCATCGCCCAGCCCGACTGGCACTCGGCGGAGCCGTTCAAGGCGCTCGGCAAGCCGAACCTGTTCTTCGGCGTCACCGGCGGCAACCTCGATTCGATGGTGAACCGCTACACGGCGGACCGGCGGTTGCGCCACGACGACGCCTACACGGCCGGCGGCGAGGGCGGCCGGCGCCCGGACCGCTGCACCATCGTCTACACGCAGCGCTGCCGCGAGGCCTTCAAGGACGTCCCGGTCGTGCTCGGCGGCATCGAGGCGTCGCTGCGCCGGATCGCGCACTACGATTACTGGTCCGACAAGGTGCGCCGCTCGATCCTGGCCGACGCCAAGGCGGACCTGCTGATCTACGGCAACGCCGAGCGCGCCGTGGTCGAGGTGGCGAACCGCCTCGCGGCCGGCGAGGCGCCGCACCAGCTCGACGCGATCCGGGGCGTCGCCCTGTTCCGCCGCGTGCCTGCCCACTACACCGAGCTGCCCGCCGACGACCTCGACTCGACGGACGAGGCCGCCACCCGTCGGCCCGGCGAGACCGTGATCCGGCTGCCCGCCTACGACGAGGTCAAGGACGACAAGGAGGCCTACGCCCGCGCCTCGCGCGTGCTGCACCGGGAGGCCAATCCCGGCAACGCGCGCCCCCTCGTCCAGCGCCACGGCGACCGCGACCTGTGGCTCAACCCGCCGCCGATCCCGCTGACCAGCGACGAGATGGACGCGGTCTACGACCTGCCCTACGCCCGCGCCCCGCACCCGTCCTACGGCGACGCGAAGATTCCCGCCTGGGACATGATCAAGTTCTCGGTGACGATCATGCGCGGCTGCTTCGGCGGCTGCACCTTCTGCTCGATCACCGAGCACGAGGGCCGCGTCATCCAGAACCGCTCGGAGGGCTCGATCCTGCGCGAGATCGAGCGGATCCGCGACAAGACCCCGGGCTTCACGGGCGTGATCTCGGATGTCGGCGGGCCGACGGCGAACATGTACCGGATGGCCTGCAAGGACCCGAAGATCGAGGCGGCGTGCCGGCTGCCCTCCTGCGTCTTTCCGGACGTCTGCCCGAACCTGAACACCTCGCACGACGACCTGATCCGGCTCTACCGCAAGGTCCGCGAGGTGAAGGGCGTCAAGAAGGTGATGGTCGCCTCGGGCGTGCGCTACGACCTCGCGGTGAAGAGCCCCGAATACATCAAGGAGCTCGTCACCCACCACGTCGGCGGGCGCCTGAAGATCGCGCCCGAGCACACCGAGCGCGGCCCCCTCGACAAGATGATGAAGCCAGGGATCGGCACCTACGACCGGTTCAAGGAGATGTTCGACGCCGCCGCCAAGGAGGCGGGCAAGAAGTACTACCTGATCCCGTACTTCATCGCGGCGCATCCGGGCACGACCGACGAGGACATGATGCACCTCGCGCTCTGGCTCAAGAAGAACAACTACCGCGCCGACCAGGTCCAGACGTTCCTGCCCTCGCCGATGGCGACCGCAACCGCGATGTACCACACCGAGATCAACACGCTGCGGGGCGTGAAACGCGGCGGCAGCGAGTCCGTCGAGGCGATCAAGGGGCTGCGCCAGCGCCGGCTGCACAAGGCGTTCCTGCGCTACCACGACCCCGAGAACTGGCCCCTGCTGCGCGAGGCGCTGCGGGAGATGGGCCGCGCCGACCTCATCGGGCCGCGGCCGGACCAGCTGGTGCCGTTCTCGCAGCCGCCGGGCACCGGCGCCGGTGCGGGCCGGACGGGCGGCCAGCCGCGACCCCGCTACACGGGCGGCGGCCAGCGCTTCACCACGAAGGGCGTGCCGCTGCGCAAGTGACGATTCGTGACGGGTTCGGCGCGCCGTAACGAATTGATACGCGCCGGCCATATTGCCGCGCGGCCGGCCGGTCAGCCTCACCGGCGGTCGACACGGAGGTCGCGATGGCTGTTGCCTGCCCTGTTCTGACGCCCGACGAGCGCGAGGCGTCCGAGATCCTGGACGCCGCGCAGCGCGCGATGATGGAGACGGTGCAGGCGGCGGTGGCTGAGGCCGCCGCGCGGGTGCGCCAGCAGAATCTCGACGCCGGCCTCGCCCTCGCCTCGCCGCCCCGGGCCTATTTCGAGTCCGTGGTGCACCAGCGGATGTACCTGACGCTATGCGGGGCGGCGGTCGGCACGTTCGCGGGCGGCGATGCCAGGACGGCGATCGGCCTCATCCGGAATCAGCAGCTGATCGCCAACCGCTACTGGGGGGCTGGGATCGCGGTGACGCCGCGGGCGCCGTGACGGCGGCGCCCTTGAGTGCCGCCGGGATCGTCCTGGCGCGCGTCGCGCGGCTCGCCGGGATCAGCGCCTACCCGTGGACCCTGACGCGGCGCGTCTTCAGCCCGCAGCAGGCCGAGGCCGAGGCGCTCGTCCTCGGCTGGATGGCGGAGGCCGGTCTGTCGGCCCGGCGCGATCCCGCCGGCAACCTCGTCGGCCGGGTCGAAGGCGCGGTCCCGGGCGGCCCGGCCGTCGTCGTCGGGGGCCACGTCGACACGCGCGAGGATGCCGGCCGCTACGACGGGACGCTCGGCGTGCTGATCGGCATCGCCGCCGTCGAGCGCCTGATCCGGCACGGACCGCCGCCGCGCCACGCGGTCGAGGTCGTCGCCTTCGTCGCGGACGCGGCCAGCCGGTTCGGTCCCCGGCAGTTCGGCAGCCGGGCCGTGGTCGGGCGGCTCGCCCCGGACGCGCTTGACTGGGACGACGCCTACGGCGTCACCCTGCGTCGCGCCCTGGAGGCGCACGGGCTCGACCCGGCGCGCCTCGCGAGCGCGCGCCGGGCCTCGGACGCGATCCTGGCCTATCTCGAGGTCGCCGCCGAGGCCGGCCCCGTGCTGGAGCGATCGGGAGTGCCGATCGGGATCGTGCCGGCCCTGTCGGAATCGACGATGCTCCGGGTCACGCTGACAGGCGCCGCCGTCGACGCGGCGGCGAACCCGATGCCGGGCCGGCGGGACGCCCTCTCCGGGGCGGCCGAATGCGTCCTCGCCGCCGAGCGCGTCGGCCTGGCGCGGGAGGGGGTCACCGTCACGGTCATGCGCCTCGACGTCGCGCCGGTGCCGACCTTCGTGGTCGCGGGGTCGGCGACACTGGGCGTCCGCGTCGATTCCGCCGACGACGGCGCGCGGCGCGCGGCCGTGGCGGAACTCGCCGCGGCGCTCGAGGCGGTCGCGGCGCGGCGCTGGCTGGGGATCACCGTCGAGCGCAGCGTCGATCCCGATGCCACCCGGTGCGATCCCGGTCTGGTCCGCCTGTTCGAGGAGGCCGTCGAGGCCGCGGGACACCGCGCCGTGCGGCTGGCGCAGGGCGTGACCACCGACGCGTCCCACATGGCCCTGCTCGGACCGATCGGCCTCGCGCTGATCCGCTGTCGGGGCGGCGTCGGCTTGGGGGCGGCGGGGACCGTCGACCCGGCCGACGTCGCGGTCGGCCTCGACGTGCTCGCCGGCGTTGTCGGCGCGCTCGCGGGCGGCGCGCCCTCCCCGCGCGAGCCGCGGGACGGGCACCTCAGCCCGCCTTGGCCGGCAGGGTGAAGAGGTCGATGAAGGACCGCGCCAGGTCGGCGGGGCCCGCGACGGCGAGCGTCCCGCCGGCGCCGTCCCGGTCCAGCGGCGCCTTGCCGTAGACCGTGCGGCGCATCGCCATCGTGTCGCCGGTGAAGGCGAGGTCGGGCGCCTCGGCGACGCCCCGCCGCACGCGGATCCCGTCGCCGGTCACCGTCGCGACGAAGTCCTCGCCGGGGAAGTGGAAAGCGACCGTCGCCGACAGCGCCGCCGCCCGCCCGCGGTCGACCAGGGCCTCGAGCGACATCATGGCCGACGCCCCCGACATGAACAGGCTCGGATCGTGCCGCGGCGAGCGGGCGGCCCAGCGGCCCAGGTCGCGCATCAGGGGCGCGGCCTCGCGGCCCCAGTCGGTGAGATCGTAGACCTGCACGTTGGCCGGCGACGGCAGCCGGTACCGCAGGGCAATGCCCGCCGCCCCCAGGCTCTCTAGCCGCTGCGTCAGCACGTTCGCGCTGATCCCCGGGAGGTTTGCCCGGATCTCGCCGAAGCGCCGGGGGCCGTAGACCAGCTCGCGCATGATCAGCAGCGACCAGCGCTCGCCGATGAACTCCAGCGCGAGGGCCGTGCCGCAGGCGTCGTCGTACAGGCGCTCGCGTGGCCGGGATGCCCGCGTGGTTATTTTTTCTGACTCCATGGTTGCTTTGTGTAACCGAGAATGCGAGCCTGGGCAAAGCGGGGCCGGAGGGGGCGTCGCGCAGCGGCCGCAGCGCCGATTGTCACGGAGGAGCGCCCGATGCCACCCGCCGAGGGGACACCCATCTGGTTCGAGCTGAACGCGTCCGACCCGGACGCCGCGCAGGCCTTCTACGAGGCGGTCGCCGGCTGGCGCGTCGCGCCGTCGCCGATGCCCGAGCACGGCGGCTACCGGATCGCGGAGGCCGACGGGGCGCCCGTGGCCGGGATCCGGCGGCCGATGCCCGAGGCCCCCGGCCTCCCCGGCTGGGCGGTCTACCTCGCGGCCTCGGACGTCGACGCCCTGGCTTCCCGCGCGGTCGATCTCGGCGGCGCGGTCCGGTTCGGGCCCGTCGACATCCCCCATGTCGGCCGCTTCGCCATGGTGAGCGACCCGCAGGGCGTGGTCTTCGCCGCGATGAATCCGGCCCATCCCGGCGCGAGCCGGGCCTTCGGGCCGGTGCCGCTCGAGACGGAGCGGACGCGCGGCCACGGCGTCTGGATCGAGCTCGCCACCCCCGATCCCGCGGCGGCCCTCGCCTTCTACGGGGCGCTGTTCGGCTGGGAGAAGCTCGGTGCCATGCCGATGGGCGACTTGGGCGAGTACGCCTTCATCGGGCGGGGCGACCTGCGCCCCGGCGCGGTGATGTCGAGCGCGGCCAGCGGCGCGCCGGCCCGCTGGAACTGGTACATCCACGTCGCCGACATCGACGCCGCGCTCGCGACCGTCCGGGCGGCGGGCGGCACGGTCCTCCAGGGGCCCGACCCGATCCCCGGCGGCAGCTACGCGGCCAACATCGCCGATCCGGCGGGCCACCAGCTCGGCCTCGCCGGCCCGCGGCAAGCCACGTGAGGAGCGTCCGGCCATGACGAGCGACAAGCTGACGACCTGCCTGTGGTTCGATCGCGGCGAGGCCCGCAAGGCCGCGGAATTCTACGCCGCGACCTTCCCCGACAGCCATGTCGGCGCGCCCATGAACGCCCCCTCGGATTTCCCCGGCGGGTCCGCGGGCGACGAACTCACGGTCGCGTTCACCGTCCTCGGCCGGCCGTTCGTCGGCCTGAACGGCGGCCCGGCCTTCCGGGCCAACCAGGCGGTCAGCTTCATGGTGCTGACCGACGATCAGGCGGAGACCGACCGCTACTGGGACGCCGTCGTGGGCCACGGCGGCGCGGAGAGCGCGTGCGGCTGGTGCACGGACCGCTGGGGCTTCTCCTGGCAGATCACGCCGCGCGCGCTCCTGCACGCCAACAGCCACCCCGACCGGGCTGCCGCCCGGCGCGCGTTCGAGGCCATGATGACCATGCGCAAGATCGACATCGCCCGGATCGAGGCTGCCCTCCGCGGGGACTCCGCCCATGCGTAAGATCACCGGCTCCCTCTTCCAGTCCCTCGACGGCGTGATCCAGGCACCGGGCGGTCCGGAGGAGGATCAGACCGGCTTCGCGCACGGCGGCTGGACCTTCCCGTACTTCGACGCGTCGCTCGCCGGGCCGATGGGCAAGCTGCTCGGCGGCGATTACGAGCTGCTGCTCGGCCGGCGCACCTACGAGATCTTCGCCGCCTACTGGCCGCACAACGCCGAGCAGCCGATCGGCGCGACCTTCAACGCGATCCGCAAGCATGTCGTCACCGGAAGCGACGCCGCGCTCGACTGGAACAACAGCCGGCGCCTCGCCGGCGACCCCGTCGCGGCGGTCACCCGCCTCAGGGAGAGCGAGGGCCCCGACCTCCTCATCCAGGGCAGCAGCAGGCTGTATCCGGCGCTGCTTCCGGCGGGCCTCATCGACCGGCTCGTCCTGATCACATTCCCGGTCATGCTCGGCCGCGGCAAGCGCTGGTACGCGGACAACCCGGCGGCGGCCCGCACCTGGACGCTGGTCGAGCAGAGCCACTCGCCGAAGGGCGTCCACGTCGCGGTGTTGGCGCGGGACGGGGCGGTCCAGACCGGCAGTTTCGCCAGCAAACCACCCAGCGCGGACGAGATCGCGCTCCGCGAGCGCCAGGCGGCGGGTCGCTGGTAGACCGCCGCCTGCGGCAGCGACCGGCCGGCCGCGCGCGGCACGGGGTCGTGACCCGTCGGAAGCCGGCAGGTCCCGTGTCAGCCTTCCCTCAAACCTCTTGGCGGCCGCGCCGCGGCCGGGGTAGCCTGCCGCCAGGCCGATGCTGCCTGCCGCTCGCCCCGGAACCGGGATGGTGAACGCATCGCGGACGACCCACCCCCACCGTGTCCCTGACCGGCGCCGGGTCGGCAATGCGGGCACCGACGGACCGACGCCGGCCCGGGGAGAGGACCATGACGACCGTCGATCAGGCCAAGACCATGGCCAAGCGGCTGCGCGCCGCGCTGGCAGCCCGCGACCTCGCCGTCCCGCACGCGGCCGCCCTCGAACTCGTCGCCACCGGGCTGGGCTACGACGACTGGAACACCGCCTGCGCCGTCCTGGACCGGGACGCGGATGACGGCCCCCGCTTCCTGGAGGCGGTGCCGGTTCTGCGCATCTTCGACGAGTCCAAGGCGCGCGCGTTCTACTGCGGCTTTCTCGGCTTCACGCCCGGGTTCGAGCACCGGTTCGAGCCGGGTCTGCCGCTCTACATGGAGGTCGCCCGCGCCGGATTGCGGCTGCACCTGACCGAGCACCACGGCGACGCCACCCCCGGCTCGACCGTGTTCGTGCCGATGCGCGGCATCCGGGCCTATCACCGGGCGCTCACCGACCAGCGCTACGGCTATGCCCGGCCCGGCATCGAGCAGGCGCCCTGGGGCGAGGTGCTGGAGGTGGCGGATCCGTTCGAGAACCGGTTGCGATTCTGCGAGCGCCGGACCGGGTGACCGGTCGGGCGGGCGGTCCGATCCGCCGCCGACAAAGGGGAGGAGGGCCGCGATGGGCGTCGATATCGCGCGCGTGAAGGCGCTCATCGCGACGTTGGAGGCGGTGACCTCCGCCCCCCATTTTCACAGGACGGCCTTCCGGACGCCGCGCAAGACCTTCGCGACGCTGGACGAGGTGGGCCACGACATCAACCTGATGTTCGACCCGGACCTGCGCGACTTCTTCTGCGAGCAGGTGCCGGCGGCTTTCAGCCCCGTTCCGGGCGGCTGGGGGCGGATGGGCGCGACGCGGTGCGACCTCGCGATCGTCGACGAGGCGACCCTGATGTCGGCCGTGACGGCGGCCCACCGGCTCGCCGCGCCGAAGCCGCGCGCGCGGCGCGGCGGCGCCTGAGACCGGCGCCCGTCGCCCACGCCCCGCCGACCGTGACGGTCCCGACCCCCACGGTCGGGCCGTGATCCGTCCGCCGGCCAGACCTCAGGCCGGGATCCGTCCGTCGGGCGTGTAGCGGTCGACGGCCCGGGGGAGCTCGCGGGACAGCCGGGAGAGTAGCTCATCGCGGGACAGTCCCGTCCGCTGGGTGAGAGCCGCGAGGACGTCGGGTCCGATCGCCTGTTCCAGATGATGCGGCGCGATTTCTTGGTTCGGTCCCGGGTTGACCCAGGACTGGGCGGCCGTCCCGTGACCGGCCTGCTGGAAGCGGTCCAGCATCTCGCCGAGTCCGCTGTGCAGGAACCCGCCGGGAGCCTCGCCGCGCCTGTCGCCCAGCAGGCCGCCGAGGAGACCGCCCAGGCCGGCACCGGAGCCGCTGTTGGAGCCGCTGTTGGAGCCGTCGGCCGGGCCGCCGGGGCCCGCGGGCGCGGTCTGACCGGCGCCGCCCAGCAGTTCCGCGAGCTTGTCGCGGTTCTGGTAGCCTGCCAGGGCGAGGAGGCCCAGGAGCGCCGTCATCGAAGGGTAGCCATCACTCATGGTTCGTCTCCCGCTGCGGGCAGCGGGCCCGCGCCCGTTCGCCACGCGACGCCAACCAACACGCACGGACCCGGTTGCGATGCGGGCGGCCCCGCCGAGGCCGGCGCGGCCGCATCGCGAACGGCTCTAGCCCGCCGCGGCACCGACGGGGTTGTCGACGCCGATCGGGTAGGTGCCGTGCCCCGCCCGCACGCGGCCGTCCTCGAAGACGAGCACCTCGCTGACGCTCACACCCTTCTGATTGCGATACTGGATCACCAGCGTGTCGATGCCCGCGAAGACCTGCTCCACCGCAAAGTGGAGGTCCGGGATCCGCCGCAGGGCCTCCGTCCAGTAGGCGCGCAGCGCATCCTTGCCCCGCACCGTTCCGCCCGAAGCGGGAACGATCCGCGCGGCGCCCGGCGAGGTGAACACGGCGTCGTCGTGGAAATGGGCCAGCACCCGCTCGACATCGTGCGCGTTCCAGGCGGCGCACCACGCGTCGGCGAACGCGTTCCAGTCCAACGGACGCGGCATCCCGGAGATCCCCTTACAAGTGCCGGACTCGGGCACAGCGGCACCGCGTGACGGGCCGACGGGAGGCTACCGCACGCTCGCGGCGATGGGTAGGCCGGCGGGTCAGGTCCCAAGATAGGGCCGGCCGAGGAGCTGCATGCCCTCGGCGCCGGCGAACCCGGCCGGAGGTCGGCTCAGCGCCACCCGAGCGCGGGGGCCACGTGCGAGAGCAGGCTCTCGATGAGGTGGGCGTTGTAGGCGACGCCCAGCTGGTTCGGGACCGTCAGCAGCAGGGTGTCGGCCTCCGCGATCGCCGCGTCGGCGCGCAGCTCATCGACCAGCCGGTCCGGCTCCGCGGCGTAGGAGCGGCCGAACACCGCCCGCATGTTGTCGATGATGCCGACCTGGTCGCTGCTCGTGCCGCGCCCGAAATAGGCGCGGTCGAGGTCGTTCACGAGCGCGAAGATCGAGCGCGAGACCGAGACCCGCGGCGTGCGGGCGTGCCCCGCATCCTGCCACGCCTGCCGGAAGCGGCGGATCTGCCTGGCCTGCTGGACGTGGAACGGCTCGCCGGTCTCGTCCGCCTTCAGGGTCGAGCTCTGCAGGTTCATGCCCTGCTGCGCCGCCCAGATCGCGGTCGCGTCGGAGGCCGATCCCCACCAGATGCGGTCCCGCAACCCCTCGGAATGCGGCTCCAGGCGCAGGAGTCCCGGCGGGTTGGCGAACATCGGCCGCGGGTTGGGCTCGGCGAACCCCGTTCCCTTCAGGAGGTCGAGGAAGACCTCGGTGTGCCGGCGCCCCATATCGGCGTCCGTCTCGCCCTCGGCCGGGGCGAAGCCGAAGTGCCGCCAGCCGTCGATGACCTGCTCGGGCGAGCCGCGGCTGAGCCCGAGCTGCAGGCGTCCGCCCGCGATGAGGTCCGCCGCGCCGGCATTCTCGACCATGGAGAACGGGTTCTCGTAGCGCATGTCGATGACGCCGGTGCCGATCTCGATGCGCTTCGTCCGGGCGCCGACTGCCGCCAGCAGCGGAAAGGGCGAGGCGAGCTGGCGCGCGAAATGGTGGACCCGGAAATAGGCGCCGTCCGCCCCGAGCTCCTCCGCGGCGACCGCGAGGTCGATCGACTGGAGGAGTGTGTCGGCCGCACTGCGCGTCGCCGATCCGCCGGTCGGCGACCAGTGCCCGAAGGACAGGAACCCGATCGTCTTCATTTGCAGAACCTCCGCCCGCCTGCCGGGACCGGCGATAGCCGCCGGAATCCGGCCGGGCAACGATCCCGCGCCGCGGGGCTGACCCGCGCCGCGGGGCTGACCCGCGCGGCTGGCCGCGCGCCCGGCGATCCGGCAGACTCGGGCCCGGTGATCCGGCGGGCCGGCACGAAAGTGGCAGGGGCACCGGCGGGCCCGTCCCGGGGACCGGCGCTCGGGGAGGCGTAGCGATGGACCGCGCGTCCGCCATCTCAGCAGCTGTGCGCGCGCAGCGCGGCCGGGTCGAGGCCCTGTTCGCGGAGCTGGCCCGGTGCGGCCGGACGGAGCCCGGGTTTACCCGGCCCTCCTACAGCCCGGAGGAGACCGCGGCGCACGCGGCGGTGGCGCGCTGCGCCTCCGATCTCGGCCTCGCGATCGCCCGGGACGCCGCCGCCAACACCGCCATGACGCTGCCGGGGCGGGACCGAACCCTGCCGCCGATCCTGATCGGCTCCCACCTCGACACCGTGGCCCAGGGCGGCAACTTCGACGGCGCCGCCGGCGTGGTGGCCGGGCTCGCCGCCGTCGCGGCCATCCGCCAACTCGGCCTGGAGCCGGAGCGGGACATCTCTGTCCTGGGCATCCGCGCCGAGGAGAGTGTCTGGTTCCAGGTCTCGTATATCGGGAGCCGCGCGGCGCTCGGAGCCCTGCCGGACGGGGCGCTCGACGCGGCCCGGATCGACAGCGGCCTCAGCCTCGCCGCCCACATCGCCCGGGAGGGCGGCGATCCGGACGCGCTCGTCCGCGGCCCGGCGGCCCTCGACGCCGCCGCGATCCACGCCTTCCTGGAGGTGCATATCGAGCAGGCGCCGAGCCTCGAGGAGGCCGGGATCCCGGTCGGCCTGTGCACCGGGATACCCGGCAACGTCCGCTATCCCGACGTCCGCATCGCCGGCCGCTACGACCATGTCGGGACGCCGCGCCGCTTCCGGCGCGACGCGGCCATGGCCGGGGCCGAGATTGCCCTGACGCTGGACCGGGTCTGGGCGGAGCGCGAGGCGGCCGGCTGCCCGATGGCCGTCACCTTCGGCCGGTTCCACACCGACGCCGCGGCGCACGGCCTGACGACGGTCCCGGGCGAGTTCCGTTTCAGCCTCGACATGCGGGCCTACGCGGCCGCGGTGCTAGCCGAGCTGGAGGCGGCGTTCCTGGCGGCTGTCGCGGAGGTGTCCGAGCGCCGCGGCGTGACGGTGACGCTGGGTCCGCGCGCCGAGGCGGGCGTCGGCGCCGTCGCGCCGCGGATCCGCGACGGGTTCGCGGCGGTCGCGGACGCCCTCGGCATCGCGACGCGGCCCCTCGGCAGCCCGGCCTCCCACGACGCCGCCGCCTTCGCGATGGCCGGCGTGCCGATGGCGATGCTGCTCGTGCGCAACGCCAACGGCAGTCACAATCCGCGCGAGGCCATGGCGATCGACGACCTGCTCGACGCCGTGGCGATCCTCACCGCGTGGCTCGTGGCGGAGACCTGCGGCGGCTGACGGGCGCCCGGTCAGGCGGCGAAGCGCGCGAGGCGGCCGACGGGTTCGCCCAGCACCGCGTCGTCGCGCATGACGGGGATCCCGCGCACGATCGTGGCGACCGGCCAGCCGGTGACCGTCAGTCCCGCGAACGGCGTCCAGCCGCAGGGCGAGACGATCCAGGAATCCTCGATCCTGCGGCGGGCCTTCAGGTCCACCAGGGTGAAGTCCGCGTCGTAGCCGGCCGCGATGCGGCCCTTGCCGAGGAGCCCGTAGACGCGGGCCGGCCCGGCCGCCATCAGGTCGACGAGGCGGGCGAGGGACAATCGCCCCGCAACGACGTGGTCGAGCATCACCGGCACCAGGGTCTGGACCCCGGTGAGGCCGGCCGGGCAGTCCGGCCAGGGCTGCGCCTTGGCCGCCCGCGCGTGGGGCGCGTGGTCGCTGCCGACCGTGTCGACGGTGCCGTCGCGCAGGGCCGCCCAGGCGGCCGTCCGGTGGCGCGCATCGCGGATCGGCGGGTTCATCACGCCGAGGCCGCCGAGCGTGTCGTAGCACTCGGGTGCCACCTGGGTGAGATGGTTGACCAGCACTTCGACGGTGGCGACGTCGCGGAAGTCGCGCAGGTAGGCGAGTTCCTCGGCGGTCGAGACGTGTAGGATGTGGGTCGCCCGGCCGGTCCTGCGGGCGAGGGCCATGAGGCGCCGCGTGCCCAGGAAGGCGCATTCCGCGTCGCGCCACTCCATGTGAGTCCGGTAGGGCTGGCCCCGGCTGAACAGCGGCCTGCGCGCCTGGAGCCGGTACTCGTCCTCGCTGTGGAAGGCCATGCGCCGGTGGCCGGCGCGCATCGCCCGCTCGAGATGCGCGTCGTCCTCGATCATCAGCGCCGCCGTGGAGCTGCCGGCGAAGACTTTGACGGCGCAGACCCCCGCCTCGCGCTCCAGGGCGGCGAGCGCGTCGATGTTGGTCTTGGTGCCGGCCACGTAGAGGCCGATGTCGCACCAGCTGCGGCCCGCGACGTAGTCGCGCTTCCAGGCGAGGCGCCCAGCGTCGGCGATCGGCGGGACGGTGTTGGGCATGTCGAAAAGTGTTGCGATGCCGCCGAGGATCGCGGCCCGCGTGCCGGTCTCGATCGTCTCCACCGCCGGGTCGCCGGGATCGCGCAGGTGAACGTGGCTGTCGATCAGGCCGGGCAGGACGTGCAGGCCCGCGGCGTCGATCACCGCCTCCGCCGTCGCTCCGGCCGGGACCCCGAGGGCCGCGATGCGCCCGTCGCGGATCCCGACATCCGCCGTCTCGGTGCTCCACGGCGTCACGCAGGTACCGCCGCGGATCAGGAGGTCGTACTGCATCGCCGGTTCCTTCTCACGGGGCGGCCCGGAGCAGCACGGCCCCGAGGGCCGCGGCGGCCGCCTGCTGGCAGGGCTCGATGACGGGGCAGCCGATCGCGGCCTCCGCGGCGGCCCGGTGGCGCGCCATGCCGGCGCAGCCGAGCACGACCACGTCGGCGCCGTCGCGCTCGACCAGGGTCCGACCGGCCGCGATAAGGCGCGGGCCCATCGCGGCGTCCGCCGTCTCGGAGGCCCGCGCCTCCACCGGCCGGCTCCCGGCATAGCGATCCCCGAGGCCCATCTGGCGCACCGTGCGGCGCTGGCGCCGGACGCTGCCCTCGGACAGGGCCACGATGCCGAAGCGCTCCCCGAGCGTCAGGGCCCGCAGGATCCCCCACTCGGCGATGCCCATCACCGGGCGACCGCTCGCCGCCTCCCGGACCGCGTGCAGGCCCGGATCGCTGAAGCAGGCGATCACGAAGGCGTCGGACGGATCGTCCGCCACGCACCGGACGAGCGGCATCACCACCGAATCCGCGTCCCGCTGGGTCGCGATGCTCTCCGGGCCCTCCGGCAGGTCGGTCACCGCGAGGATGGGGCCGCCCGGCAGCCGCAGCGGCGCCAGGGCGGCGTCGATGGCGGCCGTCACCGCCCGGGACGCGTTTGGGTTGATGATCAGGATGCGCGCGGGCTCGGTGGTGTCGCGAGGCCGCATGGCGCCTTCCCTCTGAATACCGGTTGATCGGGATCGACCGCGATGCCGCGACGTCGACCGACCCATCGTGACCGCGGAAGACCTCAAGCGAAACCCGGGCCGCATGGCCGCCGATCCGACCGGGAGGCACCGTTCTTGCCCGCCCGCTTACGCAAGGGAGAGGTTATCGATGCAGGACGAAGCTCCGGACGCCACCGCCGAAATCACGCTGGTGAAGGGGGCCCGGTGGGTCGTCGCCTGGGATCCGGACAGCGGCGGTCACGTCTACCGCACCGGCGCGGACGTCGCCTTCGCGGACGGCGCCCTCATCCATGTCGGGCCGGGCTACGCGGGTCCCGAGCCGGCCCGGACCGTCGACGCCTCCGGCTGCATGATCATGCCCGGGCTCGTCGACATCCACACGCACCTGTTCTCGGAGCCGATGAACAAGGGGATGTGGGACGAGGTCGGCAGCCAGCGGCTCTACAACACCTCGCTCTACGAGTACCTGCCGATCCTGCGGCCCGACGCTGAGGGGACGCGGGCCGCCTACGGGGTCGCGCTCGCGGAGCTCGCCCTGTCGGGCGTCACCACCGTCTGCGACCTCGCCCTGCCGAGCGCGGGCTGGCTGGATCTCCTCGGCGCCTCGGGCCTGCGGGTCTGCATCGCCCCGATGTTCCGATCCGGACGCTGGCTCACCCGCAACGGCCACAGCGTGGACTACGAGTGGGACGCGGCGGCGGGCCAGCGCGGCCTGGAGCAGGCCCTCGCCGAGATCGCGGCGGCGGAGGGGCACCCGAGCGGCCGCCTCTCCGGCATGCTCTGCCCGGCGCAGGTCGACACCTGCACGGCGGAGCTGCTGCGGGACGCCCATTCCGAGGCGGTCGCGCGCGACCTGCGCTTCCACACCCACGCGGCGCAGTCCCTGTCGGAATTCCACGAGATCACCCGCCGCACCGGGATGACGCCGATCGAGTGGCTCGACGATCTCGGCGTGCTCACCGAGCGGACCATCGTCGGCCACGGGATCTTCCTCGATGACCATCCCTGGACCCACTGGCACAGCCCGGGCTCGGACCTGCGCCGCCTGGCCGAGCGCGGCGCCACGGTCGCCCACTGCCCGACGGTCTTCGCCCGGCGCGGCATCGCGCTCCACCATTTCGGGCGCTACCTCCAGGCCGGAGTCAACATGGGGATCGGCACCGACGTCTACCCGCACAACATGCTCGACGAGATGCGCCTCGTCTCGTACCTCGCCCGGGTCGTCGCCGAGAATCCCCGCGACACCCGCGCGGCGGACGTGTTCCACGCCGCCACGGTGGGCGGCGCCAGGGCGCTCGGGCGCGAGGACATCGGCCGGCTCGAACCGGGCTGCAAGGCCGACTTAGTGCTCGTGGACTGCGGGCATCCGGCCATGCGCCCGTGCCGCGATCCCGTGCAGTCGCTGATCTACTCGGCCGGCGACCGCGCGGTTCGACAGGTCTTCGTCGGCGGCCGCGAGATCGTCCGCGACGGGCGCGCCCTGACGATCGACTACGCCGCCGCCGCGGCCGCGCTGGAGGAGGCGCAGGGCCGCGCGCTCGCGCAGGTCCGGCAGCTCGACTGGGCCGGGCGCGGCCCCGACGCCATCGCGCCGCCGACCTTCCCGGGGCTGTGAGGCCCCGGAACTCGCCCCCTCAGGCGGGCCGGACGTTCCAGAACGTCGGGAACCCGTCGAGGATCCCGGTGAGGCGGGAGCGGTAGGCGGTCGGCTGCAGGTACTGGCCCAGCGGGTAGTAGGGCACGTCCTGCATCGCCTGGAGCTGGATGTCCCGGCACAGGGCGGCACGCGCCGCCTCGTCCGGGGCGGTGAGCCACGTGTCGCGCAGGGACTCGATCCGCGGGGTCGTGGCCCAGCCGGCGTAGCCGCTCTCGCCGGTGCCGCGCAGGGCGATGTAGCCCGCGGGGTTCAGCCAATCCATGCCGGACCAGTTGGTGACGAAGGCGCTCCAGCCGCCCTCCGAGACCGGCCCCTTTCGGTTGCGCCGCTGCAGCATCGCGTTGAACTCGACCGCGTAGACCTCCACCGTCATGCCGACCCGCTGCAGCAGGTCGGCCGCGACCTGGCCGAGCGCCAGCAGCGGCGCCGAGTTCGACGGCACCATCAGCAGCACGGTCTCGCCGCCGTAGCCGGCCGCCTTGAGATCGGCGCGCACTCGCGCCGGATCGCGCGGATCCGTGAGCGGCTGCAACCCGTCCGTCGAGGCCATCGGCGTGCCCGGGCAGAAGAAGCCGAGGGGCACGTGGAACAGGCCGGGATCCTCGGCGCCGACGACCCCCTGCATGCACGCGGTCTGGTCGATCCCGCCCCAGAGAGCCCGCCGGATCGCCGGGTTGTTGAAGGGCGGCTGCAGGTGGTTGACCCGCAGCATGGTCACGAAGCCGGTCGGGTCGAGGACGCGGGTGCTCACGCCCTTGGCCGCCTGCAGGAGCGCGATCTGGTCGTGCGAGGCGTATTCCTGCCAGTCCGCCTCGCTGGCGATCAGCGCGGAGGTCGCCGTGGAGGTGTCGCCGATGACGCGCCACTCGACCCGGTCGAAGTGGACGACCTTCGGACCCGAGGTCCAGGTCAGCGGGCCGTCCGGGCGCGGCACGTAGTCCTCGAAGCGGGTGTAGACGACGCGGTCGCCGGGCACCCGCTCGTCGGGCTCGAAGCGGAACGGTCCCGAGCCGATGAGCTCCGGCACCTGCTGGAACGGGTCGATGGCGGCGAGGCGCTCCGGCATCATGGCGCAGACCGGGACGGACGCCTTGCCCAGCGCGATTGGCAGCAGCGGGAACGGGTGTTTCAGGCGGAACCGGATCGTCCGGTCGTCGGGCGCGGAGAGTTCGTCGGTCGCCTCCATGAGGGAGCCGCCGAACGGGTCGCGCTTCGCCCAGCGCCGCAGCGACGCGACGCAGTCGCGGGCCAGCACCGGCGTCCCGTCGTGGAAGCGCAGGCCCGCCCGCAGGATCAAGTCCCAGCGGCGCCCGTCCGCCTCGACCCGATGGCCCTCGACCATCTGCGGCGTGGCGCGATAGGCTGCGTCCATGCCGTAGAGCGTGTCGAAGACCATGTAGCCGTGGTTGCGGGTGATGTACGCGAAGGTCGTCACGGGATCGAGGGTGACGAGATCCTGCTGCGGGATGAAGCGCAGGGTCCGGGCCGCCTCCGCGCGGACGAGGGCCGGCGCCGCGACGGCGCCGGCGACGAGGGCGCCGGCTCCCTGCAACAGCGTGCGTCGCTTCATCCGAGACCTCCCGCTCCGCTCCGGCACCGCGCACCGGTGGGCCGGGTCCCCGCGGGAAGCCCGGCCCGGCATCGCTTGCAGGAATGGGGCCGGCTCCCGCTCGGCGTCGCCGACCAGTCCGCGACCGCGGGAGCGGTACGGCGGCCCGTCAGTTCAAGCTCCGCTTGTGAAAGCAACGCCTCACCGCACCGACAGGGTGCGCGGCAGGTCGGACAGGGGCTCGACCCCGTCTGCGGTGACGATGACGGTCTCCGAGGCGCCGACCGTCCAGGCGCCGTAGCGGCGCAGGGTGGCCGGCAGGTGGAAGACCATGCCGGGTTCGATCGGCCGGTCCTGTCCGGTGAACAGCGAGAGCAGGGCACCCTCTCCCCAGTCCGGCGCGAAGGCGACGCCCATCGAGTAGCCGATCCGCTTGCGGAAGGCCGGGCCGTAGCCCGCCGCGTCGATCACGGCCTGCGCCGCCGCGTGCGGGGCGGCGCAGGGATGGCCGGGGCGGATCGCGCCGAGCGCCGCGTCGAGGGCGCGCAGGGCGCAGTCCATCATCCGCTGCGCCTCGGCCGGCGGCGGGCCGATCCAGACGCTGCGCATCAGCGCCGCGTGGTAGCGGGCGTGGCTGCCGGCGAGCTCGAGGAAGACCGCGTCGCCCGGCTCCAGCCGGCGGCGCCGCCACGTCATGTGCGGCAGACCGCTGCGCGGTCCCGACGAGACCAGGGGCTCCATCGCCATGGCCTCGGACCCGGCAGCCGTCGCGGTCGCCAGCATGGCGGCGGCGACGGCGTTCTCGTCGGTGCCGGCCGCGCAGGCGTCGAGCCCCGCGGCGAGCCCGGCCTGCGCGTACCGGGCGGCGGCCCGGATCGCCGCCAGTTCGGCCGCCGACTTCACCGCCCGCAGGGGCGCGAGCAGGCCCGATCCGTCGGGCAGCGGGCCGCTTCCGAGGGCGGCGTCGATCCGCGCTGCGAGCGCCGGCGCGACGAACCAGCCGTCCCGCTCCAGGGCCGGCCGGGCGACCCCGCGCCCGCGCACGAGGGCCGCCAGGGCCGCGGCCGGGTCGGCGCCGTCCGGATAGGCCTGGATGTCGTCGAGCCACGTGTTGGCGGCCGCGCCCGGCAATTCGAGCTGCCGGACCAGGAGGGCCGGGGCGCCCTCCGCCGGCACGAGCAGGGCCTGGAAGGCGAAGTAGCCCGCCGTCTGGCGGCCGGTCAGCCAGTAGATCGTCTCCGGGCCGGTCACCACGAGGGCGTCGTGGCCGGCACCCGCGATGGCGGCCCGGGCCGCCGCCTGCCGGGCGGCGAACTCCGCCTCCGGGAAGGCCGCCTCGCGGCCGCGCAGCTCCGTGAACTTGTGCATCGCGCCGCCCTCGTCCCAGACTTCGCTCAGACTTCGCTCAGGCGCCGGATGATGCCCTGCTTGAAATTCTCGAGATGGGCCGCGATCGCGTCCGCCGCCGCCGCCGCGTCCTTGGCCCGCAGGGCGGCGACCACCGCGAGGTGCTCGCGATGGACCGCCTCGAACCGCTCGGGCATCCGGCTCAGGTTGAACATCTGCGTCTTGAGCCGCAGGTCCTTGATCGTCTTGGCGAGGGTCGCGTTCTGGCTGTGCTCCGCGATCAGGTCGTGGAAGCGCCGGTCGACCTCCCAGTTGCCCGGCGCGTCCGGGTCGCCCGCCGCCAAGAGTGCCTCCATCTGACGCTGCAGGTCCGCCAGCACCGCGTCGGCGATGCGGCCGGTGGCTAGCGCGACGCTCTCCCGCTCCAGCAGGCGGCGGACATGCAGGATCTCGATCAGCTCGCGCAGGGAGAATTCTTTGACCACGAGCATCCCGCCGGGTTGCCGCTCGATCAACCCCTCGGTCTCCAGCCGCGACATCGCCTCGCGGGTCGGGGTCCTGGAGATGTCGAGCATCTCGGCGAGGCGGCGCTCGTGCAGCACGGTGCCGGCCGGAAGGTCGCGGCGGACGAGCATGTCGAGCAGGCGGTCGTAGGCCATCTGGCCGAGGCTCTGCTCGCGCCGTGCACTGAGCGCCGTCGTGTACGACGCGGCGTCGAGGGTCTTCATGGTGTCCTCCCGGAGCGGCCGGCTCAGCCGCTCCCCATTCTTGTTCTCGCGCGTCCGCCGTGCCCGCTCACATGGCGGGCGTGCGGATCGGCTCCTTCGGGGCCGGATCATAGCCGATCAGCGGGGTGACGAGCTTGGCGTAGGTACCGTCCGCGACCATCTCGCCGAGCGCCTTGTTGACGGCGGCGTGCAGGTTCGGCTTGCCCTTCTTGATGGCGAAGCCCTTCTGGACCGTGCTCAGCGGGGTCTCGATCATCACCAGGGGCAGCTTGCGCGCCTTGATGGCGTAGTTGCCGGCCACCGCGTCGTTGATCACCGCGTCGATGTTGCCGCCGACGAGGTCCTGCATGGCGTCCGCGGCCGTCTTGTAGCTCTTCAGGGCGGCGCCGTTCTCCTCGGCGAGCTTGCCGAAGGTCGAGGCCGAGAGGGCGCCGACGTTGCGGCCCTTGAGATCCGCCGGCCCCTTGATGCCGGTATCCTTGCGGGTGACGATCCGCGCGCCGGATTCGAGCCACCCGTCCGCGAAGGCGACCTGCTTCTGCCGGGCGGGGGTGATGTCCATCGACTCGCTGGTGATGTCGTACTGATCGGCCATCAGGCCCACCAGCAGGGCGTCGAACTTGATGTTGACCGGGCTGTACTCGAGCCCGAGCCGGCGACAGACCTCGCGCATGACCCGGACCTCCAGCCCGTCGAGCTCGCCGCTCGGCGTGCGCATGCTGAAGGGCGCGAAGGTGCTGTCCGTCGCCACGATCAGCTTGCCGGGCTCGATCAGCTCCAGCTTGCCCTCAGCCGCGCGGGTCACGGGGGCGGCGAGGAGGCCTGCGCCGAGGCTGGCGCAGAGGGCGGCGAGGGCGAGGACGTGGCGGCGGTTCATGGCGGTCTCCGGTCTCGGGACGGGGCGGGAAGGATCGGCCGCGGCCCGTCCCGCGGCGGGGGTGGCTCAGGACAGGCGGGCGTAGCGCCGCTCGAAATAGGCCGAGAGCTGCGACAGGATCGACGTGAGGCCGAGGTAGATCAGCGCCGCCGCGATGTAGAAATCGAACGGCCGGAAGGTCGTGGCGATCATGAGCTGCGCGTAGAGCGTCAGCTCCACCACCGTGATCGTCGACAGCAGCGAGGTGTTCTTCACCGCCGAGATCGCCTCGTTGGTCAGCGACGGCAGGATCATGCGGAAGACCTGCGGCAGGACGATGCGCACCATCAAGATCCGCGGGTTCATGCCGAGCGCCAGCGCCGACTCGATCTGGCCCCTCGGGATCGCCGCGAGGCCGGCCCGGATGGTCTCGGCCACGTAGGCGCCGCTGCTGACGCCCAGCGCGATGATGCCGGCGGTCACGGGCGAGAGCTTCACCCCGATCTGCGGCATGCCGAAATACACGATGAAGACCTGCACGAGGGTCGGCGTGCCGCGGATGAACCAGACGTAGAAGCTCGCCAGCGCCCGGAAGGGCGCGAAGGACGAGCGCTTGCCCAGCGCCCCGAGCAGGCCGCAGGCCCAGCTCACCAGGATGCTCGCCACCGTGACGCCGAGCACCACTAGGGTCGCCGAGAGGAAGCCGGGGCCGTAGGTGACGACCTCGTCCGAGAGGGTGAGCCACCACTCCTGCAACGCCGCGACGCTCATCGCTGTCCCTTCTCCCCGGTGATGGGCCGGCGGCTCACGCCGTCTGTCCCGGCGCGGCGGGCTGGTGCAGGACGCGCCGGAGGAACTGGCGCAGCCGCTCGCTCCGGGGCGCGCCGATGATGGCGTCGGGCGGCCCGTCCTCGGCGATCACGCCGCCGTCGAAGAACAGGGTGCGGGTGCCGACATCCCGGGCGAAGGCCATCTCGTGGGTGACGAGCAGCATCGTCATCCCGTCCGCCGCGAGGGAGCCCATCAGCGCCAGCACCTCGCCGACCAGCTCCGGATCGAGGGCCGAGGTCACCTCGTCGAACAGCATCACCTTGGGCGCCATCGCCAGGGCGCGCACGATCGCCACGCGCTGCTGCTGCCCGCCCGAGAGCTTCGACGGGTAGGCGTGCCGCTTCTCGTAGAGGCCGATGCGCTGGAGCAGCGCCTCCGCCTCCGCGACGGCCTGCCGGCGCGGCATCCGACGTACCCGGATCGGCGCCTCGATGACGTTCTCCAGCACGGTCATGTGCGGCCAGAGATTGTAGCTCTGGAAGACCATGCCGATCCGCGCCCGCAACTCGCAGAGCTGCTGCGGCGTCGGCTGGCGGCGGGCGCCCTGCTCGTAGTCGAAGGCGAAGCGCTCGAAATCCATGAAGCCGGAGGTCGGCGTCTCCATGAGGTTCAGGCAGCGCAGGAACGTGCTCTTGCCCGAGCCGCTCGCACCGATGATCGACACGACCTCGCCCTCTCGGATGTCGAGGGAGATGCCCTTCAGGACCTCGTTGGTGCCGTAGCTCTTGTGCAGCTTCCTGATCTTCAGGAGCGGGGGCGCGGCCGTCTCGGTCTGAGCCATCGTTAAACCTGATGTTTTGCAGTCGCTTCGCGGATCGATGCTTAGATCCGCACGCAGATCGCATTATGTTGCTGTTTTATCGTTCATAAAATCTCTCAATATAGAGATTTAATTTTCCATCCGCCGACGTTTTACATTGCCAAATCGGATGGGATGCCTTAGCAGAACCGGTATACCGCCGGCATTCAAGCGGTATTTTTGAGCATGGCTGCCTCCGACATGGTCATCGAACTTCCGGATCCCGGTATTCCCTTCGCGACTGCGCCGGGCGCGTGCCTCATTGTTCAGCCGATGGACCGGGTCGGACCCGCGCGGCAGCCGGCATGACCCGGCTCGCGATCGATCCGGATCTCTGCGCGGGCCTGTTCGCCGAGCTCCTGAGCTTCAGCGAGGACGCGCCGGGCGTGACGCGGGCGGCCTACGGCGTCGGCGAGGAGCGCGCCCACGCCCTGATGCGAGCCACCGGGCTGGCACTCGGGCTCGCCGCCGAGACCGACGCGGCCGGCAACCTGTTCCTGACGATGGCGGGCCGCGACCCGGCACTGGCGCCCTGGATGGTCGGCTCTCACGTCGACACGGTGCCCCACGGGGGCAATTTCGACGGGGCGGCGGGCGTGATCGGCGGCCTCGCGGCCGTGGAGGCCCTGCGCCGGGCTGGGATCGTGCCGGCGCGTCCCGTGACGGTGGCGGTGTTCCGGGCCGAGGAGAGCGTGTGGTTCCCGGCCTCCTACGTCGGCAGCCGGGCCGCGCTCGGCCTGCTGCCGCCGGAGGTGCTCGACCTGCCCCGCGCCGATACCGGCCGGAGCCTGCGCGACCACATGGCCGAACTCGGCCTGCGGCCGGGGGCGGTGGCGCGGGGCGAGCGGCTCCTCGATCCGGCGCGGATCCACGGCTTCGTCGAGATGCACATCGAGCAGGGCCCGGCGCTGGAGGCGGCCGGGCTCCCCGTGGGCTTCGTCACGGCGATCAGCGGCAGCTTCCGCTACCGCAAGGCGGCCTGCTTCGGCCGCTACGGCCATTCCGGCGCCGTGGCGCGGGGCGACCGCAGCGACGCCGTCTTCGCCCTCGCCGACCTGATCACCGGCCTGGACGCGCTCTGGGGCAGGCTGGAGGCGGAGGGCTGCCCGGCCACGATCACGCTGGGCGAGGTCGCCACCGACCCGGTTCAGCACGCCTTCGCCAAGATCCCCGGCGAAGTCCGCTTCTGCCTCGACGTGCGCAGCACCGAGCCGGCCGTTCTCGACCGGGTCGAGGCGGCGCTCGCCGAGCATATCGCCGCCATCGAGGCCGTCCGCTCGGTACGCTTCGTGCTGGGCGAGCGGACCGGCAGCACGCCGGCGCGGATGAGCGCCGCGCTGGTCGAGGCCCTGTCCGGCCACGCGCGCCGGCTCGGGACGCCGTTCCGCACGATGGCGAGCGGGGCGGGGCACGACACCGCGACGCTGGCCGGCCAGGGCGTGCCGAGCACGATGATCTTCATCCGCAACCAGAACGGCAGCCACAACCCGGACGAGGCGATGCGGATCGCGGATCTGTGCGCCGCCGCCACCCTGGTGGCCCACCTGGTCGCCGAAGCCTGACCCCGCGCGAGAGAAGGGATGCACCGATGATCGTCGATCTGAACTGCGACATGGGCGAGGGCTTCGGCGTCTACCGTCTGGGCGACGACGCCGAGATGCTGACCGTGGCGACCTCGGCCAACATCGCCTGCGGCTTCCACGCCGGCGACCCGCTGGTGATGCACGAGACCCTGAGCCGCGCCGCCGCGAACGGCGTGCAGGCCGGCGCCCATCCGAGCTTCCTCGACCTCTGGGGCTTCGGCCGGCGGCCGATCCACGGCGAGCGCCCCGCCGACATCGAGAAGGCGGTGCTCTACCAGGTCGGCGCGCTGCTGGCGCTGGCGCAGGATGCCGGCTGCCCGGTGCGCCACGTGAAGACCCACGGGGCCATGGGCAACATGGCCAACGAGGATGCCGACCTCGCTCTGGCGGTGGCCCGGGCGATCCGCACCCTCGACCGCGACCTGATCTTCGTGGTCATGCCGGGCCTGGAGACCGAGCGGGCCGGCGAGAAGCTCGGGCTGCCGATCGCGCGCGAGATCTACGCCGACCGCGCCTACGCGGATGACGGCACCCTGGTCTCGCGCAAGCTCCCCGGCGCCGTGCTGCACGATCCCGATTCCGTCTCGCAGCGCGTGGCGCGGATGCTGGAGGACGGGGCGATCACCTGCCTGTCCGGGCGGCGCATCCCGACGCGGATCGACACGGTCTGCGTCCACGGCGACACGCCCGGCGCCGTGGCCATGGCCCGCCGCCTGCGCGACGACTGCGCCGCCAAGGGGATCGCCCTGCGCCCGATGGCCGAGGTGCTCGGTGTCTGAGCCCGGCTACCGCCTCCTCGATAGCGGCGACCGGGCGCTCACGGTGGAGCTCGGCCGCGCGGTCGATCCCGCGATCAACGCCCGGGTCATCGCCCTCGACGCGGCGCTCCGCGGCGCCGGGCGCCCGGGCCTCCTGGAGACCGTGCCGACCTACCGCTCGCTCCTCGTCCTCTACGATCCGGACCTGCTGCCCCGGGCCGACCTCGCCGCGCTGATCGCCGCGCACTGGCCGCCGCCGGACGGGGCGGCGGGCTCGCTGCGCCGCTGGCGGGTGCCGGTCCATTACGGCGGCGCGCACGGCGCCGACCTCGACGACCTCGCCGCCGGGGCCGGGCTCAGCCCGGAGGCGGTGATCGCCCTTCATTCCGGCCGCGACTACCGCGTCTACATGATCGGGTTCGCCCCCGGCTTCGCCTATCTGGGCGGCCTCGATCCCCGGCTCCACGCGAGCCGGCGCACCGATCCGCGGCCCAAGACGCCCGCCGGCAGCGTCTCGATCGGCGGGAACCAGACCGGCGTCTCGCCGCCCCTGGAGCTGCCGAGCGGCTGGCAGCTCATCGGCCGCACGCCCGCGCGCTCCTACGATCCGGGCCGGGCCGAGCCGTTCCTGTTCGCGGCCGGCGACCTGATCCGGTTCGAGCCGATCGACCGCGCCGCGTTCGACGCCCTCAGCGAGGCCGCGCGCGCCGGCGAGACCGTCGCGACCCTGGAACGGATCGATGCCTGAGGGCCTGCGCGTCATCGCCCCCGGCGTGGCCTCGACCCTGCAGGATGCCGGGCGGCCGGGCTACCTGCGCTACGGCATCTCGGGGTCCGGCGCGATGGACCCCGACCTGCTGGCCCTGGCCAACGGCCTCGTCGGCAACCCGCTCGACGCCGCGGTGATCGAGATGGCGATGGTCGGTCCGACCCTCGCCTGCGAGACGGATATCTGCCGCGTCGCCCTCGCCGGCGCGCCCTTCGCGATGAGCCTGAACGGCCGCGCCCTCGACCCGTTCACGGCCCACGACCTGCGGCGGGGCGACCGGCTCGTCCTGGGCGGACTGCGGCAGGGCCTGCGCGCCTGCCTCGCGGTCGCCGGGGGCTTCGCCGTCGCGCCGATGCTCGGCAGCGTGGCGACGCACACCCGCACCCGCCTCGGCGGCCTCGACGGCCAACCCCTGGCCGCGGGCGACCTGCTGCCCCTCGCGGCGCCCGCGCCCCGCGACCGCCCGCTGACCCTGCCGCCGGCCCACCGGCCGACCTTCGGCGGGCCGATCCGGGTGGTGCTCGGGCCGCAGGCCGACGGCTTCACCGAGGACGGCCTGAGGACGTTCCTCTCCGAAGCCTACACCCTCACGGCGCGGGCGGACCGGATGGGCTGCCACCTCGACGGGCCGCCGATCGCTCACGCGGACGGCTTCAACATCGTCTCGGACGGGATCGTGAACGGCTCGATCCAAGTGCCCGGCCACGGCCGGCCGCTGATCCTGCTGGCCGACCGCCACACCACCGGCGGCTACCCGAAGATCGCCACCGTGATCTCGGCGGATCTCGGCCGCCTCGCGCAGGTGCGGCCGGGGGAGACGATCCGGTTCGCGGCCGTCGCTGTCGCGGAGGCCCAGGCCATTGCCCGCGCCGCGCGAAGCGCTCTGGCCGCGCGGCTGACGGCGCTGGTGCCGGCCGGCGGCGGTGCTCTCGACAGCGCGTTCCTGCTGTCCTGCAACCTCGTCGGCGGCGTCGTCTCGGCGCGCGCCCCCGATCCGGCGCCCTGACGGCGCCGCACCTCCTCCATCCAGCAAGAGACCGTCGATGCTCACGCCGTTCCACCTCGCCTACCACGTCACCGACCTCGACGCGGCGCGCCGCTTCTACGGGGGCGTCCTCGGCTGCCAGGAGGGCCGCAGCACCGAGACCTGGGTCGACTTCGACTTCTTCGGCCATCAGCTGTCGCTGCACCTAGGCGAGCCCTTCGCCACCACCCGGAGCGGGAAGGTCGGCGACCACACGGTGATGATGCCGCATCTGGGCGTGGTGCTGCCGCTCGACGCCTGGGAGGCGCTCGCCGGCCGTGTCGAGGCGGCCGGCATCGCCTTCGACATCCCGCCCGTCGTCCGCTTCGCCGGCGAGCCCGGCGAGCAGCGCACGATGTTCTTCTTCGACCCGAGCGGCAATCCGATCGAGATCAAGGGTTTCCGGGATCTGGCCGGCGTCTTCGCGCACTGAGGCGCGTATCCGCGAAGCGGCCCGCCGCCGGAGCGGCGACGGGCGGCCAGGACGCGACGCCCGTCAGGCGCGGCGGGCGTTCCAGAAGACGAACTGGCCGTCGACCACGTCCCGGAGGTCGCGCCGGAAGGCCGTCCGGTAGAAGTACTGGCCGGTCGGCAGGTACGGCACGTCGCGCATCGCCAGGGTCTGCATCCGGGCCGCGATCGCCTTGCGGGCCGCCTGGTCCGGCGCCTCGATCCAGGCCTCCCGCAGGCTCTCCAGCTCCGGCAGGTCCGGCCAGCCGAAGAAACCCTTCTCGCCGCCGCAGCGCAGGACCTGCTCCACGACCGGGTTCGCCATGTCGAGGCCGGTCCAGGTCGTGGTGAAGATGTTCCAGCCGCCCTGGTCGGGGGGCGCCTTGCTGGCGCGGCGGGTGACCAGCGTGCCCCAGTCGGACACGACGTACTGCACGTTCATCCCGAGGCGCTGGAGCAGGTCGTGCATGATCTCGCCGAGGGCGCCGAGCACGGGGTTCTCGCTCGTCGACATGAGCACGACGCGCTCGCCCTTGTAGCCGGCCGCCACGAGGTCGCGCTTGGCCTTGGCGAGATCGCGCGGCCGGGTGAGCACGTCGAGCCCGGCATCGGTGGCCATCGCGGTCCCCGGCGTGAACAGGCCGACATCCTTGCGCCACAGCTTGGGATCGTCGCCGGCGGCCGCCGCCATGAAGTCCGCCTGGGACAGGGCCTCGAGGACCACGCGCCGGACCGCGGGCTTGTCGAAGGGCGGATGGAGATGATTCATCACGCCGGTGCCGAGATTGCCGAGCGGCGAGGCGAGCTGCGTGGCGATCTGCGGGTGGGCCTGCAGCGTCGGCACGAGATCGCTGATCGGGTTCTCCCACCAGTCGACCTCGCCGTTCTGAAGGGCGGCCGCGGCGGTGCCGGGGTCGGGCATGACCTGCCACTCGACCCGCTCGAAATGGACACTCTTCGGCCCCGCCACCCAGGAGACCGGGCCGTTCTCCCGGGGCCGGTAGTCCGGGTTGCGGTCGTAGACCACGCGGGCGCCGACGAGCCGCTCCTTGGTGTTGAACCGGAACGGCCCGGAGCCGATCAGCTCGGGGATCTGCTGGGCCGGGTCGGTGGCGGCTAGGCGCTCGGGCATGATGACGAGGACCGGCGGACCGAGCTTCGCCAGCGTCTCGAGCATCAGCCCGTAGGGCCGCTTCAGGCGGATGACGAAGGTGCGGTCGTCCGGCGCCTCCAGGGCGTCCGTGCGCGCCATCAGGGCCTGCCCGAGGCTGTCGCGTTGCGCCCACCGCCGGATCGACGCGACGCAGTCGCGGCCCCGCACCGGCTCGCCGTCGTGGAATCTCAGGCCCTCGCGCAGCCGGAAGGTCCAGCGCCGCCCGTCCTCCTCGACCGTGTGGCCCTCGACCATCTGCGGCTGCGGCGTGAACTGCGCGTCGAGGCCGTAGAGCTGGTCAAACACCATCAACGCGTGGTTGCGCGTGACGTAGGCCGTGGTCGTCACCGGATCGACGATGGTGAGGTCGGATTGCGGCACGAAGCGCAGGACGCTCGCCCGGCCGCCCTGGGCGAGGGCCGGGCGGGCCGGAAGGAAGGGCGCGGCGGCCGCGGCGGCGGCACCGCCGAGGAAGGTTCGTCGCAGCATGGGGTCACTCCTGGCGTTCCGGGGCAGGCGGGCGGGGACGGGTGCGCCGGGCGGGATCCCTCGCGAGGATGCCTTCTGCGGGCGCTCATTCCGCAGGAACACAACCTGCAAGCGCCATTCCGGCCGGCACGGTCACGGGACGCGGACGGCCTCTTCGGCCCGCCGGCGCAGGGCCGCGCGGTCGATCTTGCCGGTCGAGGCGAGCGGCAGCGCCTCGACGAACCAGACCCGGCGCGGGTGCTGGTAGGCCGGCGCGTGTTCGAGCGCGTAATCCTTGAGGGCGGCCTCGTCGACGGTGGCGCCGGGCCGGCGGACCACGAAGGCGACCGGCTTGGTGCCCTTGATGGCGTCGTCCACCGGCACCACGCAGGCCTGGAGCACCGCGGGGTGGCGCTCCAGCACCAGCTCGACCTCGCCCGGAAAGATGTTCTCGCCGCCGGAGACGAACATGTCGTCGGTCCGCCCGAGGAAGTAGAAGAACCCGTCCGCGTCGCGGCGGAAGACGTCGCCGGTGTCGTAGAACCCGTCCGCGGTGATCGGGACGGGCACGTCCGGCCGGTTGTGGTAGCCGAGCATGATCGCGGGGCTGCGCATCTGCAGGATCCCGGTCTCCGGGGCGTCCGGTCCGACGAGGCGCAAGGCCACCTGGGGATGCGGCACGCCGACCGACGCGACCGGCGTCGGCAGGCCGTTCGGATGGTCGCCGAACACGACCGGGCCGCCCTCGGTGGTCCCGTAGGCGTTGAGGATGCGGGCGTTCGGCAGGAGGGCGCGGATCTGCCGGGCGAGGGTGTCGTTGACCGGCGCCGAGCCCATCCGGACCGTCCGCACGCCGGTGAGGTCGGCTTCCGCGAGGAGATCCGGCTCCCGCAGCATCATGGCGATCATCGGCGGCACGGCGGTGAGCCACGTGCAGCGGTACCGGTCGATCGCCGCGATGTAGGCCCGCGCCTCGAATTGCGGCAGCAGCACCATCGTGGCGCCGGCCGCGCAGACGAGGAGCGCCAGGGCGAGCGCGTTCATGTGGTAGAGCGGCGCCGCCACGAGCAGCCGGTCGTCGCGCAGGTCCGTCTCCGCGGCGCGGGTCCGCGCCACCCAGAGGTGGCTGGCATGGCTCAGCCGCACGCCCTTCGGCCGGCCCGTCGAGCCGGACGTGTAGAGGAACAGGGCCGCCTCGTCGGGCTCGGGCACGACCGGCACGAACAGACCGGGGTCGAGCCAGGCCGCGAAGCCCTCCGGCCCGTCATCGTCGAACCCGGCGATCCGGATATCGGGGCCGAGATCGGCCAGCAGCGCCCGGCGCGGGCCGTCGCAGAGCACGAGCCGCGCCCCGCAATCGGCGAGCACGGCGGCGATCGTGGCCGGCGGGAACTTGTGATTGACCGGGACCGGGACCACGCCGGCGCGCATCGCCCCGAGCAGCGCCGCGATCGTGTCGGGCCGGTTGGCCGCGAGGATCGCGACCCGCGCGCCGCGGGCGATCCCGCCGCGCAGCAGGCCGCGGGCGAAGGCGTCGGCCCGGGCGTCGAGGCCGGCGCGGGTCATCACGGCGGGCTCGCCATCGGGGGCGACGCCGATGATCCGCGGCCTGTCCGGCGGCCCGGACCGGTCGACGAGGTCGCCGAGATTGGTCGGCCCCTTGGACGCGCGCGTCATGGGGCCGCCCTGCACACGAGACGGAGGTCGAAGGCCGGTAGCGTCAGCGTGGCCGCGTCCGGCCCGTGCCGAACCCAGGCCGCCTCCGGGAGCGCGCCCGCGCGGGCTTCGAGGGCGTCGAGGCTGCGGAAGCGCAGGGTCAGGGTGGCGAAGCGGCCGGCCGGCCCCGGCACGATCGCGACCCGCGTCTCCCCGAGCCGGAGGGTCCAGCCGTCACCCGCGGCCTCGGCCGGCGCACCGCTCGCGGCGGCGTAGAGACGGGCGTCGGCCTCCGGTGCCGGGCTCTCGATCGTCAGCGCGTCGATCCCCGTGAAGCCGTTCGGATGGTCGAGCCATTCGGGGCGCCAGACGAGATCCGGGGTCAGGTGCTCACAATGGTAGAGGCGCCCCGCCGGGAACCGGTCGGCCGGCACCCGCACCGTGCGGAACCGGGCCGTGTCCTCGTGGCCGTCGACGGTCACGGGGCGCGTGAAGGCGACGGGCGGCCCGGCCGCGAGCCCCGCCGCGGCGAGGCGGGCATGCGTCGCGTCGGCGTCCCGGCTCGCCACGACGAGCCCGTTCAGGCCGAACGGGCTGTCCAGAACGTCCTGCCGCTGCGGACCCGTCTCGGGCAGGCCGACGAGTTCGAGGTAGGGTCCGGCCGTCATCATCAGGTGGTTGATGGAGCCCAGCGAGTGGTGGCCGCGGGGCGTCAGCCGGAAGCCGAGGGCGGCGAACAGGTCCGCCGCCTCGTCCATCCGCCGCAGCACGTTGATCACGACGTGGTCGAGGGCCCCGTCCGCCGGGGCGCCGGGGGCCGGTCCCGTCATTTCGGCGGCGCCGTCATGTAGACGCCGCGGCCGCTCGCGAGCAGGCGCCCCTCCGGGTCGAGGATCTGCGCCTCGGCCACCGAGAGCTGGTTGCCGAACTTCACCACCGTGCCGCGGCAGGTGAGATCGCCCTGCATCGCGGCCCGGTGGTAATCGACCCGCAGATCCACGGTGGGGACGCCCCGGCCGGTCTTGGAGACCAGCGCCCAATCGGCGGTGAGGTCGACCAGCGTCGCCAGGATGCCGCCGTGGACGTAGCCGCGCTCGGCGTTGACGACCCATTCCGGCCGCCACGTCGCCTTCAGCTCGATCGTCCCATCGCCGACGGCGACGACGGAGAGGCCGAGCCACTGGTGGAACGGGCCGCGCAGCAGCAGCGCCTCGACCTGCTCCTTGGTAAGGGGGGTGTCGGACATGGCTTCGAGATCTCCTCGGGCGGGGCTGGGGGCGTGGACGCGCGGCGGACCGGCCTCGGGCGGTGTCAGGGGGTGACGACGATCTTGCCCATGACCTCGCGGTCGCGGATCATCCGCAGGCCCTCGGCGGCCTCCTCGAGGGGCAGGAGCTTGTCGATGGTCGGCTTCAGCGTGCCGGCCTGGATCATGTCCATCAGGGCCGACAGGTTGTCGTCGTAGAAGCTGTTCGAGCCGATCACCTTGAGCTCGAAGCTCCAGATGTAGCGGAGATCCTCCTTGGGATCGTGCCCCGCGGTGGCGCCGCAGACCAGCAGCGTGCCGCCGCGCTTCAGGCACTTGAGCGAGGGCACCCAGGTGTCGCCGCCGGTGAAGTTGATCACCACGTCGACCCCGCCCTCGTAGGTCCGGCGCTGCGGCTTGCCGTACTGCTGGATCGCCCACTTGGAGAAGTCGGTCTCGCGGTAGTTGACGACGTGGTCGGCCCCGAGGGCCGTCAGCGCCGCCATCTTCTCCGCGCTGCCCGCGCAGGCGATCACCTCGGCGCCGAGCTGCTTGGCCAGCATCACGCAGCCGGTGCCGACGCCGCCGCTGGCGCCCAGGATCAGGACCTTGTCGCCGGCCTTCACGGTGTTGTGGGTGATCAGCATGCGGTGGGCCGTGCCGTAGGCCACTGGCAGGGAGGCCGCGTCCGCGTAGCTCACGTCCGGCGGCATCGCGATGAGCTGGCTCGTCGAGACCCGGCAATACTCGGCCATGCCGCCGTCGAGCATCTCGCCCATCAGGCCCTTGGCCTTGTTGAGCGGGTTGACCAGCACCCGGTCGCCGACGCGCCACTCCGCGACGCCTTCGCCGAGCTCGACGATCTGCCCGGCCATGTCGAGGCCGATCACCACCGGCATCGGCACCTTGATGCCGGGCATGCCCTTCACGGTGAACACGTCGTGGTAGTTGAACGAGGACGCGCCGACCCGGATCAGGACCTCGCCCGGGCCGGGGGACGGCCTCGGATAGTCGTTCACCACCTTCAGCGTGTCGATGTCGCCGTGCGCCTCCAGCACGAGCGCCTTCATCGTCTGAGCCATCGTGGAAACCCTCTTCTGCAGGTCGGAAAGGCTACGGGATCGTCTTCGACCGCTCGTAGGGGCTGGGAACCAGGGCGGTGTCCGGCAGGCTGCCCTGGACGGCGCCGACCGCTTTGAACACGTCGAATTCGCGCTTCAGCGAGGCGATGTCGGCGGGCTCCAGGCTGACCGTGTAGATGCCGTCCCAGAGGCCCGCGTAGGCGGCGGCGTCGGCGTCGCTCAGGTTCGCGGCCGCCTTCAGGATCTTGGCCACGCCGGGCTTGTCGGCCTGGCCGAAGGCGTAGGCCTTGCGCATCGCGGCCACGACCTTGGCGGGCGCGTCCGGATTCTGTGTCATCCAGGCATTGCGCATCAGGCCGACGCCGAGGACCGGCGGCGCGTCCTGCTGGGTGAGGCGCTTCCACTCCTCCCGGAAGGTGCCGAGCCGGCGCAGCTTCACGTCCGGCAGGAGCGCGAGGGTCACGGTGCGCAGGGCCGCGGCGTCGATGTCCTTCTGGACGAGGAATTGCGCCAGCCGGGAATCGTTGCCGGGGACGGCCTGGTAGTCGGCGGCCTTGAGGCCGTGATTGGTCTCCAGGATCGCCGCCGCGATGGCGGCAGTGCCGCTGCCGGCCGGCGAGGTGCCGATCTTCCTGCCCTTGAGGTCGGCCATCGCCTTGATCGGCGAGTCCTCCGGGACGACGAAGTCGAGGTCGGCCACCTGGGTCGCGAGGACGATGCTCATCGGCAGGCCGTCGGCGGTCACGCTCAGCGCCGTCCCGGCGCTCGCCGCGATCGCGAAATCGATCGCCCCGGCGGCCATGGCCTTGGTCGGCGCGTTCACGTCCGGGAACTTGACGTACTCGACCGTCAGGCCCTCCTTCTCCATGAACTTGCCGGCCTCCAGCACGGCGCCGAAGCCGAGGCTGATGCCCGAGCTCCAGTAGCCGATGCGCACCGTCTCGGCGCGCGCGAGGCCGGGCAGGCCGACCGCGCAGAGCGCGGCGACGGCGAAGGCGCGGATTCGTTTCAAGGCGTTCTCCAGGAGCTGCGAGGGGAGGACGTGCGGCGGGCGTGTCCCCGGCTGGCGCCGGCCATCACGGCTGCGCCACCTTCTTCCAGGCGAACAGGCGCTGCTCGGCCGGCTTCAGGACGAGCGTCTCGAGCCCGATCATCAGGGCGACGAGGGTGAGGGTCCAGGCGAAGACCTGGTCGGTCTGGACGAGGTCGGCCGCCTGCCGCAGGCGGTAGCCGATGCCGCTGCTCGCCCCGAGCGATTCCGCCACGAGGACGACCCGCGCCCCGAAGCCGATGGCAAGGCGCGCGCCCGCGAAGAAGGCGGGCAGGATCGTCGGCAGGTAGATCTTGGTCAGCACCTTGCGGCGCGGCATCCGGAAGGTCCGGGCGAGCTCGAGATGCTCGGCGCTGACCGTGCGCGTGCCCTGCCAGACGTTGGTCAGGATCAGCGGCATCGCGGTCATGAACACCACGAAGATCGTGGTCCAGTTCGAGAGGCCGAACCAGATCAGCGCGAAGATCGCCCAGATCGCGGAGGAGACGGTGTTGGTCACCGTCAGCACCGGCTCGAAGAAGCGCCCGAGGCGCGGGCTCGCGCCGAGCAGCAGGCCGAGCGGCAGCCCCACGAGGGCCGCGAAAGCGAGGCCGGCGCCGATCCGGCCCAGCGTGATGCCGAGATCGGCGGCGAAGCTCGGCGTGGCGACGAGGCCGAGCCACGTGTGCCAGACCCGCGCGGGGCTCGGCAGGACGAAGCTCGGCGCGTGCAGCGATCCGAGCTGCCACGCGGCCAGCGCCAGGGCGAGCAGGGCGAGCCGCTGGAGCAGCACGCCCGCCCGGCGTCCGGCGCCGGACGTCCGCGTCCGCCGGATCAGGCGCGGCGGGGTCTTCACGAGCATCGCGCGCTCGCCGCGGAGAGGCTGATGCGCAGGCGCCGGACCTCCTCGGCGACCTCCGTCGAGAGCGGGTCGCGGGGGTACGGCAGATCGATGGCCCGGACGGTGCCGATCCGGCCCGGCCGCGGGTGCAGGACGACCACCCGGCTCGCCAGCACCACCGCCTCCTCGACGTCGTGCGTGACGAAGACCAGGGTCATCGCCCGCAGGCCGGCGATGCGCAGCAGCTCCGCGTGCATCTGCGCGCGGATCTCGGGATCGAGCTTCGAGAACGGCTCGTCGAGGAGCAGGATCTTGGGCTCGGTCACGAGGCTGCGCGCGAGCGCCACCCGGCTGCGCATACCCCCCGACAATTCGTGCGGGTAGGCGTCGCGGAAGGCCTCCAGCCCGACGAGCCGCAGGGTCTCGTCGACCCGCCGCGCCCGCTCCGCCCGGCCCATGCGTCCGGCCTCGAGGCCGAAGGCGACGTTCTGGGCGGCCGTGCGCCAGGGCAGCAGCCGGTCCTCCTGGAACATGTAGGTCATGGCCCGCCAGTCGCGGAAGGCATGCGACGGGATGCCGTTCAGGAGGACGGCGCCCTGATCGGGCTCGACCAGCCCGGCGATCATGTTGAGGAGGGTGCTCTTTCCGCAGCCCGACGCGCCCAGGATCGCGACGATTGCGTGCTGCGGGATCGCGATGTCGACGGTGTCGAGGACGTGGAGCGGCCCGCCCTCGCGCCGGTCGAACCACTTGCTGACGTGGTCGAGCTCGACGGCGTTCACGGCTCGCCCCCGTCGACCCGGGCCGGCCGCACCGGCGCCACCACCGCGGTGTCGCGCAGGCTGGCGATGACCTTCTCCAGGGTCATGTCGCGGAACGTCTCGACGTGGCGGCGGGCCACCAGGGCGGCGCTGTCGGCGTCACCCGCCACGAGGTGCTCGATCATCGCGGTGTGGTCGTTCTCGATGTTCGGCCGCACCCCCTGCACGCCGAAGCCGAGGGCGACGAGGCGGGTCATCTCGTCGAGGAGGCCCGACAGCGTCCGGTACAGGCGCCCGTTCCCCGAAGCCGCGGCGATCGCGAGGTGGAAGCCCCGGTTGGCCTCCAGGAAGAAGTCGATCTGGTTGCCCATCTCCACCGTGATCTTGCGGCGGCAGGCCTGCTCCAGGCGCTCCAGATGCGCCCGGTTCACGCGGCCGGCGGCGCCCCGCGCCGCGAGGGGCTCGAGCTCCATCCGGAGGGCGAAGACCTCGTCGACATCCTTCACGGTCACCGGGCTGACCCGGTAGCCGTGCCGCGGCATCGAGCTGACGAAGCCTTCCTGGGCCAGGCGCTGGAGCGCGATCCGGCAGCTCGCCTTGCCGATCTCGAACCGCTCCATCACCTCGGCCTCGGTGAAGCGCGTGCCGGGCAGGAGGCGGCAGGCGACGATCTCGCGCCTCATCAGGTCGTAGGCCTGGTTGCCCTTGCGCGTGGCGTCGGGGACGGCGAGCACCGTCGCGGTCGGGCGAGCGGGCCGGGACCTGTCATCGCGGGTCGTCATCGCACCTCGCTGTTCGAGCATTGAGGCTCCCACAGCATGCTGTGAGCTGCCCACCGCACGCAGGACATGTGCCAACCCCGCGCCGGCCCGCCCGCGCGCGGCGCGCGTCGGCGGGCGGAACGATGGTCGGGTGCCGGCATTCGTCGCGCGGTGGGAAGCTCAGATGCGACGCGTGATCAGCTCAGCGCGCGCTGTGGGCATTCCATGCCGTATTTATGCGCAACGTCTCCGCGTTCTGTAAATGGAATGCGCGTCCAATTTTCGCGAAGATGTTGGAAGAAAGAGCTTTTCGCGGCGCTCGGACGCAGGACGATCTGTGTTTTCTTTGAGCAGTGAGGCGTGCTGCCGGCCGCGTCGGCGACGCCCTACAGGATGTCGGGCTGGCCGCGCCGGTGCTCGTGCCCCGCGATGACGCGGCGCAGGAGCCGGGTCAGCGTGTCCTGCTCCGCCGGGGTGAGGGCCTCGACGGTGAGGCCGTGCGCCGCCCGCGCCGCCGGCTCCATCGCGCCGTGGAGCGCGGCGCCCTCGTCCGTCAGCCGGCAGACCTGCGCGCGGCGGTCGAGGGGCGAGGTCGTGCGGCTCACCAGACCGCGGGCCGCGAGGCGCTTCAGGGCGCCGGTCGTCGTCGTCCGGTCGAGGGCGACCGCGCTCGCGAGCGTCGTCTGATCGGCCTCCCCCAGATCGCGCAGCAACGAGAGCAGGCTGTACTGGAGCGGGGTGACGCGAAACGCGGCACAGCGTTCGGCGAAGAGGCTGACGTGGATCTGGTGCATGCGGCGGGCGAGGAAGCCCGGGCGCTCGGCCAGGGGCCAGTGCCGGGCGTCCGCCGCCCCTGACGCGGTCCCCGCTTCCGCCAATCCCGCCGCGCAGCCGGCATCCGGGACCTCATCCATCGTCCGCCTCCGCAGAACGGTTCCAGCCTTGGCACGCGGTGTGCAACGCCGGAATACGAAGCATGCTTCGCTTTTGGCAAGGGCGAGGCCGGCGCGCGCCGGCCGGGACCACGAGGTCGACATGGACAATCGCCGCTATGATCTGGTTCTGCGGGGTGGGCGGGTCATCTGCCCGGCCTCCGGCATCGACGGCATCCGCGACGTGGCGGTGCGGGACGGGCGCATCGCCGCCGTGGCGGAGACGATTTTGCCCTCGGCCGCCGCCGAGGTGGTCGACGTCTCGGGCAAGCTCGTCCTGCCCGGCATGATCGACACCCACGCCCACGTCTACCAGTACGTCACCGGCCGGTTCGGCCTGAACCCCGACATGGTCGGCGTGCGATCGGGCGTGACCACGGTGGTGGACCAGGGCGGGCCGTCCTGCATGACCCTGCCGGGCTTCCGCCACTTCATCGCCGAGCGCTCCGAGACGCAGGTGCTCGCCTTCCTGTCGGCCTACCTCGTCGGCGGCCTGGAGGGGCATTTCTACCCGAACCTCTACAGCCCGGACGGCGTCGACATCGACGCGACGGTGAAGTCGGCCACCGAGAACCGCGACCTCGTGCGCGGAATCAAGGGCCATGCCGAGATCGGCGGCTTCGCCCGCTGGGGCATCAAGGTGATGGAGATGGCGGCCGAGATCAGCCGCCGCGCCGACCTGCCGCTCTACGTGCATTTCGGTCAGCTCTGGGGCCTGCCGGAATCCGGCGCCAACGGCGAGGACGCCGACACCATCGTCGAGCGGGTGATCCCGCTGCTGCGGCCCGGCGACGTGCTGGCCCATCCCTTCACCCGCCACCCGGGCGGCTTCATCAACGAGCAGGGCGAGGTCCACCACATCATCCGCCGGGCCATGGAGGCCGGGCTCAAGGTCGATGTCGGCCACGGCAGCCACTTCTCCTACCGCGTGGCCCGCGCGTCCCTGCCGGCCGGCGTGATCCCCTACACGCTCGGCGCCGACATGCACGGCTACAACACCGAGATCCCCGAGGTGACGAAGCCCGCCGGCACCCCGGACGAGCACCACGACGACGAGAACCATCCCTTCCTCGGCCAGGCCCGGTTCAGCCTGACCCAGGCGATGAGCTCGATGATGGCGCTCGGCATCCCGCTGGAGGAGGTGGTGCCGATGGTGACGTCGCACCCGGCCGAGATGCTGCGCATGGGCGACCGGATCGGCGCGCTCAAGGTCGGCTACGCGGCCGACGTCTCGGTGCTGCACGACGATCGCGGCCGCTTCCTGCTGCGCGACAACGAGGACACGCGGGTGATCGCCGACCGCCTGCTGCGACCGGCCTTCTGCCTGCGCGCGGGGAAGCGCTTCGAGGCCGACTCGCCGATCCTGCCCCAGGCGATCGCGGCCTGAGGTGGCGCCGGTGACCGCCTTCGTCCTCGACGACCCGACACCGCCGGACCCGCGCCGCCGCTGGGACAGCCTGGACTTCGCGGCCCGGGGCGCCTGCTACGACAACAACGCGGGCGTGCCCGACAGCGCCGCGCAGGTCGCGGCCCGCAACGCGGCCTCCGCGGCCTACCGCGCGGCGCACCCGGCCGGGCTCGACATCCCCTACGCCGCCGGCGCACGCACCGGCTTCGACCTCTACCCGGCGTCGGAGACGGGGGCGCCCTGCCTCGTCTTCATCCACGGCGGCTACTGGCAGCGCAACGCCCGGGCCGATTTCGCCTGCTTCGCGGAAGGGCTGAACGCCGCCGGCTGGTCGGTGGCGATGCCGGGCTACACCCTGGCGCCCGAGACGAGCCTCACCGGGATCGTCGCCGAGATCGGGGCCGCCCTCGACTGGCTCGCCGAGCAGGGGGCGGCGCGCGGGATCGGCGGACCGATCGTCCTCGCCGGCTGGTCCGCGGGGGCGCAGCTCGCCGCGCTCCATCTCGGGCATCCCGCCGTGACCGCGGTCCTGGCGATCTCCGGCGTCTACGACCTCGCGCCGATCCGCGAGACCTACCTGAACGAGAAGCTCGGACTGAGCGGGGACGAGATCGGGACGCTGTCGCCCCTGCGCCTGCCCGTCGTGCCCAAGCCCATGACGGTCGCCTACGGCAGCCGGGAGTTGCCCGCCCTCGTCCGCGACGCGCGCAACCTCCACGCCCTGCGCGGCGCCGCCCACGCGCCGGGCGCCCTGCTGCCGGTCCCGGGCGCCGACCACTTCTCGATCCTCGACGGATTCCGCCGGCCCGACGGCCTCCTAGTCCGCGCCGCGCAGGACGTTCTCGGAGGCGCCCGATGAGCCGCGAGGGCGTCGGGGCTCCCCTGCCCCGCAAGGAGGACGACCGCCTGATGCGCGGGCGCGGCCAGTATGTCGGCGACCTCCGGCTGCCGGGGATGCAGGACGTCGCCTTCGTGCGCAGCCCGCTCGCCCATGCCCGGATCCGCGCCATCCACGTGCCGAAGGCCCATCGCGACCGCGTCTTCACCGCCGCCGACCTCGACGGCGTGCTGCCGATCCGAGCGGTCTCGGGGCTGCCCGGCTTCAAGGTTTCCGAGCAGCCGGTGCTCGCCACCGGCAAGGTCCGGCAGGTCGGCGAATTGGTGGCGATGTGCGTCGCCCCGACCCGCGCGGAGGCCGAGGACATCGCCGCCGCCGTCGTGCTCGACCTGGAGGAGCTGCCCGCAATCCACGACATGCTGGCTGCCCGCGCGCCGGGCTCCGCCCTCGTCCACGAGCACTGGGGCGACAACGTCTTCCTGGAGACCCTGGTCGATGTCGGCATCGAGAGCGCCCTCGACGCGCCGATCAAGGTGAGCCGCACCATCTCGACGGGCCGCCAGTGCATGGCGCCGATCGAGGGCCGCGGCACCGTGGTGAGCCTCGATCACCGCCTCGACCAGCTCGTCGTCCACACCGCGAGCCAGATGCCGCACATCGTGCGCAACGGCCTCTCCGAATGCCTCGGGATCGAGCAGGGCCGCATCCGCATCGTCTCGCCGGATGTCGGCGGCGGCTTCGGCTACAAGGCGATCCTGCTCGCCGAGGACGTGGCGCTCGCCTGGCTCGCGCTCCGCTGCGGCCACCCTGTCCGCTGGCTGGAGGACCGCCGCGAGCACCTGACCGCCAACGCCAATTGCCGCGAGCACCATTACCGCATCACCGCCTACGCGGAGCTGGACGGGACCCTGCGCGGCATCGACTGCGAGGCCACCGTCGATTCCGGCGCCTACTCGGCCTACCCGTTCTCGGCCTGCCTGGAGGCCGCGCAGGTCGCCAGCATCCTGCCGGGGCCCTACGATTTCCCGGCCTATCGCTGCCGGACATGGTCGGTGGCGACCAACAAGTGCCCGATCCTGCCCTACCGGGGCGTCGCGCGCACCGGCGTCTGCTTCGCCCTGGAACTGGTGCTCGACGCCGTCGCCCGCGCGGCCGGGATCCCGCCCGAGGCGGTGCGCGAGAAGAACCTCGTGCGGCCCGGGCAGATGCCGTTCGAGAACATCACGAAGAAGCACTTCGACAGCGGCGACTACCCGGAGGCGCTCGCCCGCGCGCTGAAGGCCGTCGACGTGGCGGCGGTCCGCGCCCGCCAGCGTGAGGGCGAGGCGGACGGGCGCCGGATCGGCCTCGGCCTCGCGATCTACTGCGAGCAGGCCGCGCACGGCACCTCGGTCTATTCCGGCTGGGGCATCCCGATGGTCCCCGGCCACGAGCAGGCGAGCGCCCGCCTCACCCCGGACGGCGGCCTGGAATTGCGGATCGGCGCCCATTCCCACGGCCAGGGCCTGGAGACGACGCTGGCCCAGGTCGCCCACGAGATCCTGGGCGTGCCGGTGGCGCGCACCCGCCTCGTCCACGGCGACACCGCCATGACCCCCTACTCCACCGGCTCCTGGGGCTCCCGCGTGATGGTGATGGCGGGCGGCGCGGTCGCGGCGGCCTGCGAGGAGTTGCGCACCCGGGCCGTGCGGATCGGCGCCCACCTGCTTCAGGCGCGGCCCGAGGAATGCCGGTTCGAAGGTGGCCACGTCGTCGGCCCCTCCGGCGATGTCCCGCTCGAGGCGATCGCCCGCACCTGGTACCGCCGCCCGCAGGACCTCGCGCCCGACACCGATCCCGGCGGGCTCGAGGTCACCGCCGGCTACAAGCCGGTGCGCGATTCCGGCACCTTCTCGTACGCGGCGCACGCGGCCGTGGTGGCGGTCGACCCCGAGCTCGGGGCGGTCGAGATCCTCGACTACGTCATCGTCGAGGACGGCGGCACGCTGGTGAACCCCCTCGTGGTCGACGGCCAGATCTACGGCGGCCTCGCGCAGGGGATCGGCACGGCCCTGTTCGAGGAGATGCGCTTCGACGCCCGCGGCCAGCCCCTGGCCTCGACGTTGGCCGACTACCTCCTGCCCGGCGCCGCCGACGTGCCGATGGCGCGCATCGACCACATGGAGACGCCCTCGCCCTACACGCGCTTCGGTCAGAAGGGCATCGGCGAGGGCGGCGCCATCGCGCCGCCGGCGGCGCTCGCCAACGCCGTGAACGACGCCCTCGCGCCGCTGGGCGTCGAGCTGCTGCACTCGCCCCTCACCCCCCGGCGGATCGTGGAGGCGGTGCTCGCCGCCCGTGATCCCGCCGAGACCGCGCGGGAGGCCGCATGAAGCCCGCCGCCTTCGCCTGGGAGCGCCCCGACAGCCTGCCCGCGCTGCTGGCACGCCTCGCCGAAGCCCCCGCGGGCGTGAAGCTGATCGCGGGCGGCCAGTCCCTCGGGCCGATGCTGAACCTGCGCCTCGTCGAGCCCACCCTGATCCTCGACATCACCGGCATCCCCGAACTCCGGGACGCGCGGGTCGAGGGCGACACGCTCGTCCTCGGGGCCTGCGTGACCCACGCCGATATCGAGGACGGGCGCGTCCCGGACCTCACCGGCGGCGCGCTGCGGCGGGTCGCCGCCGCGATCGCCTACCGGCCGGTCCGCAACCGCGGCACGATCGGCGGCAGCCTCGTCCACGCCGACCCGGCCGCCGACTGGGTCACCGCCCTGACGGCCCTCGGCGCCGAGGTCGAGATCGCGGGGCGGAGCGGCCGCCGCACCCTGCCGGTGGAGCGTTTCGTGACCGGCGCCCTCGAAGTGGCGCTCGGCGCGGACGAGATCCTGGTCGCGGTGCGCGTCCCGGCGCTGCCGGCGGGCGCGGCCTGGGGCTACGTCAAGCACTGCGCGAAGATCGGCGAGTTCGCCCACGCCATCGGGGCTGTGCGACTCGAGCCCGGCGCGGGCCGGGGCCGGGCCGTGATCGGCGCGGTCGAGGGGCCGCCCGTGCTCCTGGCCGATGCCCGCCCGCTCTTCGGCGGCCGCATCGGCGCCGACTTCGCCGCGCGCTTCGACCCCCGGGCCGCCGACCAGGCCCTGCGGGAGGCTGGCATGGCCGACGCGGTCGAGCGGCACATCCACGTCACCGTCCTGAGCCGCGCGGTGGCCGCGGCGGCCGCGCCCGATCCCCGCGCCAACACCCTTCCGGAGGCCGCATGAGCGCCGCGCTGGCCGAACCCGGGACGTCGCGCATGGCCCTGGCGCTGACGGTGAACGGCCGGGCCGTGCGGGTCGCGGCCGAGCCGCGCAGCCACCTCGGCGACGTGCTGCGCGACGGGCTCGACCTCACCGGCACGCATCTGGGCTGCGAGCACGGCGTCTGCGGCGCCTGCACGGTCCTGCTCGACGGCGAGCCGGCCCGCGCCTGCCTCACCTACGCGGGGGCCTGCGCGGGCGCCGCGGTCACGACGATCGAGGGCCTCGACGCGGACGCGATCGCGGGCGAGTTGCGGGCCGCCTTCAACCGCGAGCACGCGCTCCAGTGCGGCTACTGCACGCCCGGGATGCTGGTGGCCGCCCGCGATTTGGTCCTGCGGCTGCCCGAGGCCGACGAGCGGCGGATCTGCGTCGGCCTGTCGGGCAACCTGTGCCGCTGCACCGGCTATGCCGGCATCGTCCGGGCCGTGATGGCGGTGATCGCGGAAAGGCGCGGGCGCGGCATCCCCCCGGAGACCGGTGCGGCGCGGCCGCTCGGCCCGGTCGGCGCCCGGATCGGCGACGCGGCTTTCGCGCCCCTGGAACCGCCGGCGGATCGGATCGCCCCGGCGGCGCCCGCGGCCGTCGCGGACCTGTCCGACGCGTTCACCCCGGCCCACGGCTTCACGCAGGTGCTCGACCTCCCCCACCCGCCGGAGGCCGTCTTCGCCCTGCTGGGCGACATCGCGGCGGTCGCCGCCTGCCTGCCGGGCGCGGTGCTGACGGCGCGGCCCACCCCCGACACGGTCGAGGGCGGCCTGCAGGCGCGGATCGGGCCGATCGCCGCGACGTTCCGCGGCCGCGCCCGCCTCGAACGCGACGAGGCCGCGCGGTCCGGGGCGGTCCACGGGGCCGGCAGCGACGCGGGCGGCCGCTCGGCGACCGAGGGCCGGATCCGCTACCGGGTCGAGGCCGGGCCGACGCCCGGCACCGCCCGGGTCGACCTCGACGTCGGCTACACCCTGACCGGGCCGCTCGCGCAGTTCGGCCGGCCCGGCCTCGTGCGCGACCTCGCCGGCCGCATCGCCGCGGAGTTCACCCGCAACCTCGATGCCCGGCTCTCGGGCGTCGCGGCGCCGGCGCCCGCCGGCCTCAACCCGCTCCGCCTGCTCCTCGGCCTCGCCCGCGCGCGCCTCGCCGCGTGGTTCGGCCGCGCCTGATCCCATCCCGCCCCAACGCACCGGAGACACGCGAATGCTAGGCAGGTTCACCCTCACGACCGCGATCCTGCTGGCGCTGACGGCCACCGGCGCACGGGCGGAGGCGATCCGCATCGGCGTCAACGAGCCGCTGACCGGGCCGTTCGCGGCCTCGGGCACCTACGTGGTCAACGGCGCCAAGATCGCCGCCGACGAGATCAACGCCAAGGGCGGCGTCCTCGGGAAGAAGCTCGAACTCGTGATCGAGGACAACAAGAGCAACCCGACCGAGGCCGCCGCGGTCGCCGAGAAGCTGATCACCAGCGACAAGACCCCGGTGATGATGGGCGCCTGGGGCTCCAGCCTGACGCTGGCTGTGATGCCCAAGCTCGCGGATTACGAGACGCCGATGCTGGTCGAAACCTCCTCGTCCGGCAAAATCACGACCTCCGGCAACCCCTACGTGTTCCGGATCTCGCCGCCCTCGTCGCTCGAGGCCGAGACCTTCGCGCCCATGGTCGGCCGCCTCGGGCTGAAGAAGGTCGACTTCCTCGTCCTCAACAACGATTTCGGCCGCGGCGCCGCGACCGATTTCGGCAAGATGCTCAAGGACAAGGGCGTGACGGTCGGCCTCGTCGAGACGATGGACCAGGGCGCACAGGACATGAGCGCCCAGCTCGCCAAGCTGAAGGCGTCGGACTCCGACACGATCATGATCACGAGCTCGGTCGATCAGCTCGTGCTGCTGTTCAAGCAGATGGCGGCGCTCGGCCTGAAGAAGCGGGTCATCACCACCGGCGGCTCCCAGAACCCCGACCAGATCATCGCCCAGGCCGGCGCGGCCGCCGACGGCACGATGCACCTCACGACCTTCCTGCCCTGGTCGCCCGACAGGACGCCGGACCCGAAGGCCACCGAGGCGTTCATCGCCGCGTGGAAGACGCGCGGCTTCGACTTCGCCGGCGTCACCGAGAGTTTTCGCGGGTACGACGGCATCCGCGCGATCGCCCACGCCATCGAGAAGGCGGGTTCGGCCGATCCGGCCGCGATCACCAAGGCCTTCTGGTCGGTCGACTTCGTCGGGCTCAACGGGCCGATCCGCTTCGCCAAGGCCGGCCCCGCCGGGAAGGAGAGCGGCCAGAGCAAGCCCGACGTCTACCTCGTCGAGATCAAGGACGGGACGGTGATCGTGCCGGCGCTGTGAGCGCCCCCGGGCCGGCGCTCTGATGCCGGCCCCCTCGCCCGTCCGCCGGCCTCCGGGCCGGGGCGCACCCTCGGAGGCCGCCCGTGAATGAACTGATCCAGCACCTCGTCAACGCGCTCATCCTCGGCGGCACCTACGCGCTGTTGGGGATCGGCCTGACGCTGATCTTCGGGATCATGAACGTCGTGAACTTCACCCACGGCGCGCTCTACACGGTCGGCGCCTACGTCATGTACCTCGCGGTCGCCGCGCTGGGACTGAACTTCTTCCTGGCGCTTCCTGTGGCGATCCTCGGCGGGCTCCTGCTCGGGGCCGCGATCGAGTTGCTGCTGCTGCGCCCGTTCCGAGGCTCGGACATCGACACCACCATGCTGGTGATGATCGGCGCCGGCATCGTCCTGCAATCGGGCACGCTCTGGACCTTCGGCGGCGTCGCCAAGGCGATCCCCGCGCCCTTTCCCGAGGCGCCGCTCCAGGTCGGCCCGGTCTCGGTGTCGTGGCTGCGGCTGTTCGTGCTCGGGGCGGCGCTGACCTTGATCGCCCTCACCTACGCGCTGATCAACCGGACCAAGCTCGGGCTCGCCATGCGCGCCGCGTTCCAGGATTCCGACACGGCGGCGCTGATGGGCGTCGACGTCCGCCGGATCTACACCGCGACCTTCGCCCTCGGCTCGTCGCTGGCGGCGGCGGCCGGCGCGCTCCTCGGTCCGGTCTACGTGGTGTTCCCGCAGATGGGCGGCCTCGCCGAGCTCAAGGCCTTCGCCATCGTCATCCTGGGCGGGCTCGGCAACGTCACCGGCGCGGCGATCGGCGGCTTCATCCTGGCGCTCGCCGAGGAACTGGGCGCCGGCTACGTCTCCTCCGGCTACCGGGACGCGATGGGCTTCCTGATCATCATCGCGGTCCTGCTCTGCAGGCCCACCGGGCTGTTCGCGAAGGCGGAGCGCGTCGGATGAACCGGCTCCTCCCCCTCGCCCTGCTCGCCGGCCTCGTCGCCCTGCCCCTGGGGCTCGGCGCCAACCCCTACCTCCTCAACGCGCTGATCGTGACCGGCATCCTGACGATCGGCGCCATGAGCCTGAACCTGCTCCTCGGCTTCACCGGGCAGCTCAGCCTCGGCCACATCGCGTTCTTCGGGATCGGCGCCTACGTCAGCGCGCTGACCAGCCTCGGCTTCGACGTGGATCTCGGCTTCGGCATCCGGGCGGTCCACGAGCCCTGGCCGGCGGTGGTCGGCCTCCTGCTGGCGACGGCGGCGGCGGGCGCTTGCGGCTACCTGATCGGGCGGCTCTCCTTCCGGGTGCGCGGCGCCTACTTCGTGATCGTGACGATCTCGTTCGCCGAGGTCGTGCGGCTCGTGGCGCTCAACTGGGTGGAGCTGACGCAGGGGCCGCTGGCGCTCACCAACATCCCCGCCATCACCCTCGGCCTGCCGGGCCTCGGGATGTGGACCCTCAAGACCAAGCTCCAGAACTACTACCTCGTGCTGGCCGTGGGGACGCTCTGCTACGCCGTGATCGCCCGCCTGGTCGGCGGACGCTTCGGCCGGGCGATGCGGGGCCTCAAGGAGAACGAGCCGCTGGCGCTCTCGGTCGGCATCAACGCCACGCGCACGCTGACGGTGGCGGCGGTGATCTCGGCCGCCATGGCCGGCGCGGCCGGCAGCCTCTACGCCCATTACCTGCGGATCATCGATCCCGACGTGTTCCTGTTCGCCACCACGGTCACCATGGTCATCATGGTGGTGGCGGGCGGCAAGGGCACCCTGCTGGGCCCGGTCGTCGGCGGCCTGATCTTCGGCCTGCTGCCGGTGGCGCTCCGCCCGGTCATGGCGCCGGAGGCGCAGTGGATCGTCTACGGCCTCGTGCTGATCGTGATCCTGTTCGTGATGCCGCGGGGCATCGTGCCGGGACTGGCGGCGCTGCTGGGCCGCCGCCCGGCCCCGGCCGCGCCCGTCCTCGAGGCCAATCCGGCGGTGCAGCGATGAGCGCGATCCTCTCCGTCGAGCATGTCGGCGTCCGCTTCGGGGGCCTCGTCGCCATCGCCGACCTGCATTTCGACGTCCACGCGGGCGAGATCGTCAGCCTGATCGGCCCGAACGGGGCCGGCAAGACGACGGCCTTCAACGTGATGACGGGCTTCCTCAAGCCCAGCCAGGGCGCGGTCCGCTTCCGCGGCACGTCCCTGAAGGGCCTGCCGCCGCACGCGATCACGCGGCTCGGCCTCGCCCGCACCTTCCAGCGCACCAGCGTCTTCCCGGACGACACGGTGTTCGACAACGTGATGATCGGCCTGCACCAGATGGGCGCCGCGGCGGGCCGCGCGCCCGTTCTGGACGCGCTTCTCGGCCGCGCGGGGGCCGGCGAGAGGCAGCTGCGCGCCCGGGCCGCGGCGCTGCTCGACTGGGTCGGGCTCGCCGGGCGGGCGCAGGAGAAGGCCGGCGCCCTCGCCTACGGGGAGCAGCGCCTCGTCGGCGTGGCGCTGGCGCTCGCCACCGAGCCCGCCATGCTGCTTCTCGACGAGCCGGTCTCGGGGATGAACGCTTCCGAGACGCGGGTCTTCGTGCGCCTGATCCGGCAAATCCGGGAGCGCGGCGTCACCATCCTGCTCGTCGAGCACGACATGCCGATGGTGATGGAGGTGTCCGACCGCATCGTCGTCCTCAACTACGGGCGCCTGATCGCCGAGGGGCCGCCGGACCGGATCCGCAGCGACCCGGCGGTGATCGAGGCCTATCTCGGCCAGGGCAGCGCCGCCCGGCAGGCCGCCGCGGCTGCCGCGCAGGAGGCGGTCCATGCTTGAGATCCGCGACCTCGTCTGCGGCTACGGCCACGTCACGGCGCTGAAGGGGCTCACGATCGACGTGCGCGCGGGCCAGCTCGTCGCCCTCGTCGGCGCCAACGGCGCCGGCAAGTCCACGACGCTCCGGGCGATCTCCGGCCTCGTCCCGCCGCGCTCCGGCGCGATCCGGTTCGCCGGCCGGGACATCGCGGGGGCGGAGCCCCGCCGGATCCTGGCGGCGGGCATCGCCCATTGCCCGGAGGGCCGGCGCGTCTTCCCGCAGATGACGGTCGCCGAGAACCTCGCCATGGGCGCCTACCTGCGCCGCGACCGGGCGGCGGTCGCGGCGGACCTGGCGCGCATCTACGGGGAGTTCCCGCGCCTCGCGGAGCGGCGCGACCAGGCCGCCGGCACGCTGTCGGGCGGCGAGCAGCAGATGCTGGCGATCGGCCGCGCGCTGATGGGGCGCCCGAAGCTCGTGCTGTTCGACGAGCCCTCCCTGGGGCTCGCCCCCAACATCGTCGAGCGGATGTTCGCGGTGATCGGGGCGATCCGCGACGCCGGCACGACCGTGCTCCTCGTGGAGCAGAACGCCTTCGCGGCTCTCGAACTCTGCGACTACGCCTACCTCCTCGAGACCGGCCGCATCGTCCTCGAGGGGCGCGGGCAGGACCTCATCGCCGACCCCCACGTGCGGGACGCCTATCTCGGTGGCTGAGCGGGATCTGCCGGGCCGGATCCGCCTCGGCCCGGTCGACCTTCTCGGCGACCGGGACCTGCTCCCCGTCACGGCGGTCGGCCGCCGGCTGCTCCTCGTTCGGGACGGGGCCCGGATCGTGGCCGCCGAGCGCGCCTGCCCGCACGAGGGGGCCGACCTCGCCCTCGGACGCTGCGTCGCGGGCCGGCTGCACTGCCCCCGGCATCAGGCGTCGTTCGACCTCCGGGACGGTGCCGTCTCGCCGGGCTGGTCGTTCCGGGCCCTGCGCCTGTCCGCGATCGAGGCGGCGCCGGACGGGCTCTGGCTCAGGACCGGCTCCGGCCTTCTCGCGCCGGACACCGCGCCGCCGGGCGGGCGTGGATCCCCGACCGGCACCGAGATCCGACGGTAGAGCGATCGAGATCAGCCGATCCGTCTCGCTCTACGGCAGCGAGGTCGGGATCGCGGCGCTCACCGCCTGTCTCGCGCGGACGATCGGCCCGCACGCGCGCCTGCTCGCGCGGGGACGCATCGCGAGGACGGTCGCGGATCCCACCGGCCGCTGAGGATCGGCGCTGATCGCCCGTCCGAAGGTGTCGGCCCAGGACAGCCTCGTCACGTTGTCCGGGGTCGGAGCGGGCGGAGCTTCCCGGTCGGCCGCCCGGCCGCGCTTGCGGGCCGCGGCACCGATCCACCGCACGATCAGGGGACCCTTCGCGTCGAACGTCGGATCGGACGCGGTCCGGCCGATGCCTCGTCTCTGACGGCGATGAACCATGGGATTCCCTCGAATCGACTTGGGAGGGCCGCGCGCGCGCGGTCCGACGGACGTCACCGCCCGCGATCACCGGACCGTCGCCGCGACGGCAGCGGTGTGAAGCGCGGGCCGCGCGGGATGGCGGACGCCCTCGCCCAGCATCCGATCCCGTCCGCGTGGTCTCCAGCTGCATGTCCGGGCGCGCGCGATCGAATTCCTCGACCCGTGGCTTAGCCGATCGGGATGGCTTCGTGGACCAGTCCACATGGACTGGTCCATGACCCGTGACGGCGCCTGTGCGGTTGCTCTAGACAGGATCCGCATGGCGCAGGAAGCAATCCTCATCATCGATGACCACGCGCTGTTCCGGTCCGGCATCGTCTCGATGCTGTCGACGGCGTTCGATGAGATCCCGGTTCTCGACAGCCCATCGCTGCACGAGGCGCTCGCCATCGTGGCCGTCGTCCCGACGATCGTCCTCCTCGACATCCAGTTGCCGGGCATCGGCGGGCTCGAGGGGATGGGCCTGCTCCAGCAACGCTGGCCGGCCGCCCGGATCGTCGTCGTGTCCGGCCTGGATCTGCCCGATACCGTCAGCACGGCGCTGGCGCAGGGCGCCTGCGCGTTCCTGTCCAAGACCGACCGCCCCGAGCGGATGATGACGGTCCTGCGCGAGATGCTCGCCCGGTCGTCCGCGGTCCCGCGGGTCGGGGGCGCCCTCTGCCCGACGCTCACGCCGCGGCAGGCCGAGGTGCTGACCCTCGTCGGGCGCGGATTGTCCAACAAGATGATCGGACGCAATCTCGGTCTGTCGGAACACACGGTCCGCGGCCACGTGCAGGGTCTGCTGTCGGTCCTGGGGGTGACCCGGCGCGCCGAGGCGGTGTTCAAGGCGCAGCAGTTCGGCCTGATCCGATGAGCCCGTCGCAGGAGGAGCGGATCGCGGCCGAGCAGTTGCGCCTCGTCCTGGACGGCGTCACGCAGTCGGTCGCCGTCGGTTTCCTCGTCTCGACGCTCATGCTGGCCGTGCTGTGGAGCCTGGTGCCCCACGCCGTCCTGCTGAGCTGGTACGGCGCGTTCCTCGTCGAGCGGTTCGGGGCGGCCGCCTACGCGCGTCGTGTCCGCGCCGCGATCGGCGAGCCCGACCGCGCCCGCCGGGTCGAGCGGGTCATCTTCCTGAGCAAGATCGTCGAGGGCGCGATCCTGGGATCGCTGATCTGGATCGCGCTGCCGCTCCAGGTCCCGGCGGTGAGCATCCTGACCATGTCGCTGCTGGGCGCGACCTGCAGCAACGGCGTCTCGCTCCTGGCGCCGCGGCGGCACCTCTACCTCGCCCTCGTCGTGCCCGTCGCCGTCCTGGCCGCGGGAACCCTCTGGTCGCTCGGCGGCGCGCCCTACCGCGCCCTGGCAATCTGCTCGATCCTCTTCGTGGTCGGGCAGTACGGTCAGGTCGTGCTCGCCAGCCGCCGCGTGCGGGAATCGATCGAGCTCCGCTTCGAGAACGCGGCCCTCGTGGAGCAGCTGCGCGCGGAGACCGCCGCGGCGCACCGGGCCCGCCGCGACGCCGAGCACGCCAACACCGCGAAGTCGCAGTTCCTCGCGGCGGCCAGCCACGACCTGCGCCAGCCGGTCCACGCCCAGGGCCTCTTCCTCCAGGCGCTGAGCCAGACGGATCTCGCCGCGCCGCAGCGGCGGATCCTGCAGAACGCCCAGACCGCGAACGTCGCGTCGACCGACATGCTCAACACGCTTCTGGACTTCTCGCGCCTGGAGGCCGGAGTCATCACGCCGCGGCCCCGCGCCTTCGAGCTCCAGCCGCTCCTCGACAAGATCGAGAACGAGCTGGCGCCGCTGGCCGACGCCAAGCGCCTGATCTATCGGACGCCCCAGACGGACCTGGCGATCGTCTCGGACCCGGCCCTGCTGGAGCTGGTCCTGCGCAATCTCGTCCTCAACGCCATCCGGTACACCGAGCGCGGCGGCGTCCTCATCGGCTGCCGGCGCCGGCGCGCCGGCGTGTCGATCGAAGTCTACGACACCGGGATCGGCATCCCGGTCGACAAGCGCGAGGACATCTTCCGGGAGTTCTACCAGCTCGGGAATCCCGAGCGCGATCGTCACAAGGGTCTGGGGCTGGGACTCGCGATCGCGCGCGGGATCGCCGCCTCGCTCGATCACCCGCTCTCCCTCTCGTCGAAGGTGGGGAGCGGCAGCGTCTTCCGCATCCTCGTCCCCCGGACGCTCGATGCCGGGCGGGACGCCGGGCTCGACGACGCGCCCGCGGCCGCCATCGCGGAGAGCGGTGGCCTGGTCGGCGCCCGCATCCTGATCGTCGACGACGATGCCATCGTCCGCGACGCGATGGTGGCGCTCCTCTCCGGCTGGGGTTGCCTGTGCTGGGCCTTCGAGGACCCGACCGACGTCACCGAACTGCCGCCGCAGGGGCCGCCGCCGGACGCGCTGATCTGCGACTACCGCCTGCGCAGGGGCCAGACCGGCGCCGAAGCCATCGCGACGCTGCGGCAGCATTGGGGACGGCCGATCCCGGCGATCCTCATCACCGGCGACACCGCGCCCGTCCGCATGCGGGAGGCCTTGGACAGCGGGGTCCCTCTGATTCACAAGCCGGTCCGGCCCGACCTTCTCCAGAAGGCGCTCGCCGCGCTGATCCCGCCGGGCCGGCCACCCGTCGGTCCCTTGGGCGCGGAGGTTCGGCGCGGACCGGAGACGACGGATCTCGTCCGCGCGGAGGGATAGCGGGCGCCTCACGCGGCGCCGCGGACCCTCGAACGCCCGCCGCGCCGCCGTCGCGGTCTCGCCGCGCGGCCGGCGCGAGCGTCAGCGGGACGGCTCGGCGGCAGCCTCGGTCCAGCTCGGGAGCGGGAAGGTTCGATCGTAGGCGAGATTGAACACGAAGGCGTAGGCCACGTAGAAGGCCGCGATCGCCAGATCCATGAAGAAGGCCTCCACGAGGCCGATGCCGAGATACCACGCGATCGGCGGCAGCAGGATCAGGAGCAGCCCCGCCTCGAACAGCACCGCGTGGGCGACCCGCAGGACGAGGCTCTTGCGCGTGTGCCCGGCGAGCCGCTGCATCGTCCGGTCGAAGCCGAGATTGTAGACGTAGTTCCAGCTCGTCGCGACGAGGGCGCTGCCGATTCCGATCACGCCCATGTCGGCGGCGTGCAGGCCGAAGGCCGCGGTCCCGAGCGGGACGATGAGGAGCAGCCCGATAACCTCGAACAGGATGGCGTGGCGAATGCGGTCGCGGGTGGTGCGCATGGTCTCGCTCTCGAGAGGCGGATTGGTCAGCCGCTCTCTATCTGCGATAAGGCGATCCACAAGTTAGAAAGTATCGGATAAACAGATAGATGGCGGTCTCGCTCGACCAGCTCCAGGCTTTCGTAGCGGCGGCCGAGGCCGGGTCGTTCTCGGGCGCGGCGCGGGTGCTGCGGAAGGCGCAGTCGGCCGTCAGCACGCAGGTGGCCAACCTCGAGACGGATCTGGGGCTGGCGCTGTTCAGCCGCGCGGGCCGGAACCCGGTGCTGACCCCGGCGGGCGAGCGGCTGCTGCTGGAGGCGCGCGTGGTGCTCGACCGGCGGGAGCACCTGATCGGTGTGGCGAGCAGCCTGGAGCAGGGCGTCGAGAACCGGCTGGTGGTCGCCATCGACGAGCTCTACCCCGAGCACGCCCTCGGCGCCCTATTCGCCAGCTTCGCCCAGCGCTTCCCCTTCGTGGAGCTCGAGCTGCTCTTCCCGCTGATGGAGGATGTCAGCCGCATGGTCCAGTCGGGCGCCGCCGACCTGGGCGTGATGTGGCGCCAGGAGGGGCTCCCGACGGAGCTCGGGTTCCGGACCATCGGCTGGGTGCCGCTCAAGCTGGTCTGCGGCCGTGATCACCCGCTCGCGAAGGAGCGGGTGGCGTGGGAGGAGCTGAAGCGCCACCGCCAAATCCTCGTGGCCGCCCGCGGCGACGGGGCGGAGAAGCGCCGTCTGCGGGTCGCCGCCGAGGTGTGGTGGGTGGAGAGCCACTGGGTCATCCTGAAGATGGTGAAGCACGGGATCGGCTGGGCCTTCGTCACCGACCACGTCATCGCCGCGTCCCTCACGGCGCCGTACCTCGTGACGCCCGACCTCCAGTTCGATGAGGGCGACTGGCCGATCGCCCTGGAACTGGTCTGGCACAAGCAGCGGCCCTGCGGCCCCGCCGCGGCCTGGCTCCGCGAGCGTTTCGCCGCGGAGCGCGTCGGGATCCACCCGGGCGGGACCTGAGCGCGGTGCGGGACGGACGCCTGCCGGGTCCCGCCTCGGCGACACGCCGCTGTCGACGGTCCTGACGGGCCGGCGAGATCCCGGCCGTCGAGGACGTCCACCCCGCGAGTCTAGACGCAAAAGACCTTCCGTGCTTCTATCCATTCGAAATTCCTATGGGTCGGCCCATGGAACTCCGGCATCTTCGCTACTTCGCCGCGGTGGCGGAGCATCTCAGCTTCACCGCCGCCGCCCAGAGCCTGGGCGTGTCGCAGCCGCCGCTGAGCCAGCAGATCCGCGATCTCGAGGTGGAGATCGGCGTCAACCTGTTCGAGCGCTCGAGCCGGCGCGTCGTCCTGACCGCGGCGGGCGAGGATTTCCTCGGGAACGCGCGGGCGGTCCTCGCGCAGGTCGCCGATGCCGTCGACCGGGCGCGGACGATCGGCACCGGAACAGCCGGCATCCTCAACATCGGCATGACGAGTTCCGTCCTCGCGGGGCCGGCCGGTTGCCTGATCCGGGCCTTCGAGCAGCGCTTCCGGGCGGTGGACGTGCGCATCCACGAGATGGCGCCGGCCGACCAGATTGCGGCCCTCAAGGCGAACCGGACGGATCTCAGCTTCCTCCGCAGCCCCCCCGAGGATCCGGATCTCGTCGCCCACCTGGCGTGGCCGGAGCGGCTCTGCGTGGCCGTGCCGCGCGAGCACACCCTCGCCGCCGGTCGCAGTGTCGCGATCGACGTCTTCCGCAGCGAGCCGCTGATCTCGCTCGGCCTCGAGAGCTCGCGCTTCGCGGCGGATATCTACCAAGCCTGCATCGCGCGCGGGTTCACGCCGAGCATCTCGCAGCAGGTCCGCGAGGCCTCGTCGCTGATCAACCTGGTCGCGGCGGGCTTCGGTCTCGCCATCATCCCGGAATTCGTCGGCCGGCCGAGACATCCGGACGTCGTCGTCCTGCCGATCAAGCCGCCCTTCCTGTCGGCGGACGTCTACGCGCTGCATCATCAGCGCCGAAACCCGGTGATCGACAACTTTCTCGGGCTGATCCGCGAGGAGGCCCCGGGCTTGATCGCGCGCTTCCAGAGGCGGTGACGCCCTTCGTCTCCGCACCCGCTCGCCGGCGCCGTCCGCGACCGTCTCCGAGGCAGCGTCCTGCGCGCAGACGCCACCCCGAAAGCCAACGCGAAACCACGCGGTAGCCCGCAGCGGCGTTCCCGGTGGCGTCCCCGGCGGCGCCTGTCTCAATCCTCGACGAGCCGGCGCAGCCGGGTCCGATGCAGGCACACCTGTCGGCCGCCGTCGCGTCGCAACACCCCGTCCTCCTCCAGCTGCGAGAGGGTGCGGGATACGGTCTCGATGGTCAGGCCGAGGTAGTCGGCGATGTCGCGGCGGGTCATCGGCAGCGCGAAGGTGCCGGCGGCGCCGAGGCGGTCATCGACCTCCAGCAGGAAGGCGGCGACCCGCTCCTGGGCCGAGCGCCGTCCGAGCAGGAGTGCCAAGTCCTGGGCGTGTCGCAGGTCGCTCGTGGCCATGCTCCAGAGTCGGCAGGCGACCTCGGCCCGCCCGGTCGCGGCGCGCTCGACCTGTCGCCGCTTGAAGATCAGCACCTTGGTGCTGGTGAGGGCTTCGGCGGTCTGGCGATTGGTCTCGCCCTGCCCGAGCCCGAACAGGTCGCCGGGCAGGTGGAAGCCCGTGATCTGGCGGCGCCCGTCGCTCAGGACCCTGTGGGTGCGCACCGCGCCGCTGAGGACCTTGTAGACGAACTCGGCCTCCTCGCCCTCTCCGTAGATCTCCTCCTCGCGGGCGTAGGAGAACGGTGTCCCAACGACGTCGGGGCATCCCGCGAACAGGGTGCTCCCCTCGATCTCCGGGACGGGAGCGGGACGGGCTGCGGGCCCCTCCGGTGCTGTCCGTGCCGTGAACTCGGTGCTCATCGCTGCGCTCCTCGCCTGCGTCGGTCGGGACGAGATTGGCAGCGGGCGGGAGGCGGAGAAATTCCGGTCGGAGCCTTAAGGCGCGCCCCTTAAGGGCAATCCCGTAGTCGCGTGTGCCGGCCGGATGCCCGCGGCCGCGGCGGCGACGGGCGCGCCTCAGACGGAGCGCGCCTGGGGCGACACGAAGAGCCGCCACAGCGCGTACGCGGCCAGGGCGGCCACGGCGAGCCCGGTCAGGCCGTGCACCCACACGGGTGCCGTCGCGTCGGCGAAGCCGAGAACCCAGGGCGCCACGGCCGCCCAGAGCCCGAGGGCGACGTTGAGGTATTCCTCCCAGGCGCAGGTCACGCCGAGGGCCAGGAGTGCGACCACGGTGATGGCGCCCCCGGTCACGAAGGCGTTGCGCGCGGCGGCCGTCTCGTAGCCCAGATTCAAGTACCAAGGTGCGAGGAGGAGCGCGACGCCCAGGAGCATGTTGAGCGCGTTCGGGACCATATCCGCCGTTCGGTTCTCGATCGTTCTCACCGGATTCCCCGCGCGGGCTGACGGCATCGGCGGCCCGATGTCCGGGCACCCGAGCCCTGAGCGACAGACGACCTGCCATCTTTCACGGCCCGAGCATCCGGTATCCGTGCGGCCGGTCATTGATCTGGCTCAAGTCGATCACGGCCTTGCCCGCGTGTCAGGATCCGGCAAGCTTGGCGCGGCCGCGGATTTGCTGCGCGCTGTGGGTGGCCGACTCGATTCTCGAGATTGTCGTCGCCGACGGGACGCGCGCGCGTCGGCGAGATCCGCGTGCTCCCGTCGGACCGGGCGGACGCGGATCTCGGTCATGGCGCCCTCAGGCGGCGCGGACGGTGGCGAGGAAGCGGGCGACTTCGGCGCCGAGATGCTCGGATTGCCGCGACAGCTCCGAGGCCGCCGACAGGACCTGCGAGGCCGCAGCCCCCGTCTCCTCCGACGCCTGCGCCACGCCGGCGATGTTGCCCGTCACCGCGTTCGTCCCCGCCGAGGCCTGCGCCACGTTGCGCACGATCTCCTGGGTCGCCGCGCCCTGCTCCTCGACGGCCGCCGCGATCGAGGTCGCCACGCTGTCGATCTCCCGGATCCGGCCCGTGATCCCGCCGATCGCCGTCACCGCCTGCGCGGTCACCCCCTGGACCTCGCCGATCTGGCGCGCGATCTCCTCGGTCGCCTTGGCGGTCTGCTCGGCCAGCGCCTTCACCTCGGAGGCCACCACCGCGAAGCCCCGCCCGGCCGCGCCGGCGCGGGCCGCCTCGATCGTGGCGTTGAGCGCCAGCAGGTTGGTCTGGCCGGCGATGCCGGAGATCATCCCGACCATGTCGCCGATCCGCGCGGCGTTCTGGCTGAGCGCCTGGACGAGGTAGGCGGTCTGGTCGGCCTCGCCCACCGCGGCCTGGGCGAGGTGGGCCGAGCCGGTCACCTGCCGGCCGATCTCCTGGACCGACGAGCCGAGCTCCTCGGCGGCGGCCGCGACGGTGTTGACGTTGGTGGACGCCTCCTCGGCGGCCGCGGCCACGGTGGTCGACTGGGATGCGGTCTCCTGGGCGGTGGCGGTCATCTGCTGGGCGGTGGCCTGGAGCTCGGTGGCCGAGGACGAGACCAGGCCGACGATGCCGCCGACGGCGCGCTCGAAGCCGTCGGCGAGCTCGATCATGGTGCGGCGGCGCTCGGCGGCGGCGGCCGCGTCGGCGCGGCGCCGGACCTCGGCCTCCTCGGCGGCCTTGCGGGCGACCATGGCCTTGATGCCCTCGACCGCCTGGCCGACGGCGCCGATCTCGTCGCCGCGGGTGGCCTCGCGGATCTCGGCGTCGACCGCGCCGCGGGCCATCCGCTGCAGGACGCCCACGAGGCTGCCCAGCGGGCGCGTGATCTGTACGACGATCACGTACACGCCGTAGGCGATGCTGAGCGCGGCGAGCGCGAGCGCGGCCAGGAGCGCGAGGCGCGACCAGCCGGCAATCGTCTCCGAGCGCCGGAACTCCGCCTCGGCTTCCCGGACCTGCAACGCGGTCAGCTTGCTCAGCGTGGCGTTGGTGGCCTGCATGCTCTTCAGCAGGTCCGTATGGGTGGTCTCGAAATCCGAGGCCGCGCCGGCGGCGACGCGCTTGAGGATCTCGGCCGCGATCGCGTCGTTCCGATCGACGCCCAGCTGCAGGTCCTTGGCGAGGGCCTCCTCCTCCGGGGTCAGGTAGGTCGCCAGATAGGCCGACCACTCCTTGTGGAGCTTCGACAGATCGCGCTCGATCTTGTCCTTGGCCTCTGCCGGCGCGATCTGCTTGCCGCGCAGCTGGCGCGAGGCGTCGAGCAGGTCATCGTAGGCGTCGCGGATGATGCTGAACTGCCGGAGACAGACGACGCGATCATCGAAGACGGTCTTCAGGCTCTGATGGCTCCAGTGGAGCGAGAGATTTCCGAGCGCCGCCGTGGCGAGCAGCACCAAGCCGAGTCCGCCGAGCAGCGAGACGAGTCGCAGTTTGATGGTCATTTTCATGAGGCGGATGTCCAGGCGACGGAACCCAGGGCTGCGAACGCGTCAGCCAGGCTGAGCAGTCATGATCAGGTTGCGTAAAATATACGCAAACTGATTAAGATTTATTCTGAAGAGTTTCCCGTTACAGGGTCTGTCATTCGGTCTCCGGCTCGCGATATCGTGCGTGCAAAGACGGTTATTCAACTTCAAGATGAGGAACCGGAGCTGAATCAATCGGAAAGGGCCTCCGGTGCGGACCGGAGCGTCACCGCTCGACGTGGCCGATCGCCGCACAGCAGGCGGCGCGGGAGCCGGGATCGACCGGGGCAGGAACGTCGCCGGTCTCGGGATTGGGGGCCAGCACGGGCGCGGCCCCGGTCTTGAGGCAGGTCAAGGTCGGCCGCCGCGGACCGCCCCTAAGCTCGGCACCATGACCTCACTGGACGCCACGCTCCCGGCGAACGCCACGCTGTCCGCCGCGTCGAGCCTCATCTACGTCGTGGACGATGACCCGGCCATCCTGCACTCGACCCGCTTCCTCTTGGAGAGCGAGGGCCACCGGGTGGAGACCTTCGCCGACGGACGCGCGCTGCTGGCCGCCTTCCCCGGCCCGCACCCGACCTTCGTCCTGCTGGACCACGTCATGCCGGGGATGGACGGGCTCGCGGTGTGGGGCCGGCTGCGCGACCTCGCTGCCGGCGTGCCCGTGATCCTGATCACCGGCCACCCCGATCCGGGCATCCGGAGCCGCGCCCGCGCCGCCGGCATACCCCTGGTCGAGAAGCCGCTGGCGTTCGACGCCCTGATGGGCATGCTCGCCGCCGGCCGGATCCCCGCCAGCCGCGCCCGTTAGGGTCCGCGGTGCCCGCTCGGGACGCCCGACCGTCGGGCCGCCGACGCGGCGGCGCGTGAGGTCGTCGACCCGGCACGGGCAGGCTCCGCCGGATCGACGACAGGCCGGTGGCGATCCGCCCGACGGCGCTCCGACACTCAGATCAATGATCGCACCATCTAAACGCGCAACCTATCAATCAAGCCGAACAAGATATTGGACCAACGGTCGGCCGTGCGTCTATCTCGCGTCGGAACGAGGGATCACGCCATGTTCGACCTCGACCAGGACTATCCCCGCGACATGGTCGGATACGGCCGGCATCGACCGGACCCGGCCTGGCCCGGGGGCAAGCGCGTCGCCGTCCAGTGCGTCATCAACTACGAGGAGGGCGGCGAGAACTGCATCCTCCACGGTGACGCGGCGTCCGAGGCCTTCCTCTCCGAGATCGTCGGGGCCCTGCCCTGGCCGGGGAAGCGCCACGCCAACATGGAGTCGATCTACGAGTACGGCGCCCGCGCCGGCTTCTGGCGCCTCTGGCGCGCGTTCACGCGCCGCAACCTCCCGGTCACGGTCTTCGGCGTCGCCTCGGCGATGCAGCGCAACCCCGAGGCCGTCGCCGCGATGGTCGAGTCCGGCTGGGAGATCGCCAGCCACGGCCTGCGCTGGATCGACTACCGCGACCACAGCCCGGAGGCCGAGCGCGCCGATATCGACGCCGCCGTCGCGCTGCAGGCATCACTGACGGGCAGCAGGCCCCTCGGTCTGTACCAGGGGCGCACCTCCGCGAACACGCTCGCCATCGGCGCCGCCGAGGGCGGATTCCTGTACCTCGCCGATTCCTACGCCGACGACCTGCCCTACTGGCTGCGGATCGGGGGGCGTCAGCAGCTCGTCGTCCCCTACACCCTCGACGCCAACGACATGCGGTTCGCCACCGCCCAGGGCTTCAACAACGGCGACCAGTTCTTCGGCTACCTCAAGGACACGTTCGACGTCCTGTACCGCGAGGGCGAGGCGGGACGGGGCGGCATCATGTCGGTGGGGCTGCACTGCCGCCTGGTCGGGCGTCCGGGGCGGATGGCCGCGCTGGAGCGGTTCCTCGACTACGTGGGCGATCACCCCGACGCCTGGGTGACCACGCGGCTGGACATCGCCCGTCACTGGATCGCGGCCCACCCGCCGCGCGGCGGCTACCGGCCGACCTGCATGGGCCGCGCCCTGTTCGGCGCGGTCTTCGGCCCGGTCTGCGCCGGGCTGGCCGACGCGTCGCCCGCGGCGGGCGTGGCGATGGCGGAGCGGGTCCACGCGGCCGGACTCCCCGCGGAGGCGGACGACCCGTCCGGCCTGGCCCGGCTCCTCGCGGAGGCCGCGGGCGCCCCGGCCGACGCGGGCGGCCTCCGGACCCGCCTCGCGGCGGTCGTCGCGGGATAGACAAGTCGACGTCGCGACCGGGACTTGGAGGTCCGAACTCGGTCGTGATCTGTATTCAGGTCGTGTTTTCAGAAGTCAGGAGACGGAGAGTTCCAGGTTTTGCATGGCGGTCCCAGCGGGTCGTCAGCGTCACGGAAAAAGCCCGGCAACAGGGCTGCGCCAGTCAGGGAGAAACGCCATGTACGCACAGGTCGAGGCCGCCGACATCAGCACGGCCGTGTCGGACGAACGGGAAGCCGTCGTCATCAAGCCGAGCTACGATCCGGATCTCGTGAACAAGGATCTGGCCCCGCTGCGCAAGCAGACCTGGGGCACCTACAACATCTTCGCCTTCTGGATGTCTGACGTCCACAGCGTCGGCGGATACGTGACCGCCGGCTCCCTGTTCTCGCTGGGCCTCGTGAGCTGGCAGGTGCTGATCGCCCTGCTCGTCGGCATCGTGATCGTCCAGATCTTCTGCAACCTCGTCGCCAAGCCGAGCCAGCAGACCGGCACGCCCTATCCGGTGATCTGCCGCGCCTCCTTCGGGGTCAAGGGCGCCAACATCCCGGCGATCATCCGCGGGCTGATCGCGGTCGCGTGGTACGGCATCCAGACCTACCTCGCCTCGGCGGCGCTGACGGTGGTGGCGCTCCGCTTCTACCCCGAACTCGCCGTCTACGCCGACGTCAAGCAGTACGGCTTCGCCGGCCTGTCGGGTCTGGGCTGGGCCGCCTTCATGACGCTCTGGGTCCTGCAGGCGCTGGTCTTCTGGCGCGGCATGGAGGCGATCCGCGTGTTCATCGACTGGGCGGGGCCGGCGGTCTACGTGGTGATGATCGCGCTCGCCGCGTACCTCGTCGCCAAGGCCGGGATCGGCGAGATCGGGCTGACCCTGGGCACCGTGAAGTATACCGGCTGGGACGCCCTGCCGGTGATGATCAACGCCGTCGCCCTCGTGGTCTCCTACTTCTCCGGGCCGATGCTGAACTTCGGCGACTTCTCGCGCTACGGCGCGAGCTTCGAGGCGGTGAGGAAGGGTAACTTCTGGGGTCTCCCGGTGAACTTCCTCGGGTTCTCGCTCCTGACGGTCGTCACCGCCTCGGCGACGGTTCCGGTCTTCGGCCACCTGATCACCGACCCGGTGGAGACGGTGAGCCGCATCGACAGCACCTTCGCGGTCGTGCTCGGCGCCTTCACCTTCATGACCGCGACCATCGGGATCAACATCGTCGCGAACTTCGTCTCGCCCGCGTTCGACTTCTCGAACGTGTCGCCGCGGCGGATCTCGTGGCGCATGGGCGGGATGATCGCGGCCGTCGGCTCGATCTTCATCACGCCCTGGAACCTCTACAACAATCCCGCTGTGATCCACTACACGCTCGACGTCCTCGGCGCGTTCATCGGCCCGCTGTTCGGGATCCTGATCGCCGACTTCTACTTCGTGAAGAAGCAGAAGGTGGTCCTCGACGACCTCTACACGATGAGCCCCGCCGGGACGTACTGGTACAGTGGCGGATACAACCGCGCCGCGGTGACCGCCATGATCCCCTCGGCCCTCATCCCCGTGCTCTGCGTGATCCTGCCGGGCCTGGAGGGCGTGGCGAACTTCACGTGGTTCATCGGGTGCGCCCTGGGCTTCGCGATCTACACCGCCCTCATGCGCCGCCCCGCGGGCGCGGCCCGTCCTGCCTGAGGCCGTCCTGCCTGAGGCCGTCCGGACCTGGACCCGCCCCGGTCCCGACCTGGACCCGCCCCGGTCCGGATCGGAGACACGAACGGCCCGGCGGCGCGGCCTGACCCGCGCCGCCGGGCACCCCGACCTCCCCATCCCCGGCCGGCTGCGTGCGGGCCTCTGCCCGGCCATCCGGCCGGCTCCCGCGACCCGAGGGCGCCATGCGGATCCTGCTGCTCAATCCGAACACCAGCACGTCTGTGACCGACCTCCTGGCCGGGCAGGTCGGGACGATGGCGGGCGCGACCGCGACCTTCGTCCCGGCCACGGCGCGGTTCGGCGCCGCCTACATCGCCAGCCGGGCGGCCCTGGCCATCGCCGGCCACGCCGCCCTCGACGCCTTCGCGGAGCACGGCCGGGACTGCGACGCGGTCTTCCTCGCCTGCTTCGGCGATCCCGGGCTGCTGGCCCTGCGCGAGGTCTCACCGGTCCCGGTGGTGGGGATGCTCGAAGCGTCGTGCCGCGAGGCCCAGCGGGTCGCCGGGCGCTACGCCATCGTGACCGGCGGGGCCCTGTGGAAGCCCATGCTCCGCGAGTGCGTCGCGAGCCTCGGCGTCGGTGACGGCCTAGCGGGCATCCGGACGATCGCGCGCACCGGCGGCGAGATCGCCAAGGACCCGGAGGCGGCGCTGTCCGACCTCGCGGCCGCCTGCCGGGCCTGCGCCGAGGAGGATCGCGCCGAGGCGGTGATCCTCGGCGGCGCCGCCCTGGTCGGCCTCGCGGCCCGCCTGCAGCCGCACGTGCCGGTCCCGGTCCTGTGCTCGGTCACGTCGGGGGTGAAGGCGGTCGTCGCCGCCGCGGCCGCGCCCTACCCGCGCCCGCCCGCCGTCGCCGCGGACAATGTCGGTCTCGGCCACGCCCTCGCGACGCTGCTCGCGCCGCGCGAAGCCATCGTCTGAGACGGGGCGGGCGGCCCGCCGGCGCGAGACTGGCAGCCGTCCTGCATCGCTCGGAATTCCAACGCCCCATTCCGGATGGGGCAACCTTGTGGGGCCAGCCATGACGATCCAGGCGCACCACGCGACCGACATGCCGGCCCTCGCGGCGCCCGCGCGCCTGGACGACGCCTACCGCCGGATCACGTGGCGGCTGCTGCCATTCCTGATGGTCCTGTGGATCCTGTCCTGGATCGACCGGGTCAACATCGGCTTCGCCAAGCTGCAGATGCTGGCCGAGCTCCGGTTCAGCGAGACCGTCTACGGCATCGGCGCAGGGATCTTCTTCATCGGCTACTTCCTGTGCGAGGTGCCGAGCAACCTGCTGCTGGAGCATATCGGCGCCCGCAAGACGATCGCGCGGATCACCCTGCTGTGGGGGCTCTGCTGCGTGGCGATGATGTTCGTCACCACGCCGGCGTTCTTCTACGTCCTGCGCTTCCTGCTCGGCGTCTTCGAGGCCGGATTCTATCCCGGCGTCATCCTGTACCTGACCTACTGGTATCCGAGCGAGCGCCGGGCGAAGGTGTTCGGGCTGTTCATGTCCGCCTCGGCGCTGGCCGGCGTCATCGGGGGGCCGCTCGCGGGCGCGATCATGTCGGGGATGCACGGCGTCAACAGCTGGTCCGGCTGGCAGTGGGTGTTCCTGCTCGAGGGCATCCCGTCGATCCTGGCCGGGATCGTCACGCTGTTCTACCTCACGGACCGGCCCGCCAAGGCCGGCTGGCTGACGGCGGAGCAGAAAGCGCTGGTCGAGGCCGACCTCGCGCGCGACGCCGCGGCCCTCGGCCACCGCGAGCACCGCATCCTCGCCTCGCTGAAGGACGCGCGCGTCTGGCAGTGCATCGCGATCTTCTTCTGCATCGTCACGGCGAACTCGGCCCTGACCTTCTTCGGCCCGAGCGTGGTGCGCGACGCCGGCTTCACCGACCCGCTGACGGTCGGCTGGATCATGTCGGCGGCCTATCTCTGCGGCGGCGCCGGGATGATCCTGAACGGCCGCCACTCGGACCGGACCGGCGAGGCGCGGCTGCATTGCGGGGTCCCGGCCTTCGTCGGGGCACTGGCCATCGCGCTCACCGGCGTCTTCATCGCGGGCGCGCCGGTCCTCGCGCTGCTCATGCTCGGGGTGGCGATCGTCGGCACGATGAGCGCGATCCCGGTCTTCTGGCAGATCCCCGGCCGCTTCCTCGCCGGGTCGGCGGCCGCGGCCGGCATCGCGCTCATCAACTCGGTGGCCAATCTCGCGGGCTTCGGAGCGCCGGCGGCGATGGGTTATCTGCGCGAGCAGACCGGCTCGGTCGCGACCGGCCTCTGGCTGGTCGCCGCCGTCGAGGCCGCGGCGCTCGTCCTGATCCTGGCCTTCGTCCCGCCGGCGACGCCGGAGATGGGTCGGCGCGCCCGGGCCCGCGCGGCACACGAGCCGGCGTGAACCGCAGCACGAGAGGGAGGCTTTCTTGGAACACGGACCCGAACGACACGCTCTGACGCGGCGCGGCCTCGTCGCGACCGGGCTCGGCGCCGCGGCCGCGGTCTCCGCGGGCCCGGCGCTGGCGCAGGGCACGCCCGCTCCGGCGGCGGCTCCGGCCAATGCTCCGGCCGGTTCCCCGACCAAGCCCGGCACGCTGAACACCGCGCCCGTGTCGCAGGCCGGCCTCTCGCCGCGGCTGACCCTGCACGCCATCGACAATTTCCACGGCACGCCCGGTGCCGGGATGGTCTGCGACCTCGCGATGCACGACGGCACCGGCTACCGGCCGATCCGGACGGTCACCACCGCGCCGAACGGCCGGACCGCCGAGCCGCTCCTGGTCGACGAGGCCTTCAAGGCGGGCCGCTACGAGCTGGTGCTGCACCTCGAGGCGTATTTCGCGAACCTGGGCGTGAAGCTCCCGACCCCGAACTTCCTCGGCCTCGTGCCGATCCGGTTCCGGATCCGCGACGCGAGCCAGCGCCACCACCTGCCGGTGCTGTTCACGCCCTGGGGCTATTCCTACTACCGCGGCAGCTGACCCGTCCGATCCCCGACGCGACAAGGAGACCCGGCATGGCGGGCATCACCACACACGTCCTCGACACCGATCGCGGCCGCCCCGTCGCGGGGGTCCGGATCGACTTCTCCGTCCTCGAGAACGGCCAGTGGCGGCTCGTGAAGAGCGTCGTCACCAACGCCGACGGCCGGACCGACGCGCCGATCCTTCCGGCCGACAGGGCCGAGACCGGCCAGTATCAGCTGGAATTCTTCGTCGACCCTTATTTCCAGGGCCGCGCCGGCACCGCGGAGGCCGACATCTTCATCGACAACCCGGTCGTGCGGTTTGCCGTCTTCGACGCCAAGCAGCATTACCACGTGCCGATGCTGTGCGCCCCGTCGAGCTTCACCACCTATCGCGGAAGCTGAGCGGCATGATCGACCTCGACCGCCTCAACGCCCTCGAGCGCGACGCCTTCGTCGCGTATCTCGGCGGCGTCTTCGAGCACGCGCCCTGGGTCGCCCGAGCCGCCCACGGCGCGGCGCCGTTCGCCAGCCTCGCCGCTCTCCACGGGGCGATGATGGCGGCCGTGCGCGCGGCGCCGCCGGACGTGCGCCTCGCTTTCCTCAACGGCCATCCGGAACTCGCCGGTCCCGAGGCCCAAGCCCGGGCGATGACCGCCGATTCCGCGCAGGAGCAGGGCAGCGCCGGCCTCGACCGGCTGACGGAGGCGGACGCCGCGGCCTTCGACCGGCTGAACGCCGCCTACCGGCACCGGTTCGGCTTCCCGTTCATCGTCGCCGTGCGCGGCCGGGACCTGCGCGAGATCCGCGCGCTGTTCGAGGAACGCCTCGCGCGCGCGGTCGCGGACGAGGAGGCGACGGCCCTGGAGGAGATCGGCGCGATCACCCGGATGCGGCTCGACCGGCTGGTGCGGCCGGTCTAGCGCGGCGCCCCGCGGCGATTTCGATCTTGGCCGGCCGGCCGGGCGCGTCCATGCTGGGCGCGGTCGGGACCGCCGTCCCGGTTCGAGGGCTGCATGAAGCGACTGGACGTGGCCGTCATCGGCGGCTCGATCGCCGGGCTGACCACGGCGTGCCTGCTCGCGCGGAGCGGCCACGCCGTCACGGTGTTCGAGCGGTCGGCGGCCGCGCTCACGGGCCGCGGTGCGGGGATCGTCACGCATCCCGGCCTCCGGGCGGTGCTGGCGCGCTGCGGTGCTCCGGCCGGGGCGGGCGATCTCGGCGTCACCGTCGAGGGCCGCCGGGTCGTCGACCGGGACGGGACCGTGATCGCGGAGCGGAGCCTGCCGCAGGTGCTGGCGAGCTGGGGACGGCTCTACGGGCTGCTCCTGGACGCCGCGCCCCCGAACAGCGTCCGCTACGGCGCGGCGCTCGCCGCGGTCGAGCCCGACGGCGCGCGCGTCGTCGCCTTCTTCGAGGACGGTCGCCGGATCTCCGCGGATCTCCTCGTCGGCGCCGACGGGCAGTTCTCGACGGTGCGGTCCCGGTTCCTGAGCGGTGTCGCGCCGCGCTACGCCGGCTACGTGGCGTGGCGCGCGGTGGTCGACGCGGCGGCCTTCGCGCCGGCGACCCGGGAGGCGATCGGCGGCCATTTCGCGTTCTGCCTGCCTCCGGGCGAGCAGATCCTCGGCTATCCCGTGCCCGGGCGCGCGGACGGGGCCGCCGCCGGGCTGTGCTTCAACGCGGTCTGGTACAGGCCGACCGAGGAGGCCGCGCTCGCCGCGCTGCTGACCGATGCCGGCGGCGTCCGCCACGCCCTCTCCATCCCGCCGGGCCGCATCAAGGCCGCGGTGCTGGAGTCGATGCGCGTCGACGCGGCGCGGATCCTCGCGCCGCCCTTCGCCGAGGTCATGCTGCGCGCCGAGCAGCCGTTCCTGCAGGCGATCCTGGACATCGAGACGCCGACCATGATCCCGGCCCGCGGCGTCGCGCTGATCGGCGACGCCGCCTTCGTGGCCCGGCCCCATGTCGGGATGGGCGCGACCAAGGCCATGGAGGACGCCGCCGCCCTCGCGGACGCCCTGGACGCGGCCGGCGCCGACGTGGACGCGGCGCTCACGGCCTTCGAGGCGCGCCGACGCGCCTACGGCGCGGCCGTCGTGGCGCGGGGACGCGATCTCGGCGCGTACCTGCAGGCGCAGCAGCGCGGCGCGGCCGAGCGGGCGGCGGCGGAGCGGTTCCGCAGCCCCGAGGCGGTGATGGCCGGGACGGCGGTGCCGCCCGATGTCCCCCGCGCTTAGGCCGCGCGGCGGGTCGCCTCCGCGCGCACGGCGGCCGGGAGCGCGAGGGGCGGGTTCGCGCTGTCCAGGAACTCGACGGTGGTGAAGATCAGCTCCGTGTCGCCGATATTGGCGAGGTCGTGGGTCATCGACTCGCCCGGCCCGAACGACAGGTGCTGGATGTCGCCCGCGCGGTAATCGACTTCCGCGACCCGCCCGTCGCCGTAATGCGAGCGGGCGCGCCCCGCCGTGACCGCGGTCCAGAAATAGTCGAGCACGTGCGTGTGGAAGCCGATCCGCGCGCCGGGCGCCAGGACGATGGTCCAGACCCGGGAGCGGTCATCCTCCGAGAGCAGCCGGGTGCCGACGCAGCCGTTGTCCCGCGCCGTCGCGTATTCCTGTGCCAAGTGGGGCGGCAGCGCCGCCGGTTCCGTTCCGTGGGTCATGGCGTTCCTCCGGCCCGCGAGGCTAACGCAGTTCCCGCGAAAGTCATCGCCGCGGCGGCCCGCTCCGGTGACGCGGGCGGGCCGGACCGGCGCCTCCCGTGATCCGGGGATCCCAGGACGGCCCTACAGCGCGTCGGACGACCGCGCCGCCGTCACCACCCGGCGGTGGGTGGCGAGCAGCCCCGGAAGCGCGGCGTCGAGCATGGCGGCCCGGACCGCGTCGCGGTCCGCCGTGCCGTCCATGCCGTAGACCCGCGAGCGCAGGCCGACGTAGACCAGCGCGCCGTGGATGCCGAACAGGAGCTCGAACTCGTCCGCGGCGAGCGGCTGCACCTCAGGGTCCGGCAGGTTCGACTCGGCGCGCATCCCGGCGAGCAGCGGCGCGAAGATGCGCGCGCGGACCATGCCGAGGTAGCGGCTCGGCAGATCGAACCCCTTGAGGCCGGCCGAGACGAAGATCCGGAGCCACGCGTAGTCGTCGATCCGGCGCTGGTAGTCGATCTCGAAGCGCCGGAAGCGCTCGAGGACGGGGAGCGCGGTGTCGCGCACCGTCGCCTCCCAGCCGGGATCCCAGCGCCTGAGATAGACCTCCTCGTAGATGCGCTCGATGAGCGCCGCCTTGGTCGGGAAGTAGCGGAACAGCAGCGGCTGCGTGATGCCCAGCCGGCGGGCGAGCTCCCGGGTGTGCCCGTCGAGGCCGACCTCGGCGAAGTAGGCGACCGCGCCCTCGACGATCTGGCGCTCGCGGGCCTCCGGCGTCAGCCGCCGGCCGGTCGGCACCCGACCGTCACTGTCCGCCGGCCTGCTTGACGCCATCTCGGTTTCGCCTTCTATTGAGCGAACGATCAATAAGGGCCTCCAGCCTGTCCCATCGGGGCGGTCATGGGCAAGCCCATCGGGAGGAGGACCAGGGCTTGAAGGCGCCCGACTTCGCCTACGTGCGTCCGGCCTCGCTCGACGCGGCGCTGGCCCTGCTCGCCGAGCACGGGGAGGACGCCGTTCCGCTGGCGGGGGGCCAGAGCCTCGTCACGGCCCTCAACATGCGGCTCTCGGCGCCCGGCCTGCTGGTCGACCTCAACGCGATCCCCGAACTCATCGGCGTCTCGGAGGCCGGCGGCGAGGCCGGCGGCATTGTGCGGATCGGCGCCATGACGCGCCACCGCGACGTCGGGACCGCGGCGCTCGTGCGCGAGCGCCTGCCGCTGCTCGCCGCCGCCCTGCCGCACATCGCCCATCCGGCGATCCGCAACCGCGGCACGATCGGCGGCTCGGTGGCGCTGGCCGACCCGGCCACCGAGTGGCCCGCCTGCTGCCTCGCCGCGGGCGCCTCGATCGTGGTGCGCGGGCCCGGGGCCGAGCGGCGCGTCCCGGCGGACGATTTCTTCCAGGGCCTCTACACGACGGCCCTGGAGCCCGGCGAGATCGTCACGGCGATCGAGTTCCCGGTTCCGGGAGCCGACGCGGTCTGGGGCTTCGAGGAACTGTCGCGCCGCCACGGCGACTACGCCCTCGTCGGCCTCGCGGCGACCGGGCGGCGGTCCGCGGGCGGCCTGTCGGACCTGCGCCTCGCCTTCTTCGGCGTGGCCGACCGGCCGGTGCTCGCCCGCGCCGCCGCGGCGGCCCTGGAGGCCGGCGATCTCGCGGGCGCCCAGGCGGCGCTCGCCGGTGAGCTCGACCCGCCGGACGACCCGACGACCAAGGCCGCGACGCGGCTCCACCTCGCCCGCGTGATCCTCGGCCGCGTGGCGGCGAGGATGCGCGGCGGCAGCGCGCAGGAGGGCGGTCCCGATGGCGTCTGAGAGCCCCGACCGCGCGCACGCGGTCGCCTTCACGCTGAACGGCGAGGCCGTGCGGGCGCATGTCCCCGCCCGGATGCATCTCGGCGACCTGCTGCGCCAGTCCTTCGGCCTCACGGGCGTGCATCTCGGCTGCGAGCACGGCGTCTGCGGCGCCTGCACGATCCTGGTCGACGGCCGGGCGGTGCGGTCCTGCCTGATGCTCGGCGTCCAGGCCGACGGCGCGACCGTCGAGACCGTGGAGGGCCTGACCGAGAGCGGGCGCATCCGCGACCTGCAGGACGCCTTCCACGCCCGCAACGCCCTGCAATGCGGCTACTGTACCCCCGGCATGCTGGTGACGGCCGCCGAGCTTCTGGACGACGCGGACGCGGCCACCTCGCGCGAGGCGATCCGCGCGGCGATCGCGGGCAATTACTGCCGCTGCACCGGCTACCACGCCATCGTCGACGCCATCGCGTCGACCGCCGAGGCGCGCGGGCAAGGCCGCCGGGATGCCGGCAGGGATGCCGGCCTGGAGGCCGCCGAATGAGCGCGGATCCGGGCGGCCTCACCTTCCTCGACCGGCCGAACAGCTATATCGGCCGCTCCGTCCCGCGGCCGAACGCGCGGCGCCTGCTTGAGGGACGGGGCGTCTACGTGGACGACGTGGCCGTCGCCCGCCTCGGCCACGTCGCCTTCCTGCGCAGCCCCCACGCTCACGCCCGCATCGTCGCCCTGGACACCGCGGACGCGAAGGCGATGCCCGGCGTGATCGCCGTGGTGACGGGGCCCGAACTGGCGGCCGTGTGCACGCCGTGGGTCGGCGTGCTCGGCCACTTCAAGGGCCTGCGCTCGGCGCCCCAGCACGCCCTGGCCCTCGACCGGGTGACCTGGGTCGGCGAGCCGTTCTGCGCGGTCGTCGCGCACGGCCGGGCCGAGGCCGAGGACGCGCTCGCGGCGATCACGGTCGAGTTCGACCCGCTCCCCGCCGTCGTCGACATGGAGACGGCGCTCGATCCCGCGACGCCCGCGATCCACGCCGAGCTCGGCGACAACCTCGCCTTCGAGCGCGTCCTCAACGTCGGCGACGTCGACGCGGCCTTCCGCGACGCGGCTCTGGTGGTCGAGGAGACCTTCCAGTTCGGCCGGCACACGGGCGTGTGCCTGGAGCCGCGGGCGATCCTGGCCGACTGGGCGGCGGCGGACGGGATGCTCACCGTCCACCACTCCTTCCAGGCGCCGCACATGATGCAGGACATCCTGTGCAAGCACCTCGCCCTCCCCGAGGGGGCGGTGCGGGTGATCTGCAAGGATGTCGGCGGGTCCTTCGGGATCAAGGTCCACATCTACCCCGACGAGATGGCGACCTGCGCGCTGGCGCTGATGCTCAAGCGCCCGGTCAAGTTCGTCGCCGACCGGCTGGAGAGCTTCCAGAGCGACATCCATGCCCGCGACCACCGGGTCACCGCCCGGATGGCCTTCTCGGCCGAGGGCGACATCCTCGCCCTCGACATGGACGACCTCACGGGCATCGGGCCCTACTCGGTCTACCCGCGCACCAGCGCGGTCGAGGCCAACCAGGTCGTCAACCTGACCGGCGGCCCCTACCGGCACCAGCACTACCGGGCCCGCGCCCGCGTCGTGCTCCAGAACAAGGCGCCGACCTGCCAGTACCGGGCGGTGGGCCACCCGATCGCCACGATGGTCGCCGAGGGGCTCGTCGATCTCGGCGCCGCCCGGCTCGGCCTCGACCCCCTGGCCGTGCGCGAGCGCAACGTCATCCCGGACGACGCCTATCCCTGCGCGGGCGTCTCGGGGATCAAGCTGGAGAAGCTGTCCCACCAGGCGGCGCTCGCCAAGCTCAAGGCGATGATGGATTACGACGGTCTCAGGGCCGAGCAGGCGGACCTGCGCCGGCGGGGGATCCACCGGGGCATCGGGCTCGCGGCCTTCATCGAGATCACCAACCCGTCGGCGGCCTTCTACGGGGTCGGCGGCGCGCGCATCTCCTCCCAGGACGGCTGCACGATCCGGCTCGATCCGCAGGGCGGCGTCGTCGCGTCGGTCAGCGTCACCGAGCAGGGCCAGGGCACCGAGGGCATCATCGCGCAGATCGTGGCCACCGCCACGGGCGTGCCGATGGACAAGGTCCGGGTGATCTCCGGCGACACGCAGGCGACGCCCTACGGCGGCGGGACCTGGGCCTCGCGCGGGGCCGGCATCGGCGGCGAGGCCGCGTGGCAGGCCGGCAAGGCGCTGCGCGGCAACGTCCTGGCGGTGGCGGGCGCGATCCTGCAGGCCGATCCGGAAAGCCTCGACGTCCGCGACGGCGCCGTGGTGGACGCAGGCACCGGGACCGAGCGCATGCCGCTCGCGGAGCTCGGCCGCATCGTCTACTTCCGCCCCGACACGCTGCCGCCGGAGGTGCAGCCCGAATTCGTGGCGACCCGGCACTACGTGCCCAAGGACTACCCCTTCGCCTTCACCAACGGCGTGCAGGCCTCCTACGTCGAGGTCGACACCGAGACGGGCTTCGTGCGGCTGCTCAAGCACTGGTGCGTCGAGGATTGCGGCACCGTGCTCAACCCGCTCCTCGTCGACGAGCAGATCCGCGGCGGCATCGTCCAGGGGATCGGCGGGGCCCTGTTCGAGCACTGCCTCTACGACGGCGAGGGCCAGCTGCTGAACGGGTCGATGGCCGACTACCTCGTGCCGATGGCCGGCGAGATGCCCGATATCGCGGTCGCCCACGTGGTCTCGGCCACCGCGTCGTCCGAGATCGGCGCCAAGGGCGCGGGCGAGGCCGGCACCGCCGGCGCGCCGGCGGCGGTCGTCAACGCCATCAACGACGCGCTCGCGCCGCTGAACGCCCGTGTCGCGCGCCAGCCGGTGACGCCCGAGGTCGTGCTGGAGGCGCTGGGACTGATCTGAAACCGGCTGCGGGCTTCCCCGTCTTTGCGAGCGCAGCGAAGCAACCCAGGGCAGCGGGACGCTGCCGAACGTGGCGGATCCCTGGATCGCTTCGCTGCGCTCGCGAGGACGGATGACCCTTTCGGGTCAGGACACATCGACCATCACGGGGCACGGTCCACCGAAGAGACCGGTCCCGACGAGGAAACGCCGACGGAGGGACGGGAATGGGAACGGGCTTCGACAGGCGCCGGCTGCTCCAGGGCAGCGCCGCCGCATCCGCGCTGGCGCTCGCCGCCCCGGCGCTCCTGCGCTCCGCGATCGCGCAAGGCGGTTCGACCGGAGGCCCGATCCGGATCGGCTTCCCGGTGCCGCTCACCGGGGCCTTCGGGGCCGAGGCGAACGACCAGGTCCGCGCCGCCCAGCTCGCCGTCAAGGCGTTCAACGAGGCCGGCGGCTTCCAGGGCCGCACGGCCGAGCTCCTCGTGCGCGACGACAAGCTCAACCCCGGCGAGGCGGCGACCCGGACCCTCGAGCTGATCGAGAAGGACAAGGTCAACTTCCTGGTCGGCGGCCTCTCGGCGGCCGTGACCCTTTCGATCAACAACGTCGCCCGCGAGCGCGGCGTGATCTACAACTCGATCAGCCAGTCCGACGCGATCAACGAGGCCAAGGATTTCGGCCGCACGACCTTCCACGAGGCCCTGAACCCGCACATGACCGCGGGCGCGGTCGGCCGCTACGTCTTCCCGAAATCGGGCAAGCGCGTCGCCTTCCTCAGCGCCGACTACGCGTACGGCCACGAGATGATGCGCGGCTTCAAGCGCGCCGGCGAGGCCTCGGGCATCGAGGTCGTGGCCGACATCCGCCACCCGATCGGCGCCTCCGACTACTCGGCCTTCCTGCCCCGGATCGCCGCGCTCAAGCCCGACGTGCTCTGCCTGTGCAATTTCGGCCGGGACCAAGTCGTCTCGATCCAGCAGGCGACCGAGTTCGGCCTGAAGCGCACCACCAAGCTCGTCGCGCCGGTCCTGCTCTTCACCGCCCGCAAGGCCGGCGGCGACGCCTTCGACGGCGTGATCGGCGGCACCTCCTACTACTGGCGCCTGGAGGACAGCGTGCCCTCCGCCAAGGCGTTCAACGACCGGTTCCGCGCCGCCTACAACGGCGCCGTCCCGTCGGATTACGGGGCGCTGGGCTATGCCGGCGTCCGCTCGGTGCTGGAGGGCGTGAAGGCCGCCGGGTCGGTCGAGACCGACAAGGTCGTGGCCGCCATGGAGGCCCTGAAGGCCGACTTCTACAAGGGGCCGCAGAGCTTCCGGAAATGCGACCACCAGTCGGTGCAGTCGGTCCTGATCGTCGAGGCGAAGTCGAAGGACATGAAGACTCCGGACGACGTCTTCACGATCCTCGGCACGGAGGGGCCCGACGAGCGCTTCCTGCGCGGCTGCGACGAACTCGGTCACAAGGCGTGAGGCGCCCCATGCGAACCCGCGGGAGGGCGCGGCCTTGAGCGCCATCACGATCGGCGGCTTCCCCCTCGATCTCCTCGCCCTCCAGCTCGTGACCGGCATCGCGCTGGGGGCAATCTACGTGCTCGTCGGCATCGGCCTGTCGCTGATCTTCGGGCTGATGAACGTCGTCAACTTCGCCCACGGCGCGTTCTTCATGGTCGGCGCCTATGTCGGCGTCTTCCTGTACGGCTACACCGGCAGCTTCTGGCTCAGTCTCGTCGCGGCGCCGCTGGCGATGGGGCTCCTCGGGCTCGCCGTGGAGCGCGTGCTCGTGCGCCCCCTCTACGGGCGCGGCATCGACGACCCGCTGCTCCTCACCTTCGGCCTGTCGTACGTGATGGTCGAGAGCGTGCGCATCGCCTTCGGGCTGACCGGCCTGCCCTTCGGCGCGCCGCCCGAGCTGCGCGGCGCGGTCGACATCGGCATCGGCTACTTCCCCCTCTACCGCCTGTTCCTGATCGGGTTCGCGCTGGCGGTGGTGGGCGCCCTGTGGCTGTTCATCGAGCGCACGCCCTTCGGCCTCGTGATCCGGGCCGGCGCCCGCGACCCGCAGATCGTGCAGGTGCTCGGCATCGAGATCACCAAGGTCTGGCTCGCGGTCTTCGCCCTGGGCTGCGCGCTCGCCGGGCTCGCCGGCATCCTCGCCGCGCCGCTGCAGGGCGTCACGCCCGAGATGGGGGTCCCGGTGCTCGCCGAGGCCTTCGTGGTCACGGTGGTCGGCGGCATGGGCTCGCTGGCCGGGGCCGTGCTCGCCGGGCTGATCGTCGGCATCGTGGTGGCGATGACGTCCCTCGTCGCCCCCGACATGACCAAGATGGCGATCTTCGCCCTCATGGCCCTGGTGCTGCTCGTGCGGCCCCGGGGCCTCCTCGGCCGGGCCGGAGCCCTCGGATGAGCGCCCGCGCCCCCGCCTCCGCCGTCACGAAGGGAGGCGCCCTTCCGGCTACCTTGCCGGCGGCCCGGCCGGGCTCCGGCCGGACCGGCCGCCGGCTGGCGTGGTGCGGCCGGCACCGCGTCGCGCTGACGCTCGCCTTCCTCCTCGTGTTCCCCTGGATCGCGCCCTACCAGGCCCTCGCCGTGAACATCCTGGTGCTCGGGCTCTACGCCCTCGGGTTCAACCTGCTGTTCGGCTATACCGGGCTCCTGTCCTTCGGCCACGCCGCCTTCCTGGGCGGCGGCGCGTACGGCTGCGGCATCGCCATCGTCCATTACGGGCTGCACCCGGCCCTGGCGCTCGTCGCCGGCACGCTGCTCGCGACACTCATCGCCGCCGTCATGGGCGTGCTGGCGATCCGCACCCGCGGCATCTACTTCGCGATGACGACCCTGGCGCTGTCGATGTGCGTCTACTACGCCTTCTACCAGGCGGAGGCCTTCACCGGCGGCGAGAACGGCCTGCGCGGCATCAACGTGCCCGCGCTCGCCCTGCCGGGCTTCAGCCTCAATCTCCTCGACCCGGTGGTGAAGTACTACGCCGCGCTGGCGGTGGTCGGCGTCGCGGTCTGGCTGTTCTCGCGCCTCCTGTCGTCGCCCTTCGGGGCCGCCCTCGAGGCGATCCGCGAGAACGAGGGCCGGGCGCAGGCCTGCGGCTACGACGTGCGCCGCATGAAGCTCGCGGCCTTCGTGATCTCCGGGGCCCTGTGCGGCCTCGCGGGCGGTCTCCAGGCGATCCACCTCTCGATCGTGCCGATCGAGACGATGCACTATTCGACCTCCGGCCAGGCCGTGATGATGGCGCTGCTCGGCGGCATGGGGACGTTCTTCGGGCCCTTCGTCGGCGCCGCGACCTTCGCGCTCCTGCAGGACGGGCTCGCCACCGTGACGAGCCACTGGCAGCTCTTCGTCGGCGCCGTCTTCATCGCCTTCGTGCTGTTCCTGCCGCTCGGCATCTGGGGCGAGGTGCTGGCGCGCCTGAGGAGGGCCGGATGGTGAGCGTCGCCGCCGCGCCGGCAAAGGCTCCGAGTACGGCGCCGCCGATCCTCGCCACGGATGGGCTCGGCAAGCGGTTCGGGCATTTCCGCGCCCTGTCCGACGTGACCGTCGCGTTCCCGGAGGGCGGCATCACGGCGATCATCGGGCCGAACGGGGCGGGCAAGTCGACCTTCTTCAACCTGATCTCGGGCGCCTTCCCGCCGAGCGAGGGCCGCGTGCTGTTCCGCGGGCGCGACATCACCGGCGCGGCCCCGCACGCCTTCGCCCGGATGGGCATCGCCAAGTCGTTCCAGATCACCAACGTCTTCCCGCACCTCACGGTGCGCGAGAACGTGCGGGTGGCCGCCCAGGCCCGGCGGGTCCGCTTCGCGTTCTTCCGGGACCGCGCGGCCTATCCCGAGCTGGCGGAGCGGGCCGAGGAACTCCTCGGCGAGGTCGGGCTCGGCGCCCGGATGGACCGCCTCGCGCGCGAACTCGCCCACGGCGAGCAGCGCGCCCTGGAGATCGCGGTGGCGCTGGCCGCCGAGCCGAGCCTCCTCCTCCTCGACGAGCCGACCGCCGGGATGAGCCCCGAGGAGACGCGCGAGATGATGGACCTCGTGCAGCGCCTCGCCGAGACCCGGACGCTGATCCTCGTCGAGCACAAGATGAAGCTCGTCATGGGCCTGTGCCGGCGCCTCGTCGTCCTCCACCAGGGCCAGCTCCTGGCCGAGGGCAGCCCCGACGACATCCGGGCGCATCCCGAGGTGCGCCGCGTCTACCTGGGCAACACGGCGGGCAAGATCACGGGCGGGACCGCATGAGCGCCGCCGTCACGCAGCCGCTCCTGGCGGTCGAGGACCTGCGGGCGTGGTACGGCCACTCCCACATCCTGCAGGGTCTCTCGCTGGAGGTGCGCCCCGGCGAGATCGTCACGCTGGTCGGCCGCAACGGCGCCGGCAAGACCACCACGCTGAAGGCGATCATGGGCCTCGTGGCGAAGCGCGAGGGGCGCGTGACCTTCGCGGGCGCCGACATCCTCCACCGGCCGCCCCACGAGCGCTTCCACCAGGGCCTCGCCTACGTGCCGGAGGAGCGGCGCATCGTGCCGGGGCTGACCGTGGAGGAGAACCTGCGCCTCGGCATCCTGGCCGCCAGGGGGGCAGGACGGGGGGCGCGCGCGACGCGCCGCGACGAGGCGCGGCGGATCGAGGTCATCGCCGAGACCTTCCCGCGGCTGAAGCAGCGCCTGAAGCAGGAGGCGGTCACGATGTCGGGCGGCGAGCAGCAGATGCTCGCCATCGCCCGGGCGCTCATGGCCGAGCCCGTGATGGTGCTCCTCGACGAGCCCTCGGAGGGGATCATGCCGATCCTGGTCGAGGAGATGTTCGCGCAGTTCGTCGCGATGAAGCGGGCCGGCACCACGATCCTGCTCGTGGAGCAGAACGTCGAGCTCGCCCTCGACGTGTCCGACCGCGTCTACATCGTCGACGGCGGCGCCGTCGTCTACCACGCCCCCGCGGCCGCGCTGCGGGACGATCCCGAGATCCAGGCGCGCTACTGCGCGGTCTGAGCGCCCGCACCGGCCGGTGGGCGGCGCAGTGTCAGGAGGAGACCAGGATGGACATCGCTGGCGCGTATCGGATCCCGGTCGCGCGGGAGGCCGTCTGGGCGGCGCTGAACGATCCGGAGGTGCTGGCCCGCTGCATCCCCGGCTGCAAGGAGCTGGTGCAGGCCTCCCCGGAGGAGATGACGGCCAAGGTCGCCCTCAAGGTCGGGCCGGTCTCGGCGACCTTCGCGGGCACGGTCCGCCTCGAGGACTTGCGCCCCCCCGAGGGCTACAGCCTCGTCGGCCAGGGCAACGGCGGCATGGCGGGCTTCGCCAAGGGCCGCGCCGCCGTCAGCCTCGCGGCGGAGGGCGGCGAGACGCTCCTGACCTACACCGCCAAGGCCGAGGTCGGCGGCAAGATCGCGACGCTGGGCGGCCGGCTCATGCAGGCGACCGCGCGCAAGCTCGCCGACGAGTTCTTCGGCAAGTTCGCCGCCGAACTCGGAGCGACCGGCGACCCGGCCGCGCCCAGGGCGGCCGAGGCCTAGGAAAACCGCGCCTCGACCGCGCCGGCCGGGACGGTCGCGCCGGTCCGGCGCGTCGGAGACCGGTCATCGCTGCGACCCGATCTGCAGGACATTGAAGCCGCGCTGCAGGGAGGTCCCGAGGAACTCTCCGAACGGGGTGTTCGCACCCGCGGCACGATCGACGCGGAGGACGGCGGCACAGCCGCGCTGCGGGCTCTCGACCGAGCGGCCGTCGACGGAGGCCGCAGGGGCCATGCCGGCTCGCCAACGCGCCTTCAACGCGGAGACGGCCCTGTCGGCCGTCCGGCAATCGGGATAGGCGAGGGATACGAGCAGGGCCGGTCCGTTCTTGCCTTGATAGTCCGCCACGATACCGCCGGCATAAGCCGGGACGCCGTCCCGTCCGCGCTCGCGCTGATCCTCGATCGCCTTCCTCTGCGCGGCCAGATCGGTCGTCGCCGACAGGAGGGCGGCAGGATCGTCGGGGGTGATCCCCATCAGCGGCGTCACGACGGCCGCTTGAAGGATCGCGCCCGGGTCGCGCTCATCCGCGGCGGCCAGACCCGTCAGCGCTGTGGCGACCGCCTCGTGATCCGCCGCGCTCCGGCCGACCCCGACGCGTGTCTCCAGATCTGCGGCCGCGGACGCCTGCGCGACGACGCGATCGATCGCCAGGATCGCGCTGGTCTCGCCCATCGGGCCGGACCAGGGATCGGTCGGCTGCCGGGCCCTGAGATTCAGGGCGCGCGGCTCACCGTTGGCGAGAATGCGCGGCGCGGTCGGGACCGGCCGGAAGTTCCTGTCCTTCAGCTTGGCGACCAGAGTGTCGGCTGCCGCCTTCGTCGCCAGACCCCAGTAACTCACGCGCGCCGGAGGCTGGCCGAAGGCCGCGAAATACGAGATGTCCTCGAACGGGATGCCGGCCTTCTCGGTCCATGTCTGCGCGCCGCCGTAGCTGAGGGCGTTCAGCGGGCGGATGCTCTGCGCGAAGGCCATGCGCCGCAGGCCGGCGTCGCTCAGCGCACCGCCGGCGGCCCTGGACAGCGCCTGGACGTCCATGAAGACGATCGGCATCGGGTCAGGCGTCGCCAGGACGGAATCCGGCACCGCGCGGAGAGCCGCCTCCAGAGTGCTGGCCGCCCGCGCCGCCGGCGCGATCATCAGGACTGAGAAGGACACGACGACGAGGCGGGATGAAACTGAGCGCCAGAGAGGTCGTGTCACGTCGGATCCCATGCTCCAGGTCCCTCGGGAGCGCCGATGCCCGTCTGCCGGTCATGGCGATGACCGCGTCGGGCAAGAAGAGATCTCCGCAGTGCTCACCCGATCATTGCTGGACAGGCTCTCTTCTGTCTCCCTCAGTCGATTTTAGCTGAGCCGCTCTCGGCTACCACTAGTGAGGGTGACCTATTGACCGCGCCGCTCGGATCGCCGCCGATCGGACGCCCGGCACCGTCGAGACGAGCGACGATCGATGGGGGCGTCGGCTCTGTGAGAGCCGCAACGTGACTTCGGCCTCCGCGTGTCGCCCCCCGCGCGCCGATCCTCTCACGCGAGCGATTCTCTCACGCGAGCGATTCTCCGGTCCGATCGCGCATCGTGAGGACTGCGGCGAGCGAGATGGCCGACAGCACGGCGACGTAGAGGCCCGGCCCCGTGGGCCAGGCCAGGTGGTGGACGATCCACGTCGCGGCCATCGGGGCGGTGCCCCCGACCAGCGCCATCGAGGCGTTGAAGCTGATTGCCAGGGCCGTGCAGCGCGAGCGGTGCTGGAACATCTCGACGAACGCCGTCGGCACGACGGCGGCGTTGCCGGCGATCAGGATCGCGAACGCGACCTGGCTCAGGACGATCAGAAGCGTGTCGCCGGTGGTCAGCAGCATGAAGAGCGGCCACGACAGGATTGTCAGGCCCGCCCCGGTCAGGACCAGAACACGCTTGCGCCCGAAGCGGTCGGACAGGGCTCCGGCGATCGGGATGCACACGGCTTGAACCACCATGGCGAGCGAGTTGATGAGAAACGCCGTGTGTTGCGGCAGGCCCGACACGGTGTGCATGAACGTCACGAGGTAGACGAACACCACGTAGAAGCCGCACGCTAGGCCGAGATTCATCGCGAAGGCGCGCAGCATGGCGGAGCCGTCGATCTCGACGGCCGTGCGCAGCGGTGAGCGCTGGTCCGTCGGTGCCCGATCTTCGCGAAACACGGTCTCGACGTGATCGTCGTCGATATGGCGACGCAGAGCGAAGATGAAGACGCCGAGCACGATCCCGAAGAGGAACGGCAGGCGCCAGCCCCACTGGTGCACGTCCTCCGGCGTGAGCAGGCCGGTGACGAGCGTCCCGGCGATGGAGCCGAGCAGGATCCCCCCGGCGGCCCCGATGCAGGCGAGGCTGCCGGTCAGGCCGCGGCGCGCCGGTGCTGCGGTCTCGGACAGGAAGATGGCCGAGGAGGTGTACTCGCCGCCGACGGAGAGACCCTGGCCGAGCCGCAGCACCACGAGCAGGACGGGCGCGAGGAGTCCGGCCGACGCGTAGGTGGGCAGGCAGCCCATCAGGAAGGTCGAGACGGCCATGAGGCCCGCCGACAGCAGGAGTGCCGTCTTCCGGCCGTAGCGGTCGCCGATGTGGCCGAACACGATGCCGCCGATCGGGCGCATGAAGAAGGCGGCGGCGAACACCGCGAAGGCCGAGAGCAGCGACGTCGTGGGGCTGTCGGACGGGAAGAAGTTCCGGCCGATGACGGCACTGAAGTACCCGTAGGTGGCGAAATCGTACCATTCGAGCGTGTTGCCGATGGCGCCCGCGACCACGGAACGGCGCCGCGCCGCGCCGGGGACCTTCGGGCCGTCGGCGATCGCGTCGGAACTGATCGGGAGCGGCGGCTCACCGTACGGAGGGGTGGATTGCATGATGCGCCCGCCTTGCCGCCGAATTCAGTCTAGACGCTAGACTGAAACGCCAAGCTTGGCGAGACCATTGGAGAAGGACGACATCCCTCTTCCGCTCGACAGTTAATAGGCGCGGGGCCGCCTCGCGCGGGCGAGCCCGCCAGGGCCGCACGCCCCTCCGTCCTGCGCGGTCAGACCGCGATCGGGAGGCCCTCCGTCCTCACGGTGCCTCGGCGTCGGCGGGAAGATCCGGAGCTTCGGTCGCCGCTGCGAACGCCCGCCGGGCCCGCTCGATCTCGGCGTGGTGCGTCTCGGCCCAGATCCACACGCCGCAGAACGCGGCGCCCAGGCTCCGGCCCAGCGGCGTCAGCGTGTAGTCCACGCGCGGCGGGATCACCGGATGCACCGTCCGCCGGACGAGACCGTCCCGCTCCATCTGGCGGACGGTCTGCGTCAGCATCTTCTGGCTGATCCGGCCCACGGCCCGGCCGAGCTGCGTGAACCGGAGGGTGCCGTGCTCCTCCAGCGCCTCGAGGATCAGCATGGTCCACTTGTCGGCCACTTGGCCGATGATGTCGTTCACCAGGGCCTCGATCGCCGGATCGACGTCCTGCGGGGGTGTCCCGCGCCGCTTCGCCTCGATCGCGGGGTCCGGGGCAGCCCTGCGCATTCGACACTCTCCTTTCGGTGCGTACAAATCTTTTCGGTGCCTACTTCAGGGCGGAGAGTGTCAACCATACTCTCTGCGGCGACAACAACGGGGTCGCCATCATGAAAACCTCCGGCAACACGATCCTGATCACGGGCGGCGGGTCCGGGATCGGAGCCGCGCTCGCCCATCGCTTCCACGATCTGGGCAACACCGTCATCGTCGCCGGTCGCCGCGCGGAGGCGCTGGAACGGGTCACGGCCGGCCGCCCGGGCCTGCACGCGATGCCCCTCGACATCGCGGATGCCGGAGACATCGCGGCGTTCGCCCGGCGCGTCACGGCCGAGCACCCGGCCCTGAACGTGGTGATCAACAACGCCGGCATCATGCGCTTCGAGGCGCTGGATCAGGCGCGCGACCTCTCCGACGCGGAGGCGACGATCACCACCAACCTGCTCGGCCCGATCCGTCTGACGGATGCCCTCGTCGCGCATCTGGTCACACGGCCGGACGCGGCGCTGATCAACGTGTCGTCCGGGCTGGCCTTCGTGCCCCTGACGACCACACCGACCTACTCGGCGACGAAGGCGGCGATCCACAGCTACACGGTCTCGCTGCGCGAAGTTCTCAAGGGCCGGGTCGAGGTGATCGAGCTGGTGCCGCCGGCGGTCCAGACGGATCTCACGCCCGGCCAGGCCACCCGCGCGGGCTACCTGCCGCTGGCCGACTTCATCGACGAGGTGATGGCCCTGTTCCAGCAGCAGCCGACGCCGGCCGAGATCCTGGTGCAGCGCGTCGCCTTCCAGCGCAACGCCGAGGCCGAGCACCGCTTCGACGCGGCCGTCGCGACCCTGAACGAGGCCGCTCGCGCGGCCCGCGCGGCGCAGGAATGAGGTGCGCGCGGAGATCCGCGAGGAGATCCGCGTCGCCGCGCGCGGGCGCGACCCGTGTTTCATCAGTTCAGCCTGGAGACGATCGATGCCGTTCGCCAATTTCAAGATCCCGCAGGGCATGATGACCGGTCCGCAGAAGGCGGATCTGATCCACCGCACGACGGATCTGCTGGTCTCCTTCTTCGGGGAGGCCGCGCGCCCGCACACCATGGTCCTGGTCGACGAGGTCGTGGATGGCGGCTACGGGCGCGCGGACGAGGTCTTCGATCTCGAGGCCCTGCGACGCCTGCGGGCGCACCACGAGATGGGTTCGCGCTGACGGCCTCCACATCGTGCCGGCGGCCCTGCTCGGAGCAGTCGACGATCTCGTCGCGCGCGTCCGTCCCCGGACCGCGTTTCGAGCCCCGTTCCGACGGGACTAGGAGGGAGCGCCGTTGCGTGAGACTCTGGGCCTGCCCCGGCGGGCGGGGCGAGGCGGAGTGCCATGCGATGAGCCAGGACGACGAATCGCCGCCGGCGCGGCGCCGCTTCCTCGCACAAGGCGCGGCGGCGGCCGCGGCCGTCCTCGCGGGCGGGCCGGCCCGATCGGACGAGGCGGCGCCTCCGGCCGTGCCCGAATGGATGAAGGTCCCGGGCGCCGATGTCGGCAGCCAGACCTACGGCCGGCCCTCGCGCTTCGAGGAGGGCGTCATCCGCAACGTCCCGAAGGGTCTGAAGCAGTACATCTCGGCGTCGAGCCGCACGCCGCTGCAGGATCTCGACGGCATCCTGACGCCCAACGGCCTGTTCTACGAGCGCCACCACGGCGGCATTCCGGACATCGATCCCGCCCAGCACCGGCTGATGATCCACGGACTCGTCGAGACGCCGCTCATCCTCACGATGGACGACATCCGCCGCTTCCCGTCGGAGTCGCACATCTACTTCCTCGAATGCTCGGGCAACCCGGGCTTCGAGGCGATCAAGGGCAAGACGGCGTCGGACCTCGTCGGCCTCGTCAGCTGCGCCGAATGGACCGGCGTGCGCCTCGCGACGGTCCTGGCGGAGGCCGGGCTCAAGCCGGACGCGCGGTGGGTCGTGGCCGAGGGCGCGGATTCCGCCGCGCTGACCCGCAGCATCCCGATCGCGAAATGCCTCGACGACGCCCTGCTGGTCTACAGCCAGAACGGCGAGCGGCTGCGCCCCCAGCAGGGCTACCCGCTCCGGGTGCTGCTGCCCGGCTACGAGGGCAACATGAGCGTGAAGTGGCTGCGCCGGCTCAACGTCACGGCGGAGCCGGCCTATTCCCGCGAGGAGACGTCGAAGTACACCGACCTGATGCCGGACGGCACGGCGCGGCAATTCACCTTCGTGATGGAGGCCAAGTCGATCATCACGCGGCCCTCGGGCACGCAGCGGATCGCCCCCGGTTTCCACGAGATCACCGGCCTCGCCTGGAGCGGGCGCGGGCGGATCCGCGGCGTGCAGGTCTCGACGGACGGGGGCGGGAGCTGGCGCGACGCCGCCTTGCAGGAGCCGGTGCTCAACCGGGCGCTGACGCGGTTCCGCCTGCCCTGGCGCTGGGACGGGACGCCCACGACCATCGCGAGCCGGGCGATCGACGAGACCGGCTACGTGCAGCCGGGCTTCGAGGCGCTGACGGCGGTGCGCGGCCTCAAATCCTTCTACCACAACAACGCGGTCGTGCCCTGGCGCATCGCCGCGGACGGCGAGGTGGCCAATGGCTATGCGTGAAGCCCGCGCCGCCGCGGGGATCGCCCTGGCGCTCGCCTGCGCCGGGCCGGCACGGGCGACGGAGCGCCTCGGGATCGGGCGTCCGGCCACGGAGGCCGAGATCGCCGCCTGGAACATCGACGTCGACCGGGACGGCCGGAAGCTGCCGCCCGGACACGGCAGCGTCGCCCACGGCCGAGAGGTCTTCGAGACCCAATGCGCCTCGTGTCACGGCAGCCGGGGCGAGGGCGGGACCGGCGAGCGGCTGGCCGGCGGCCAGGGCACGCTCGCCTCGGCGAAACCGCTCAAGACCGTCGGCAGCTTCTGGCCCTACGCGCCGACCCTGTTCGACTACATCCGGCGGGCGATGCCGATGAACGCCCCGCAATCGCTCAGCGCCGACGACGTCTACGCGGTCTCGGGCTACGTCCTGTACCTGAACGGGCTCGTCCCGGAGAGCGCCGTGCTCGATGCCGCCACCCTGGCCGCCGTCCGCATGCCGAACCGCGACGGGTTCGTGCCGGATCCCAGGCCGGATGTGAGACCCTGACGGGAGCGGCGTACCCGATCAGGCCGCCCCGGCCCCGCCCGCCGCCGGGGCGCCACGGTGCTGTGGCCGTTCCGCCACTGTCGTCGCAACATTATTACATTCGGTTGCCGGGGCGTTGACCCGGGCGGTCGCCGCGGCAAGTATTTTCCTGCCAAGGTTATCCGGGCACGGTCCGGAGCCGGGGTGGTAATCCGGTGCGCGCTGCGCGGTGCGTCCGGATCTGCCCCGCACCTGTCGACTGGGCGCGCCCGTTCCCCGCGGCCGCCGGTGCCGCGCACCGGGACGGTCCGGCGGCGGCGATGACGCGCGTCACGGGAGGCGGCCTTCGGCGCGACGACGTTCCTCGGGCGCGGTGCCCAGCGGAGCGCGCGGTGCCGCCCGTCCGGGCGTGACGCCGCCCGCCTCCGCGTGGCCGCGCGCCGGCAGCAGCGAGTGTGTGGTGGCGAGTTCTGGACGATTGTCGTTCCGCGAGAGTCCCAGGCCGCGCCGGGGATGCGCCCGCCCTGCCGGGGCGCGGCGCGGCAGCCCGCGCCTGGCCCTGGCGGCCATGCTGTCCGCCGGCGTGCCGGTCGGGGAGGTCCGCGCGCAGGAGAGCGTGACCCTGGAGGAACTGTCGGTCGAGCATGTCGGCGAGGGCGCCGCCCGGACGACGGCGTCCGGGCGCGGCAGCATCGGCCTGATCGGTCCGACACCGGGCTACGGCGCCGGCGCGGCGGTCAGCGCGACGCGCACGGCCACACCGCAGATCGACGTGCCCGTGGCCGTGTCGGTGGCGCCGCGCGAGACGATCACCGACATCGCCGCCACCCGCGTCGACCGGGTCTTCGACTACCTGCCCGGCGTCGCCCGCCAGAACAATTTCGGTGGCCTGTCGATCTTCAGCTACGCCATCCGCGGCGTGACCACCTCCGAGATCTACAAGAACGGCTTTCCCCTCAACCGCGGGACACCGCCGCCGCCCGACGCCCAGAACATCGAGCGCATCGAGGTGCTCAAGGGGCCGGGAGCGGCCCTGTTCGGGCGCAGCGACCCCGGCGGGCTGGTCAACCTGATCACCAAGCAGCCGACCGCCGAGCGGTTCGTCGAGTTCGGCAACCAGGTCGACTCGTTCGGCCTGACCCGGGGCACGATCGATGCCGGCGGTGCGCTGAGCGCGGACGGCACGGTGCTCTACCGCTTCAACCTCGCCGCCCAGGGTGCGGGCAGCTTCCGCGACTTCGTGGACAGCGACCGGCTCCTCGTCGCGCCGGTGGTGAGCTGGCAGGTCACCCCGGACACGCGGATCACGGTCGAGACCGAGTTCGTGAAGAACCGAATCGTCTTCGACCGGGGCGTCATCGCGCTGAACCGGCAACTCGGGTTCCTGCCCGTCTCCCGCTTCCTCGGCGAGCCCGGGCAGAGCACCTATCAGAACAACAACACGCTGCAGGTCCGCGTCGACCACCGGTTCGACGAGAACTGGCAGCTTCGCCTCGCGACCTACTTCAACACGGGCGATCTCGCGGGCGAGTCGGCGGAGATCCGCGCCATCGCTGCCGACAACCGCACGGTCTCGCGCGACCGCAACGTGCGCGACTACCGCTGGGACGTGGCCGTCGGGCAGGCCGACCTCGTCGGGCGCTTCGATACCGCCGGCATCGGCCACACGCTACTGCTCGGCATGGACCGGGAGAGCACCGACAGCCGCACGCAGTACTTCCGCTCGAACTTCCGCACGAGCCCGTTCGCCCTGGACATCTACGCCCCGGTCTACGGGCAGGCGCTGCCGCCGATCACCATCCCGCGCAACAACCTGGAGCGGATCACCAACACCGGCCTCTACGCGCAGGACGAGATCGTCCTGAGCCCCGAATGGCGGGCGCTCGTCGGTGTGCGCCTCGACATCTTCGAGCAGAGCTTCCGCGAGCGCGCCGTCCGCAGTCAGGTCGACCAGTCGCGGGTCGCCGCGTCGCCCCGGGCGGGCCTCGTCTACCGGCCGATCCCGGAACTCGCCCTCTACACCAACGTCGGCACGAGCTTCCGGCCGAACATCGGCCCGGACGCCGCCGCCGTGACCCGCGGCACGGCCCTGCCGCCCGAGACCGGCCTCGGCTACGAGGTCGGCGCCAAGTCCGAGCTGTTCGGCGGCAGCCTGCTCCTCACCGCCGCCGCCTTCCGGGTGGAGCGGGAGAACGTGCTCACGCCCGATCCCGCCAATACCGGCTTCTCCCTCGCCGCCGGGGCCGTCCGCAGCCAGGGGTTCGAGCTGACGGCCCAGGGGCAGATCACGCCGGAGCTGAAGCTCCTGGCCGGCTACGTCTACGCCGACGCCCGGGTGACCAAGGACAACGTGCTCCCGGTCGGAGCCCCGCTCATCAACGTGCCGCGCCATTCCGGCAGCCTCCTCGCGGTCTACGAGCCGGAGGGGGCGTGGCGCGGCTTCGGCATCGGCGGCGGCGTGCGGGGCGTGGGCGCGCGCGCCGGCGACGCGGCCGGCTCCGGCTTCACCCTGCCGGCCTACGTCGCGGTCGACGCGCTCGCCTACTACCGCTTCGACAATGCCCGGATCGCGCTCAACGTCGAGAACATCTTCGACACCGCGTACTACGAGAGTTCGCTGAACGTGTTCCGGGTCTATCCGGGCTCGCCCCGGCGGATCACGGGCTCGGTGACGGTGCGGTTCTGATGGCGGGCCCGCGGCCCCCGTCCAGGCAGCCGCCGGGATCGTCGCGCCGGCGAGAGGACGCGCCTGCGGGACTCCGCAGGCCGACCGCTTCTGCGCTATGTCGGATTCCGTGCTGCACGGCAGCAGCGACGCGACAGGCCCGGGCAACGGGGCCGAGGGGACGGTATTCGGGTGGGTAAGGCTTTGATGGAAGCGATCGTCCCGTCCGATGGCACGGCGCCCCGCGTCGTGCGGCGCCGCATCGTTCTGCTCTACCTCGTCCTGATCGCGGCCAACGTTGCCGCCTGGTCCTGGGCCTACAGCCTGTTCGCGGGGCAGCCGGCCCTGCTCTCGACCGCGCTGCTGGCCTACGTCTTCGGGCTGCGCCACGCGGTCGACCCCGACCACATCGCCGCCATCGACAACGTCACGCGCAAGCTGATGCAGGCGGGCCAGCGGCCGGTCTCGGTCGGCTTCTGGTTCGCCCTCGGCCATTCCACCGTCGTGGTGGTGGCCGCGGCCGCGGTGGCGCTGGCCGCCACCAGCCTGATCACGGCCTCGGAAGGCTACCGGGAACTCGGCGGCCTGATCGGCACAGGCGTCTCGGCCGCCTTCCTGATCCTCATCGGCCTCGTCAATCTCGTCGTCCTCGCGGGGGTCTGGCGCGCGTTCCGGCAGGTGCGGCGCACCGGCCGCTACGTCGAGGCCGACCTCGACATGCTGCTCGCCAACCAGGGCGTCCTCGCCCGGATCCTGCGGCCGCTGTTCCGCCTCGTGACGCGCTCCTGGCACATGTACCCGCTGGGCCTGCTCTTCGCGCTCGGCTTCGATACCGCCACGGAAGTGAGCCTGTTCGGGCTCTCGGCCGCCCAGGCGAGCCAGGGCATCGATCTCTGGACGATCCTGGTCTTCCCGGCGCTGTTCACCGCCGGCATGACGCTGGTCGACGCGACCGACGGCGTGCTGATGCTCGGCGCCTACAGCTGGGCCTATGTCCAGCCCATGCGCAAGCTGTTCTACAATCTCACCATCACCCTGGTGTCGGTGGTGGTCGCGCTGGTGGTCGGCACGCTGGAGGCGCTGAACCTCCTGGCGGACAAGCTCAACCTCCAGGGCTGGCTCTGGGAGCGGATCGCCGCGATCAACGACCATTTCGGCGTGCTCGGCTTCGGCATCGTCGGCCTCTTCGCGGCGGCTTGGCTCCTGTCGTTCCTCATCTACCGCCTCGGCCGGTTCGACCGGATCGACGTCAAGCCGGCCGACATCCCCTGACCGGCGTCGGCCGTGTCCACGCGGGACGTTCGGCGCCGGTGAGTTGGGCCGATGTCGGAGCGCGCCGGATGCGCGCGGCGGGCTGAACCTACCCGGCCGCCTCGCTCAGCCTCAGGCCGGTGAACGTCAGCGTCGCCGTGTAGATCGGGGCGCCGGCCGCATCCCGGACGACCACCGTGTAGGTTTGCCTGTCCCCGTCGCTCGGGATCTCCCATCGCGCGACGTCCGGGAGGGAGATCATCGCTTCTCTGCGCGCAGCGTCGAAATCGGCGCACTCGGTCCCGTCCTCGTCGCGTTGCAACTGACCGTCGTGGATATCGAAGAAATAGCGCGGCACCCACGCCTCCGTGACTGGCTTCCCCTCACGAAAGCTAACCGGGATCGGAAACACCGGTTCTCGGCGCGCGGCGCCCGATCCGCGCCGGTGACCGCGGCCGACGCCCTCGGATGAGCGGGCGTCGGCCGGGCCCGGCCGGCTATCCGTTCCGGGCCTTCCGGCGCTGGCGGCCGTGCCGTCGCGTCGCCGGATCGCGTCCTCGAACGGACACGTCGCGCGGGGCTGCGGATCGGAAGTGAGAGCGCCGCGCGACGGCGTGCGCGGCGTGACGGGACCGCTCCGGCCGTTCCGGCCGGGCCCGTGCCTCCGGACGGGCGGTCGCGGACCCGCGGTCTCTCAACGGTCTCTCGTCTTCGTGGTACGGGAATCCTGCGTCTTGTTTCCGTCGTCGGCCGGCGAGGCGCCCGGAACGCCGGTGTTGCCCGAGCCCCCGCCCCTCTCTCCGCCCTTCATCTGATCGCCGTGCTGCATCCGCTGCCCGCCCGACCCGGACGGCGTTGGCCCGGACGTCGATCCTCCGGCGGCGCCCTGCGCCGTTGCCGCGCCGGCCGTGCCGAGAAGGAGCGACGACACGAGGACGAAGATCCGGATTGAGGTCATGATGTTCTCCAGAAAACTACCATTGGGCAAGCACAGAAAGCTGTCTGAGTTCCGGAATATCGCAAAATATCGAGGGTGAGCTCATGATGTTATGTTTTTCTTATTGAATACTGCGGGTCGACGTGCCGAAATATCCGATGGCGGTCCGGGCGCGCGCGCATCGGCGGGCAAACCGCCCGGATCGCGCCTGAGCTGTGGGACGCCGACGTGGATAGGCCTCCCCGCGGGGAGCCCGCAGATCGGTCCGACACGGCGCGGCGGGCCGCGCTGAGAGCCGCTCGGAGGGCCGGAGGGGCCGGTCCGCCGACGATGCCGGCACGAAATGACCGCCACGGCGTGAGCCGGGCGGTCCAGGTGGTCTCGGGATGTCCAGAGTTAGACGATCGCGGGCCGCGCTTAATCCGCGCCGCGCGGAGCGGACTGCCGTGCCGGCCGCGCCGGCCGCGTCGTCCGGCGGGTCTCGTCGTGCTGCGGCGCTCGCGCGCCATGTCGACGTCGTCGGCGACGATGCCGACGCGTCGGTCCTGACCCGCGTCCGCGACGAGGACACGCGCCCCATATAACCGTCGCGGGAGCGCGGGCCTTCGGGAGGCCGTCCGTGGCGGCGCGGGATCCCGCAGAGCGCCGGGTTCGACGCGGTGCTTCCCGATCGGAGCCGCGCAAAGCCGGGGGACGAGGAGGACCGAGATGCTGCGCGACAATGTCGAGCGAGGCCGCTTCGAGCTGCAGGTCGGCGGTGACGTCGTCTTCGCGACCTATCGGCGGGAGCCCGGCCAGCTCGTCATCAGCCACGTCTACGCGCCGCCGGTCCTGCGCGGCACCGGGGCGGCCGGCCGGCTCATGGAAGGCGTCGCGGCGCACGCGCGCGCCGAGGGCGATCGGATCGTGCCCCTGTGCGGCTACGCCCGGGCGTGGCTGCGCGGGCATCGGACGCATCGCGACCTGCTCGCGTGAGGCCGCGACCGGGCCGGGATCGGCCGCCGCCGGGGGGCGGTGCCGGGATCGCCTGGCGCTAGGTCATCCGTTGCGCCACGTGCCGCCGCCGGCGCTGGACGGCCTCGCGGACATGCGCGACGAGCAGGGCGACGAGGCGGATCTCGACGCTCTCCGTCCGCCTGTGGGCCTCCATCCGGATCGTCTCCGCCGCGAGCGCGTCGGCCTCCCGCTCCAGATGATCGAGCTCGACCGGATCGGCGCTCGACACGGACAGCCAGATCTCCAGGAGGCGCATGACCCGGGTGGGCGGCTGCAGCGGCCGGAAGCGCCGATACAGGCCGATGCCCGCCGCGCCGAAGGAGGCCAGCGCGCTGATCATGAGCCCGACCCAGTAGGCCGCGTTCTGCGCCTGATCGCTCAGGCTGGGCTGGTTCCCGGTCAGGTACGCCGTCGCGCCCGGGTGGATCGGGAGCGCCTGGACCTTGTCGTCGGTGTCGGGGGCCTCGATGCCGGCCAGATCGTCGTCGAGCGCGACGAGCCGCGGCTTGCCGGTGAGAACCTCGCGGGTGATCTCGCCGGCGAGCCAGTCCGGCATGGCGCCGCGGGCCACGAGCCGGTGGCTGACGGACAGCGTGGTGATGTCGTCGCCCGGTGCCGGCAGGGAGCCGAGGAACGCGCCCTTGGGCACGTCGATCGTGTCGAGCACGGGGTGCTCCTTGGCGATCGCCGCCGCCTCGTCGACCTCGAACAGCTTCGCCGTCCCGGAGCCTTTGCGCAGCGCCGTGAACAGGGGCAGCCACAGCGCGCTCCCGACCGGGGCCACCACGAACACCGAACCGATCTGGCGGCTGCGGGCGGCCTCCGTCAGCTGGTCGATCGTCAGGATCCGGCGATGCACGCTGCTCGGAGGCACGCCGAAATGCGTCAGGATCAGGTCGAGCAGGAGCGGGTCGAGCTTCCGCCCGTCGAGGAGACCGACGGTGCTGCCCCGCAGCTTGGCCACGCTGTCGACGGGGCTGCCCCCGGGCGCGACGAAGACCACCGCGTCGCGGCGCAGGATGACCAGGGTCTGCCCGTCCTTCGGCGCGGCGTCGCTGCGCACCAGGGCGAGCTGGGTCTCGCCCTTGTCGAGGGCCGCCGAGGCGCCGAGGCGATCCGGCTCGAAGATCGTCCGGATGCGCACCCGCGGATGCTGGGTCTCGAAGAGCTGCGTGAGCGCCTGCGCGGCCTCCCGATCCTCGGTGCTGGTCTTGGCGACCGCGATGTCGAGGGAGAGCAGGCCGAGGAGGAGATGGATGAGCAGAGCAGCGACGGCGGCCCCGGCAATGACGCCGAGGACGATGACTGTCGTTCTGGAACGCCGGATCATCCGTGCCGCGCTGACCTGTCGATCCGCCAGCATAGCGCGCGTGTCTGGCCCAGTCTCCCGCTCCCGGACAGGATCGGTCGACGCTCCGCCCCGTGCTGTATCTTGCTCCGGCGCGCGGCGATCAGTTCATCTGGCGGTGCCGGTCCTGGGCCTCCTGGAGGGCGAGCCTGCGGCCCAGCGTCATCAGCAGCGCTTCGGCCTGCACCTTGAGCTCCGCGTCCCGCAACTCGCTGATCGCGTACATCGCCGCGATGGCGTGATCCGCTGCCAGCTCGAGAGGCGACGTCTCCGCACGCGGCACGGCCTCGTCGGCCATGTCCTCGAACATCCGCATCCGGGTGATGTCGAGGAGGATGCCGCTGCCGCCCTGGAGCCGCCCGACATGATCGCCGGTGAAGCGCCCGCGCACCAGGACCCAGCGCGTCCGACCGTCCGCCGAGGTCACCCGATGCTCGGCGAGGTACGGTGTCCCCTCGCGGGCGCTGCGCCGAATCAGATCATCGATCCGCTCGCGATCGTCCGCGTGGATGCTGCTCATGTAGCGGCCGAGCGGGACGCCTTCCTCGGCCTCGGCCGGATCGACGTTGTACACCAGGGCGACGAAGGCGTCGGCCCGCACCCGATCGACGCCCGCGTCCCATTCCCAGCGGCCGACGACGTCGAGCGCGTCCAGCGCCGTCTGGAAGGTTTCCGAGGCTGTTTGCCCGTCTAGAGGCTTAGAAGCTGCCACCCGAGCACCCGTATTCAGTTAACTTAACATACGTTGGTCCTAAAGCGCTGCAACCGCAAGGGGCATAATCTGGTCTGCAATCAACTGTTGCGTGCCGGACACGGATCGGCTTCGGCGAGCCGCCGGGGCCGGGTGCCGACGACGGGCCGCGGGCGGTCCTTGCGGATCGGAACCTAGACACCCATTATGACTACAGTGGTCACGGAGAGCGCCATGCAGGAGATCCAGCTTCGGGACGCCAAGGCGACGCTGTCGGCCGTCATCGACCAAGCGAAGCAGGGCGCGCCCTCGATCATCACCCGCCACGGCCGCCCCGAGGCCGTGCTGCTCAGCTTCGAGGACTGGCAGCGGCTGTCCCGCGTCCCGTCGTTCGGCCGCCTGCTCATGGCCGCGCCCGTCGCGGCGGACGACCTCGCCCCCCCGTCCGGCGGGCTCAGAAGCGCCGAGCTGTGAGGCGGTGTACCTCGTCGACACCAACGTGCTCTCGGCCGGCGCGCCGACCAAGGCCGTTCCGGCCGTCGCACTGATCGACTGGATGGACCGGAACAGCGCGGGGCTCCACCTCTCGGTCGTCACGATCGCCGAGATCGAGGACGGCATCGCGAAGAGCCGCAGGGACGGTGCCGCGCGCAAGGCCGAGCGCCTCGCGGCGTGGCTGGAGACCTTGCTGCACCTGTACGCCGCCAAGGTCCTCCCGATCGACCTCGCCGTCGCGCGCCACATCGGCGGGTTGTCCGATCTGGCGCGCGGACAGGGGCACGCGCCCGGCTTCGCGGATCTCGCGATCGCCGCCACCGCGCGCTGCAACGGCTGGACGGTCCTGACCCGGAACGTGCGGCACTTCGCGCCGCTCGGCGTTCCCGCCTGCGATCCCTTCGTCGCGCTGCCGGCCGATGGGCGGTGACGGCGTCGCGCCGGTCACCGCGGGGCCGCGGCGGCGTGCCGATCGCGGCGGGATTATCGGGACGGTGCGCAGAACTCGGCCGTGAGACCGGCGAAGGCCGCCCGCAGGAAGGCGTCCACGGGACGGTCACCGTCCGCCTGGATCCAGGCCTCGATCGCCAAGCGCATCGCACCGAGCGACGCCATGGCGACGAGGCGCAGCGGGGCGCTGCGGACGGGATCCGGCCAGCGCTCGATCAGCGCGGCATGCAGGGCCTGCTCGTGCAGGCCGTAGGCCGCCTGCTTGCGGGCCTTCAGGGTCTCGCTGGACCGCATGACGCGATCGATACTGATGAACTCCTGGGTCCGGAAACCCGTCGACAGCGTCAGCAGGGCGTCCCGGACGACCTCCACCGGGACCTTGCCATCCGGCTGGGCCAGGATGGCCTTGCGCAGCGCCGCGCCGAAGCCGCGCATCTGCCAGTCCAGCAGGATCTCTTCCTTTGACTTGAAGTAGTAGAAGAAGGTTCGACGCGAGATGCCGGCCGCCTCGGCGATCGCGTCCAGGGTCGTCGCCTCGTAGCCGTGCCGGCTGAACAGCCGCAGGCCGGTCTCGGCGATCCGTTCCAGTGTCTCCTGCCGTTTTCGCGCGCGCAGGCTGCCGGGCTTCGGTGGCGGGCTCCCCATGCCGGCGTTGTGACATGCGATTCCGCACTTGCAAAGTTGCACGCGGTGCAATTATATTTTTACACCGAGTGCGATTTTGACGCACGGTCTCGGGACGCGGTGCGGAGTCCGGTCGGGCGCCCGCCCCTTCCTGCCGATATCGGCAGCCTCGTTCGCCGTCGGGGCCTCCGTCGGCGAACGGAATTCGGTTGGCGCGCGCCGGGGGGCGAGGGCGCGTCGTGATCGGGCTGCGGCCGGCGATGCTCGGCTCTGCGAACCCTCCTGGCTCCCCTCCTCTCGCGAAAGCCCTCCCCATGCTCGAGTCTTCCGGTCCGACAGCGGCACGGCCGTTGCCCAACCGTCGGCAGGTCGGCGCCATACTGCTGGGAACCCTGGCCGCGGGTGTGACGCGGCCGGCCGCGGCGGAGACCGTCGTCGAGGACGTCCGGATCGTCGACTTCGACTGGGTCGACGGCGCGCGCCAGCGACCTGTGCCGGTACGCCTGTACTGGCCGAACACGTCGTCGCTCCGGCGCCGCGTCCCGCTGGTCGTGTTCTCGCACGGTCTCGGACAGTCCCGAACCGGCTACAGCTATCTCGGACGGCACTGGTCGTCCCACGGGATCGCGAGCCTGCACCTGCAGCACGTCGGCAGCGACAGCTCCGTCTGGACCGGCAATCCCCTGGCCCTGCTCGACCGGATCGAGCGGGCGGCGCAGGAACGGGAGGCGATCGCCCGGGCGCGCGACCTGCGCTTCGCCCTGGACCGCCTCCTCGTTCAGGACGGGGGCGCCTTCGGAGACCGGATCGACCCGCGCCGGATCGTGGCGGCCGGCCATTCCTACGGCGCCAACACGACTCTGATCGCCGCGGGTGCGCGCGTCGTCCGTGACGGGCACGCCCTTCAGGCGCGGGATCCGCGGATCGCGGCCGGGATCGTGATCTCGGCGCCGCCCTTCTACGGCGAGCGCGACCTGCGGGCCGTCCTGGGCGCCGTCGAGATCCCGACCCTGCACGTGACGGCGACCGAGGATGTCATCCAGCTGCCCGGTCGCACCTCGCCGTTCAGCGACCGCCTCGCCGTGTACGAGGCGATCGCGACGCCCCGGAAGTCCTTGGCGGTCTTCCAGGGCGGCTCGCACAGCATCTTCACCGACCGTCCTCTCACGGGCGGTCTGAACCTGAACCCGCAGGTCAAGGCGGCGACCGCCGCCGGGACGCTGGCCTTTCTCGACCTCGCCTTCCGCGGCGATCCGGAGCCGCTGCGCGCGTGGTCCTCGACCTGGCGACCGATCCTCGCCGTCGCGCCCGCGGGCTACGCGGGCGCGTCGCTGGCGCAACCCGCGATTGCGACCCGCGGAAAGGACCGGACGCGCGCCCAGCCCGGGGAGCCGCTCTGACAGGCCGCTCGTCGCGCCCCCTGGCGGCTGAGGTCAGGAGCCCGGCCTCCTCCGCGAGGTCGGTGTACGGGGTCGGCGCCTCGGGTCAGGTCGCTTCGCGCGCCGTCAGGGTGCGGTCGACCAGCTCGAGGATCCGCTCCCGGTCCAGCGCGGTCCCGAACAGGATCCGGTAGAGGATCGGAGAGACGACCCCGTCCAGCACCGCCTCGGGGTCCGGGAAGGCCTCGCCGCGGGCCACGGCCCGATCCGCGATGATCGCGATCTGATCGCGGGTGAAGCTGCAGCATCGCTGGGCACAGTTCGCGTCCGCCGCCGCCAGGACGTCCCGGATCATCTCCCGCCCCGGTGCGGACGACATCTCGTCCGCGTACTGCTCCGCCCACGCCTCGAGATCGGTCCGGCCGCTCCCGGTATCGGCCGGCTCGCCGTCGGGACGGAGCCGCTCGACCGCGACATCGGCCAAGAGCTCGGCGAGCGTGCCCCACCGGCGGTAGATCGTCGACGGCGTCACGCCGGCCGCGGCGGCCACCAGGGGCACCGTGATTTCCGAACGGTCCGTCGTGGTCAGGAGCGCGCGCACGGCCGCCTGAACCGAGGTCTGCACCCGCGCGCTGCGGCCGCCCGGACGCGGCCCTTGCCTCGTCGTCATCCTGCACTCTGCCATCTGGGGCGCCACAAACGCAAAGATATTGCGTTTGTGGCGCGGAGGGCCTACGCATCAAACGCAACGGATTAGCCTTTAGGTTCGCCAATGACCAGGGACCGCAAGCTGAAAGTTGTGGCTGTCGCGGGCAGCGGCGCGCTGTTCTTCCACGCGGCGGTGCTCGGCACTTTCCTCGCCGCGTCCGCCGCTCCGACGCCGCTGTACCGGTTCTACCAGGAGACCTACGCGCTCTCCCCCGTGCTCACGACCGCGGTGTTCGCCGTCTACGCGCTGGCGCTCCTCAAGGCGCTCCTCGTCGCCGGGTCGATCTCGGACCATCTGGGCCGACGGCCGGTGATCTTCGGCGCGCTGCTCCTCGAGCTGGTGGCGATGGCCCTGTTCACGACGGCCAGCGGGGCGTGGGGACTCATCGCGGCGCGCTTCGTCCAGGGCGTGGCGACCGGCATCGCGGCGAGTTCGCTGGGCGCCGCACTCGTCGACGTCGACCGGGCGCGGGCCCAGCTCGTGAACGCGATCATGCCGCTGATCGGGATGGCGGCGGGCGCGCTCGGGACCAGCGCCCTCGTGCAGTACGGCCCGCACCCCCTCCACCTCGTCTACGCGATCCTGGGCGCGGTGTTCGCCGCGCAGGCCGCGCTCCTCTGGCTCACGCCCGAGACCGGCGAGCGCCGCGCGGGCGCCCTGCGGGCCCTGAGGCCGCGCGTCCTGGTTCCGCCACAGGCCAGGCGGCCGCTGGCCGCGATCACGCCCACCAACATCGCGACCTGGATGCTCGGGGGCTTCTACCTCTCCATCGTCCCCTCGCTGGTCGTCGCCGCGACGGGCAGCCGGACCCCGTTGACGAGCGGCGTCATGGTCGCGGCCCTGATGGTCGCCGGCGCCTTCGCGGTCCTCCAGCGGCGCGGCCGGGACGCCGCGGCCAACCTGACGATCGGGACGCTCGCCATGACCGCCGGCCTCGTCATCGTGCTCGCCGGCATGCACGGCGGGAGCGTGCCGGTCCTGATCGGCGGGACCCTGGTCGGCGGGGCCGGCTTCGGGACGAGCTTCCTCGGCGCCCTCGGCACGATCGTCCCGCTGGCGAAGCCGAGCGAGCGGGCGGAGCTCCTCGCGAGCTACTACGTCGAGAGCTACCTGGCGTTCAGCCTCCCGGTGATCTGTGCCGGGTATCTCGTGCGCCGGATCGGCTACGTGACGACCGCCGACCTCTACGCGGCCGCGATCCTCGCCATGAGCGCGGCCGGGTTCCTGGCGCGGCGGGCGCTGACGTCGCGACGCGTCTCGCCCGGCTGACGTACCCTGCCTGCGGCGCTCCGGCCGGGTCCGCGTCCCGGACGGGCACCGAAGCCGGCCGCCGGGCGCTGAGAGCCCTCGCGCGATCGCGCCGCCAACAGCCGTCGTGCCGGCCGGGGCGATCCCGGCGCGACCGTCCCGGCCCGGCCGCGTTGACCCGGATCAACGTCGCGCGAACGGGACGGCCGGTATCGGCACGCTCCCGGGACGCGGAGCCGAGCGGAGGCATCATGCGAGACTTCACCGTCGCCTGGGACGCGAACCGGCTGGCCTGGGTGCGGGAGCGCGTGCGGGCCTACCGCATGCCGCGCCTGCCGACGGGGGCCGGCTGGCGCTACGGCTGCGATCCGGACGTCCTGGCCGACCTGTGCGCCCACTGGCTCGACGGCTTCGACGAGGCCGCGGCCGCGGCCGAGCTCAACCGCTTCCCGCAGATCCTGGCCCGCGTCGAGGATCTCGACCTGCACGCCGTCCACGTCGTCGGCGAGGCGGAAGGCCGGCGCCCGCTGCTGCTGATCCACGGCTGGCCGGGTTCGATCTACGAGTTCTGGTCGGTGATCGAGCCCCTGGCCTTCCCGTCGCGCCACGGCGGGCGGCCGGAGGACGCGTTCGATCTCGTGATCCCGGCGCTGCCCGGCTTCGGCTTCTCGGGCAAACCTGCCGCGCCGATCGGCGCGCGCAGCACGGCGCGGCTGTTCGACCGCCTGATGCACGAGACTCTGGGCTACCCGCGCTACCGGGTTCAGGGCGGCGACTGGGGCGCCGGGGTCGCGGCCTGGCTCGGTCTCGACCACGCCGCGTCGCTGGAGGCGATCCACCTGAACTACCTGCTGGTGCAGCCCGATGCCGAGCCGGAGAGCGCCGCGGAGTGGGCTTGGCAGAAGCAGGCCGGAGCCACCCAGCAGGCGCTCGGGGCCTACGCGCAGCTGCAGGGCACCAGGCCGCTCTCGCTCGGCTACGCCATGGCGGACGAGCCGGTGGCGCAGCTGGCGTGGCTGGTCGAGCGCTTCCACGACTGGGCCGACCTGCGGGAGCGGCCCTTCGCGCAGGTCTTCACGAACGATCAGCTCCTGACCAACGCCCTGCTCTACATCCTCACCGATTCCTTCGCGACGGCGACGTGGTTCTACGCCGGCGCGCAGCAGGAGGGCGTGCGCCGGATGCCGCCGGGGCGGCGCGTCACGGTGCCGACGGCCTTCGCGGCCTACCCGGATCCGCGCACGCCCGCGCCGCCGCGAGAGTGGCTGGAGCGCGGCTACGCGGTCTCGCGCTGGCAGACGATGCCCCGCGGCGGCCATTTCGCCGCCATGGAGGCGCCGGACCTGTTCGTCCGGGACCTGCGGGACTGGGGCCGCGGCTGACGGCGTCGTCCCGCCGCATCGCGGGCTCAGCCGGACCCGGCGGCACGAACCGGATCCTCTAGATCAGCGCGTAGCCCGCCCCGTCCCGCTCGATCCGTCCGCGGGCGGCGAGGTGCATCCCGGTCACGCTCAGGCCCTCCGCCGCCGCGCGGTCGAGGATGCGCCGGCGGGTCGCGATCGCCTCCGCCGGATCCGTGTCCCAGATGACGGTCCAGTCCGGGTGCGGCATCTGCAGGAGCCGCGAGTGGATGACGTCGCCCCAGATTAGCAACCGGTCCGCGCCGTCCGCGATCAGCACGCCCATGTGACCCGGCGTATGGCCGGGGAGCGGCATCGCGCGGATGCCGGGGGCGAGCTCGGCCTCGCCCGAGAGGCGGCGGATCCGATCGGGGTAGGCGGCGAGCACGGCCTGCGCCGTCTCGAACATCGGCCACAGGGCGTCGGGCGCGGCGGCCCGCGCTCCCGCATCCGACCAGTAGGCGACCTCGCGCTCCTGCACCACGAGCTCGGCGTTCGCGAACCGCGCCAGGCGGCCCGGCGTCAGGAGACCGCCCGCGTGGTCGGCGTGGAGATGGCTCAGCCAGATGGTCTCGACCTGGTCGGGCCGCACGCCCTCCGCCGCCAGCGCGGCGGTCACCCGGTTGAAGTCCGGTCCGAAGACCGTTCCGCAGCCCGCGTCGAGCAGCCAGTGGCGCGCGCCGCGCCGGATCAGGAAGGCGTTGACCGGCTCCGGCGACGGGCCGTCCCCGGAAAGACCGGCCCCCGTCAACAGAGCCCGTCCGGCCGGGCTCTCGGCCGCGGGCATCATGCGCGGCTCCAGCGGGAACAGCCCGTCGCGCAGGGGCGTCACGGTGAAGGCGCCGACCCGGTAGGGCGGGGTTCCGGTCGCGGCCGCGCCGGGGCGGTGCAGGCCGAGCGGCAGCAGGGCGGCGGCGGCGAGCAGGCTGCGGCGGGACAGGTGAGAGGCCATGGCGGGCTCCGCGGGAGACGGGACGCCGCCATCCTGCGGGGCGCGTGGGGCGCGGGCCAGGGACGTCCTCCCGCCCGCGACCGGGCATTCTTCCCGCGCTGGCTCGGCGCGGCTTGCGCGCCGGGACGTTCCCGGTGCCAAATCGCCGCGTCGCTTCGAGCCCGGCCGTTTCGCCCCCATGAGCCTGCCCGCGCATCTCGGCCTACGCCTCCTCGTGGTCGCCCTCCTGTGCCTGGCCGGAGCGGTCGCCTGGACCGGCTTCGCGGCCCAGGCGAGCCTGCAGCGGGAGGCCGCGACCTCGGCGGAGCGGATCGCCGCGCAGCTCGCGCGTCAGCCGGGGCTCGGCAGCGCCGGTCCGGTCGCGATGCCCGCCGCGCCGCCGCAGCCCGCACCGGCCCTCCTCACCATCCTCCCGGGGATCTGCGCCGACATCCAGCTCGGCGTCGAGTTGCCCCGGCGCGTCTGCGGCGACTGGGATGGCCTCGACGCCGCCCCCGCGTGGTTCCGGGAGGCGGTCGCGGGGGACGCCGCGGCCGCGCCGACGATCCGCGCGATCGTCTTCCGCGAGCGCACGATCGGCAGCGTCACCGCCTGGCCCGATCCGACCGCCGCGGCGGCCCGCGTCTGGCAGCGGGTGCGTCTCGCGGGCGAGCTCGCGCTCGCTCTGACGGCGGCGACACTGCTCCTCAACTGGCTCGCGGTCACGCGCCTCGTCGCGCCCGCCGGGCAGATCGTGCGCGGGCTGGCGAGGCTCGACGCGGCCACGACCCGGTCGCCGCTGCCGCGCTTCGCCGCCGCTGAGTTCGACCGGATCGCACGCGCCTGCGATGACCTCGCCGACCGGCTCGCCGGCGCGGAGGCCGCGCGCGCGGAGCTGATGCAGCGGCTCGTCACGGTGCAGGAAGAGGAGCGGCAAGCGCTCGCGCGGGACCTGCACGACGCCTTCGGCCAGTGCCTCGCCGCCGCGGGCGCCCGGGCGGCCGCGATCGAACTCGCCGCGCCCGACGACCGCGAGGATCTGCGCGCGGACGCGCGCGGCATCGAGGCCGTCCTCGCCACCATGCGGGAGAGCCTGCGCGGGGCGCTGGCGCGCCTCGAACTGCCCGACCTCGCCGAGACCGGGCTGGAGGACGCGCTGCGGGGCCTCGTGGCGGATTGGCGGGCGCAACTCAGGTCCGGCCCGGCCCTCCATCTCGACGTGGCCGGCGACCTCGCCGGCATGCCCGTGACCGTGTCGGCGAGCCTCTACCGCATCGCGCAGGAACTCCTGACCAACGCCCTCCGCCACGGGCGTCCGAGCGGGATCTTCCTGCGGGTCGTCCGGACGGAGACCGGAACGCGGACGGTGACGCTCACGCTGGACGACGACGGCAAGGGCGATGTCTCGCGCACGGCCTCCGGCACCGGCCGCGGCCTCGTCGGCATCCGCGCGCGGCTCGCCGCCCTCGGCGGCAGCTTCACGCTGACCGGCACCGGCAGCGGGATTCGCGCCTGCGCGACCGTCCCGACCGCGGTCTGAGGCGTCTCATGCCCACGTCCATCCTGCTCGTCGACGACCATCCCGTGGTGCGCGAGGGCTATCGCCGCCTGATCGAGCGACAGCCGGGACTCGTCGTGACGGCGGAGGCGGCGAGCGCGGCGGAGGCCTACCGCCAGTACAAGGCGCACGGGCCGGATCTCGTGATCCTCGACCTGTCGCTCCCGGGGCCGAGCGGCATCGAGGCCATCCGGCACATCCGCCAGTGGGACGGGGCGGCCCGCATCCTGGTCTTCAGCATGCGCACCGGAGCCGTCGTCGCGCGCCGAGCCTTCGCCGCGGGGGCGTGCGGCTACGTCACCAAGGCGAGCCCGCCGCGCGCGTTGCTGGCGGCGGTGGCGGCCGTGCTGCGCGGCGAGCGGGCGATGAGCGCCGACATCGCCCACGCCATCGCCCAGGACGAGGTGGCGGGCGGGCGCTCGGCCGTCGACGCGCTGAGCCCGCGGGAAGTCGAGATCCTGAGCCTGACCGCGGGGGGGATGACGGCGCAGGCCGTGGCCGAGGCCCTCTGCTTGAGCCTGAAGACGGTGCACAACAACCTGTCCGGGATCCGCGCCAAGCTCGGTGCCCGAACCGATGCACACCTCGTCTGGATCGCCGTGGGCGCCGGGCTCGTGTGCCCGCCCGAAGAGCTGGCCGGCAGGGCGTGACGGGGACCGCGCGCATCTGTCTGAGTGACGGATGATCCTTCCCGACATCCATCGCTGAACTGCGCGCCGCGTTTAATCCGCGCCGATGCGTGCGTGAGGGCACTCCGCGATTGCATGTCACCATCTACTTTGCCATCGCGGCACGAAATGATGCGTGAAGTCACGGTTGGTGATTTTGCCGAGACTGCGGATTAAACGACGATTACATGGAGAGGGCGTCTCTGCTCTTGGTCGGCGCGGTGCGCCGGTCGCGGGCCGGCGGGGAATAACCGTGCGCCGATGGCCGTGTGGTCGATCGTGGATCTCCCGTCGGTCGACGGCTCTCGCCCCGCGGACGAGGCGCGCATCACCGCGCAGGCAGATCGGATCGGAGATTGAATCGGGAGGCTCGCCATGACTGTCGGACAAGCGATGACCCGTGGAGCGATCATCGGCCTGATCGCGCCGTTCATCTGCATCCATGCGGCGCTGGCAGCCGCGTTCACGGGGACCGGCGGCGGCCCTGAGACCACGATCAACGCGCCGTACCGCTCGTCGGTGGGGCAGACGGTGCCGCCCGGCGCGGGGGCCGCGCCGCTGCACGATCCGCGCGAGCGGACGCGACGGCAGAAGGACCTCGACGCGGTCCTCGGCAGCGTCTGCGACAAGTGCTGACGCCGTCGCGACAGGTCCGCCTCGAACATCGACCGACACGAACGGGAACGAGCATTTGCGTCCTCCGCACGACATCCGAATTCTCAGCCAGGTGCGCTGCCACCTCGGTGAAGGACCGAGCTACGATCCGCGCACCGGAACGGCGTGGTGGGTCGATATCCTGGAAGCGCGCCTGTTCGAGAAGCCGATCGCGAGCGCCCAGAAGGCGCTCGTCCACGTCCTGCCCGTCCAGGTCAGCGACATCGCGGCGATCGACGGCGCCCACCAGTTGCTCTCGGCGGAGGACGGTCTCTACGTCCGGTCGATCCGGGACGGGGATATCCGGATGCTCTGCCCCCTCGAGGAGGATCTGCACGACAACCGGTCCAATGACGGCCGCGTCCATCCGAGCGGCGCGCTGTGGATCGGCACGATGGACCGCGACGCCACCAAGGGGCGCGGCTCGATCTATCACGTGGCCGGCACGAAGGTGCACCGCCTCTTCGGCGGCCTGACGATCCCCAACGGCATCAGCTTCTCGCCGGACGGCGCCACCGGCTACTTCGTCGATACCGACGTCGGCGTGCTTCACCGCGTCCCGCTCGATCCGAGGACCGGGCTGCCGCGGGGACCTGTCGAGATCCATTTCGACCACCGCGGTGGCGAGGGCGCGATCGACGGCGCCGCCGTGGATGCCGAGGGCCTGATCTGGACGGCGCGCTTCGGCGCCGGCTGCCTCGACGCCTACAGCCCCGCGGGCGAGCGGGTCCGCACCGTGTCGGTGCCGATGCGGCAGCCGACCTGTCCGACCTTCGCGGGACGCGATCTCGACCGCCTGCTGGTCACGTCCGCCTACGAGGGCATGGACGTGGCGGACCGCGCCGAGGATCCGGAGCATGGCCGGACGATCCTGATCGACGTGGGCGCGCGGGGGCTGCTGGAGCCGGCCTTCCGGCTCTGCGCCTGACCAGGCCGGACCGCGGTTCTCGCCCGCCCTCGCCCGACCTCAGCCGGCGCGTCGAAGCGCAACACCCAGGAGACTTCATGACCGACGCGGGCGAGCGCCCCTATCAGCCGATCGAAGCCTACGCCCTCCTGAGCAACTGCGAGGGGTGCGCGCTCGTCGCCCGCGACGGATCGATCGACTGGGCCTGCCTGGAGCGCTTCGACGCCGACCCGGCCTTCTCCCGGCTGCTCGACCGCCGGCGCGGCGGCCATTTCTCCATCCGCCCCGAGGGGCGGTACGAGACGGCGCGGCAGTACCTGAGCCGCAGCAACATCTTGGAGACCACCTTCACCACCCCGGACGGCTTCGTGACCCTGCACGACTTCATGGTCGGGCCGGAGGGCGGCCCGCACCGGCCGCTCCTGGTCCGGCTCGTCAGCGGCGTGTCGGGCCGTGTCCCGATGGTGGTCGCCTACCGGCCGCTGGCGGGCTTCGCCGAGTCCTTCGCGCCGCCGGAGATCGCGGGCGGCCGGGTGACGGCACCGGGATGCCCGGGCCTCGTCGCGGATGTCGAACTCGTGCGGGACGGCGCCGGGGCCGCCGCGCGGTTCGTCCTCGAGGGCGGGCAGGCGCGGAGCTTCAGCCTCTACGGCGATGCCCTGCCGGACGCCCCGCCGGACGCGCGCGCCCTGATGGAGCGGACGCGCAAGGCTTGGGTGCTGTGGACGCAGGACGCCGCCTACACGGGACCGCTCGCCGATGAGGTGATCCGGTCGGCGCTCGTGCTCAAGGCGCTGACATACGCGCCCACCGGCGCGATGGTCGCGGCGGCCACGACCTCCCTCCCCGAGGAGATCGGGGGGATCCGCAACTGGGATTACCGGTTCTGCTGGATCCGCGACGCGTGCCTGTCCTTCTACGTCCTGAAGAAGTTCGGCATGCTGCGCGAGGCCGAGGCCTTCTTCGGGTTCGTGTCCGACCTCTGCGCGCGGGCGGAGGGGCGGCTGCGGCCGCTCTACAGCGTCTCGGGCGAGGCCGACCTCGCCGAGACCACGATCGCGCATTTCGAGGGCTGGCGGGGCAGCGCGCCGGTGCGGGCCGGCAACGAGGCCGCCGAGCAGCATCAGGCCGACGCGTACGGGCAGGTGCTCGACCTGCTCTACCTCTACACACGCCTGGGCGGCACGCTCCCGGAGGCGATGCTCGGGCACGGCGCCCGGCTGGCCGACATCTCCGCCGCGCACTGGCACCGGCCCGACGCCGGTCTCTGGGAGCCGCGCAAGCCCGAGCAGCGCTACCTCCACGCGGCGATCATGAACTGGGTCGCCCTGGACCGGGCGATCCGCCTGTTCGGCCCGCGCGAGACGTGGTGCCGGGAGCGCGATCGCATCGTCGCCTGCGTGAACGGCCCGGGGATCCACCGGGACGGCTACTACCCGCAATATCTCGGCGGTGACGACGTCGACGCCGCCCTGCTGATGGCGCCCCTGGTCGGCTTCCCGGTCGACGAGGCCGCCTTCGCCCGGACCGTGGACGTCGTCATCGAGCGCCTCGGGCACGGCCACCTCGTCTACCGCTACCGGAACGATGACGGCCTGCCCGGCCACGAGGGCACCTTCCTGCTCTGCGCCTTCTGGCTGGTCGACGCGCTGCTCTGGCTCGGCCGGGACGCGGAGGCGCGGCTGCGCTTCAACGCCCTGCGCGCCCTCCAGAACGACGTCGGCCTCTACGCCGAGGAGGTCGCGCCGGACGGCGCTTTCCTGGGGAACTTCCCCCAGGCCTTCAGCCATCTCGGCTTCATCCACAGCGCCCTGATGCTCGACCTGTTCGACCACGGCGGTCGCGCGGCGGTGCAGGGCACCTACGCCGACCGGTCCCTGCGCGAGACGGCGCTGCGCCGGACACCGACCCTGGGCGGCCCCGACTGATCGCCGCCCGCCATCCGCCCGTCCGCTGTCGCCACCCCTCATTCAGCACAGGATTGCCCATGTCCCGATCGAGCCGTCACGAAGCCCGTCTCCTGAGCGTGGACGAGGCCGATCTCGTCGCGCGCTCGCATCACCCCTGGCTCGGTGAGGCCGATGACGGCGGCTTGGCGGAGCTGGTCGCGCGTCTTCGGGCAAGCCGCGACCGTGCGCGGGATATCTCCCGCCGGCAGCGCCGCGAGCTGCGCGGCAAGGCCGCCCCGTCCGGCGCGCGCGCCGCGACCGACAATACCGGGACCCGCCGGAAGGCCGCGGTGCTGGCAGCCGCGGTGAAGCGCGCCAGCAAGGAGAGCGAGCGCAGGCGGAACGCCCGGGCGCGCGGTCGCCTGGTCACGAGCTCCCGCAGGGCGCTGGCGATGAAGCAGGCCGCCGGCGATCACGGTCTCGCGCGACCGACCTCGCGCACCGCGCACGATGGCATGCAGGCCGTACCGAACGACGGCCTCGCGCCGTCGGGCGCCCTCGACAGCGCGGGACACGAGATCGCGCGGCGGCGCGGCGGCGGTCCGCGGTAGCGCCAGACCCGGACGGCCGCCGCGGGCGCTCCGGGCTCGGCCCTTGCACACCGGCGTCGGCTTCCGCGCCATCTCACCGGTGGCGGACGGGCCGGATCCGCGGCGCGCCTCTCTTCCGGCCGCGGCCGGTCACGGGCGCGGACCCCCGCCTCGCGGTGCGCGCCGGCGCGGATCCCGCGAGGTCCCTGTCGCGGCTCTCACGCGAACCTCGCGGACGCGCCCGTCATGGAGCGACAGGAGACGTCGGTCCTGGCAGGGTGGGATCCGATCGTGGCCCCGGGCCGTAGCGGAGCGCGCCCGGACCAGGCGCGCATGAGGATGTTGTCGATGCGGGGCGCCGCGCTGATTTTCGGGACACTTCTCGTCATCGCGACCTTCGTGTGGTTCATGTACTTCGTCCCCCTGGGATGTGCGATGAACACGACGGGGTGCCGGGAGACCTTCTCGGTCTGGAGCGGCGGCGGCCTGGTCCATTTCTGGGCGCCGCTCCTTGTCGCGGGCGCGGCGATCCTTTTCGGATTGTCCGGCTCCAGGTAGATCGCCGGTATTCGCGCATTGCGAGGCAGGGCCGCCGACGCTCCGGTCGTCGACGGATCTGGTCAGCGGCGACGAGAGGGTCGTCGATGAACGTCTAGACGGCCGTGCAGCCGTTCCGGTGATCCCGCCCCTCGGTCAGGGGTCAGCTTGCCGGCGGGACCGGGCCGTGCGAGGTGTCGCCCGCGACGATGCCTGACGTGAGATGATCCGCCGATCGCATGAGCCTCGCCGTCGATCCGACCCGCGCCCGGATCCTGATGACCGCCGATCTGCACCGCGGCTATCGCGGCCGGGAGGGCGACTGACGGCCCGCGCGGGATGCCGGTCGATACCAGTCTCGGCGTCGGACAATCCCGCGACCCGGCGAAAACGCGACTGGGCCGCCCATCGCAACATCGTGCCGGCGCCTGCCGGAGGAACCGCGTCCCGCGAGGCGGGACCGTTCGCCAAGACAGGGGATGTCCGGGAATGATCATCTGGTCCGGCTGGGGAATGCTGACGGCGCTGATCGCGGCGGCGGGCCTGATCGGCAGCGTGCTGCTCGATCCGGCGCTCGCCCGCCTGGGCGTCCCGACGCCCACGGGCGTCATCCTGGTGTGGGTGGTGGCGGCCGGCTTCAACTGGTGGCTCGGCACCCGGCTGAACGGCCTGCCGGGCCGCGAACTGCTCGACCCGCGCACGGGGCAGACGGTGATCCTGCGCCCGCGCCACACCCTGTTCTGGATCCCGATGCAGTACTACTCCGTGCTCATGGTTCTGCTCGGTCTGCTCGCCGTGATCGGCGCGATGCACGCCGGCTCGCCGGGCCGGCCTGTCTGATGGGCGAGCGCCGCGCCGCGGGTGCGCGGCCGCGACCTCTCCGAGGCCTCTCCGGCGCTCGACGCCGCGGCGCAGGGATGAAGCCCGTGGCGGTCCTAGGGGCAGTCCGGAGCGTCCGGTATCGCGTCGAAGGCCTGCGGTCCCGGCTGTGCTCGGGGGCGGACGACGACGCGGACCGTGACCCGGCAGTCACCCGCCCGGACGCGGTAGCGCTCCCCGTCGACGCGCTCGACTGCATCGATCGGACGCGATCCCAGCACCCGCGCGGCCGCCTCCGTGACGGCCTGGACTTCACGCACGCGTTGCCAGGACGGCGGCAGGGCGGCCTGGGAAGTCGTCGGAAGCAGCGCGAGCCCCGTCGCGCTTAGCCAGCGCCGCGCGGCCATCATGCCCGGGCCTCCCGGGTCCTGGCGGGAGCCGACACCGGCGTTGGGACAGCGGCCCGGATCGGCCGGACCGCGAAGAGCCGAAGGCGTCGGCGCGTGGGCGTCTCTCCGTTCATGCGGCGGGGACGAACCTCAGCGGACCGCGAAGACGGAGGCCGGTGCCCCGTAGCGCCGGTCCCAGCCTTCCCACGCGACGTCGGTCGGTCCCACGGCGAAGTCGACGACCCGCCAGCCGTTTCCGTCCTGGCGCAGCAGCGCGGCGTAGTCGTTCGAGTCCAGATCGTCCGCGGCGCGAGGGAGGGGTCGGCCGTCGGGCCGCTGCATCCGCGCGAAGAGGAAGGCCCAGGGGCCGACCCGGTTCAGGGCGTGCACGACGAACTGCACCGGCTGTCCCCGTCCGGTCTCCGCGGGGCCGCGGGCGACATCGAGCAGGGCGCGCCGCGCCGCGCCCTGCGGGGTCTCCGTCCCGGCCTGTGCGGGCTGTCGCGTGCCGTCGCCGCAGGGCTGCCAGGTTCTCTGGGCGCCGGTGTCGGCCGGGCGTCCGTAGCACCAGCCCGCGGCGGCGAGCCGGCGATCGAGGCCGTCGCGCTGTTCGCAGGCCGCCTGCGTGCGCGGATCGTCGCCGGAGCCGCCGCGGCAGAGGCCGTTGGCCGTGGTCCAGTCCCGGAGAAGCGCCGGCACCGGTTCGGCGCGCGTCGCCGTCGGCGCCGCGATCATCAGGGCGCAGAGCGCGCCGATGCGCCGTGTTCGCCGGGTCCGGTATCTCCGGCTCGCGCAGGGCGCGCGGCCATCACCGGGGAGGCCGCCATCGGCCCGCGCGACGGCGTGGCGGGCCGGAGCAGCGGATCCGCGCGTCTCCGCACCGGCGTCACCCGACCGCGCGCCAGTACCCGGATCACCGATGGACCTTGCGTGTCCCCCTGTCATGCCCTGAAATCCCTGCCTGCGCCGGTCTCACGTCAGCCTTGAGCAGACCAGACCGAGTTCCGCGCGCGTCCCGCGCGGGACGATCGGCACGATCGTCGCGCTCATGTTGGGCACGCGGCGAGACCTGTCGAGGGGATCGGCGCCGCCGCGGGTCGGAGCGGGTGCGCCTCCGCGGCGCTGCACGGCCGGGTGGCGATCCCACCGCCGGCACCGCCGAGACGGGAGCGTCCCGCCGCGAACAGCCGCGCTCGTCGCCGGCAACCCGCTGCGCCGGGCGCTGTTGGGTCCCCGGGAGTGGTTTCCGTATGGCGCGTCGCATCCTGATCACCGGCGCCAGCATCGCCGGCAATACGGTGGCCTGGTGGCTCGGCCGCAGCGGCTTCGACGTGACCGTCGTCGAGCGCGCGCCCGCCTTCCGGGACGGCGGGCAGAACGTCGATGTGCGCGGCGTCGGTCGCACGGTGCTGCGCCGGATGGGTCTGGAACGGGCCGCCCTCGCCAGCGGCACCGGCGAGGAGGGGACGGCCTGGATCGACGGCCGGGGACGGGTCGCCGCGCGGTTCGACGTCGCCGGGGCCGAGGGTGATGGCCCGACCGCCGAGATGGAGATCCTGCGCGGCGACTTTGCGCGCCTTCTCTACGAGCCGGCCCGGGAGCGGGCCCGCTACCGCTTCGGCGACCGTGTGGCCCGCCTCGCGGAGGACGGGGACGCGGTCGCCGTCACCTTCGCGGGCGGCGAGACGGAACGCTACGACGCGGTGGTCGTGGCGGAGGGCGTCGGCTCATCGACCCGCGAGCTCGTCTTTCCCGGAGAGAACGCGCCGCGCTGGATGGATCTGTTCATCGCCTACTTCACGATTCCCCGAATCCCCGACGACGACCGGATGTGGCGCTGGTTCAACGCCACGGGCGGCCGCAGCATCTCGCTGCGGCCGGACCGGCACGGCACGACGCGCGCGATGCTGACGCTCCGTCAGCCGCCCGGCGGCGAGCAGGACTGGGATATCGCTCGCCAGAAGGCGTTCCTGCGGGCGCGGTTCGCCGGTGCCGGGTGGCAGGCCGGGCGCGTCGTGGCGGGCCTGGACGCGACGGACGATTTCTACCTCGACGTCCTGCGCCAGGTGAGGATGAAGCGCTGGTCGTCCGGACGCGTCGTGCTCACAGGCGACGCGGCCTGGTGCGCGACGCCCCTCGCGGGCATCGGCACGACGCTGGCCGTCACCGGCGCCTGCGTGCTGGCCGGTGAGCTGGCGCGCGCCGACACGGTCGCGGCGGGCTTCGCGGCTTACGAGCGGGTCATGCGCCCGTATGTCGAGAGGGCGCAGGGTGTCCCGAAGCTCGCGCCGAAGCTCATGAACCCGCGCACGCGGATCGGCATCCGTCTCCTTCACGCGGCCCTGAACGTCGCGAGCAGGCCCGCCGTTCGCCGCGTCACCGCGAAGCTGTTCGATGGGCGCTCCGAGGAGCCCGATGTCTCCGCTTACGTCGGTCGATCGGCCTGAATGGGCTCCTCGGCACACACGCTCCGGGCGGTTCCACATCGCGCGTTCGGATCGCCACGGCTCGGTTCAGTGCGGGGTCTGACCTTGGCTCAGGAACGACGGCGTCCGTTGTCGGGGCCGCCTCTCCCGACAAGACCGGCTGTGCCGGCGGGGGAAAGTCCTCCCTAGAATTGTGAGATCAATGTCTGTTGTTTCATGAATCGGATCCCTGTCGGGTCTCGACGCGCGCGAGCATGTCGAGGGCATCACCGATCGCGGCGAACTCCGCGGTGTTGTCGAAGATGCACCACGCGCGTCGGCCGAGGGCCTTGTGCGCTCCGAGGCGCTCGGCCATCCGGGACAGGACGCGCGGTTCGTACGCCGAGTAGTACATGCGCGGCGAGCCGTGGAGCCGATAGTAGACGAGGTCCGGCCAGCCACCGGGCATGCCGGCGTTCCGGACCGGCGCGGGGTCGGCCGCGACACGAGCGATCGCGAGGCCGACGAGCAGGTGGTCGACATCTTCTGTGAACCACGTGGCGTGGCGCGGCTCGCAGACGATGTCGCCCGGGAAGCGCCGCCGGAATCCCGATAGGAAGGTCGCCGCGGACGGGCTGTCGAAGGCCAGACTCGGTGGGAGCTGGAGCAGCAGCGGCCCGAGTTTTGTCCCGAGGCCCGTGACCTCCCCGAGGAAGCGCGCGAGGGGCTCATCCACGCCGATGAGGCGCCGCTCGTGCGTGACCGATCGCGGCACCTTCACGGCGAAGCGGAACCCGTCCGGCACCGCCGCAGCCCATCTCGCGTAGGTCGTCGCCCGATGGGGCCGATAGAAGGCGGTGTTGATCTCGACCGCGGAAAAGCGCTGTCCGTACCGCTCCAGATGGCTTCCCGCCTCTGGGAACTGCGGTGCGTAGGCCTTGGGCAGGCTCCAGCCCGCGGTTCCGACGGCGATGGCGTCTGATGGATGCATGGAATACCGCTCGGGGCCGAAGCCATGCCGGCCCGACCGGCGATCGGTAGACCGGGATCTGCACGCATGCGAGCGCTCGACGAGGTGTTCGACCGTCTCCAGCAATCCGCGTTCCGGCGACGCTTCCGGCTGGCGATCGCCGATCGGGTCTACCTGCGAGAGAAGGGGCTCCCGACGGTCTTTGACCACGCGCGGGACTTCGTGCGGCGACGCCTCGCGTCCGCCGAGCCGAGGAACGACGGCAAGCAGACGCCCTTTCGCGGTCATCCCGTCTTCACGGCGCAGCACGCGACGGCAACCTGCTGCCGCGGTTGCCTGGCCAAGTGGCACGCGATCCCCGCCGGCCGGGCATTGACCGCCGTCGAGCAGGCCCACGTGGTCGCCGCGATCGCGCGCTGGCTGCGCTCCGAGGACCCCGAGGCCGCCTGAGGCGCGCGCCAGGCCGGGCGGCCGGCGCCACCGAGACGGGGCAAAGTCGGCGTCGCGGACGAACGCCGCGATCCGGTCACTCCCGCCGCGGCGGTTCAGGCCCGGCGGCGTGCCGCTGCCGGTCGCGGCGTCCGGGCCACACGGCCCCGCCGCTTCTCCCGCTCCGCGGGCCGCTTGGCCTTCGCCCCTCCGGAACTCGCCTCGTCCCTTCCCTGCCCTGGCCGCGCGGCGTGCGCGTCGAGGAAGCGCCGGCACGCGTCGAAGTCCGTCTCCGCGTCCGGCGGGCACGGGATGCCGCGCTGCTGGGCGAGGCTGCGCGCGTAGCCGACCATCGCCGCGCTCGGGCTCCGCCGGCCGTCTGCGCGGCCGGCGTCGTCCTCCTGCCCGGCACGCGGCCCGGCATGGGTGTCGAGGAACGCGCGGCAGACGCTGATGCTGCTCCTGCAGCCACGCGGCAGCGTCACGCCCTTCCGCTCGGAGAGGCTCACGGCGAACGCCACCATGGCCGGCGTCGGCGGCCGCTGATCGCCCGGACCGGCCGGGATCAGGCTCGGATCGAGGCTGACCGTCGGCGCCTGCGCGATCGCGGTGATGAGGTCGTCGAGGCGGGCGCGGGTGCGCTGGCGGAAGGCGGTCGCGCGCGCGACCGCCTCGGCGCGCGTGGCCGCCCGTCCGATCTCGGCGAGCTCCGCCTCGAACATGGCGCGCCCGACCGGATCTCCGTAGGCCGGGAACACGCTGCGCACCGCGCGGACGAAGGTCAGGCCGACCTCGGTGACCTCGATGGCCGGATCCTTGCCGGTAGACAGCGCGATGTAGCGGCTCTTCAGGAGCTTGGGCAGGATCGTGTCGCGCGTCGCGGCCGTGCCCAGACCCTTCGGCTCGTTCGGGTTGGCGGGGTTCTCCAGGGCGCGCTTGGCGGCCGGATCGTCCACTTGGTCGATCAGCCGGCCCATCACCACCGGCAATTCGCCTCGGGTGATCCGCCGCGGCGGCTCGGTCTTCGCGGTGGTGATCTCCGCCGTCGCGGCGGAGGCGCCCTCGCCGTCGGTCACGAGCGGCAGGCGGGTGGCGGTGGCGTCCGCCTCGCGCTTGGTCTTGCCGGGCACGGCATCCGTTTCGAGCTCGGCCTCGCTGCCGTAGAGCGCGCGCCAGCCCGGCACGCGCACGACGCTGCCGGAGACGGCGAACCGCCTCACGCCCAGCGGTGTCGCGACATCCGCCGTGACGCTCGTGCGCGCGTCGACCCCGTCGGGCAGGTGCGCGGCGAGATAGGCCTTCGCCACGAGTTCCCACAAGCGGAACTGATCGGTGCTGAGACGGCCGCGCTCGGGCGCCTTGCGCAGGGGCACGATGGCGTGGTGCTCGCCCGGATCCGCGACGTAGTGGCCCTTCAGGCCGCGACGGATCAGCGGCGCAGCGTCGCGCGGAACGACTGTGCTCAGGTCGGTCAGGACGGTCGTGACGGCCGCGATGATCGCGGCGGCATCGCCGGCCTGGCCCTCGGGCAGGTGCTCCGACTCCGTGCGCGGGTAGCTGAGGTACCCCTGATCGTAGAGGTCCTGAGCGATGCCGGCCGTGTGCTGCGGGTCCCAGCCGAACCGCTTGGCGCAGCGTCGCGCCAGGGTGTCCTTCGAGAACAGCCGGGGCGGCGCGCGCCGGACATCCCTGTGCGCGACCGCCAGAGGGCCCGACCACGTCGCCGCGGCGGACCGGATCGTCTCAGCGACCGCCGCATCGAGGATCCGCTCCTTCGGGGCGTGCCAGAGGGTGATCTCCGCGCCTGCATGGGTCCTAAGGTGCAGCGCGACCTTGAAGAAGTCCTGCGGCACGAAGGACCGGATCCGCTCCTCCAGGTCCGCCAGGATGGCGAGGGTCGGCGTCTGGACGCCGCCGAAGCGCCAGGGCTCCCGGAAGGCGGGCGGGCGCAGGCGCAGCGAGATCGCCCGCGTGCCGTTCAGGCCGAGATGATAGTCCTCGTACTGCCTGCAGAGCGCCTCGAGATAGGCGGCGTAGTCGCGCTCACCCGAGTCGGAATCCTTGGCCAGGGCCGCGAAGGCGCGTCGGATCGAGACCTCGTCGAGCGCGCCGAGCTTGAGCCGGTCGACCCGGCCGTTCCAGCCGAGATGCTCGAGCACTTCCCACGCGATCATCGAGCCCTCGCGACCCGGATCCGTGGCGATGACCACGCGGTCCACGCCGCTCAGCGCCTGCCGGATCGCGGCGATCTTCGGTGCGTGCGACTGCCCGGACCGGTTCGTGCCGTAGCCGACCGGGATCGTGGGAAGGACGATCGGGAGGAGGTCGAAGCGCCAGGGCTTCCACTCGGGCCGGATGCTGCCCGGCTCCTCGGCCGACAGCAGGTGTCCCTCGGCGGCCACGCAGACCGTGCTCGGCGAGCGGAAGAAGCGCTGCAACTGGCGCATCGCCGAGGGCTTCTCGAAGAAGAACAGCGTGCGACCGGAGCTCGGAGATGACATGTTGCTGACCGCTCCGGCTGTCGCCGCGCCTGACCCAGGGTTCACATTTTGTTCCAAACGGGCTCGGGACGCAACTGGCGCCTTGAGAGGGGAAGCCGTGGGGAAGCCGGCGGCGTGTCGCCCTCCCCAGGCACACCGGCCGGCGCCGCGATGCTGGAGCGGCGCTCGTACCTGTGCGCCGGGCTCGCCCGCGGCGGCGACCCGGAATACCTCCGTGGCCGGATTCCCGCCTGTGGCTGGCGCGTCGCTGTCGACCCGCGCACCGTCCTCCGAAGGCTCCGGGCACGCGCTCGCGCGCTGAGGGTTGCCCGCCCCGGGTGTCTGCCGAGACCAGCAAGCCTTCAGCGGGCACGGCACCGAGCCCCGGTCGCCGGCCTAGCCGGCCGCGTGCGCCGAGCCGGGCTTGTTGCCGTGAATGAGGTCCCGACCCGCGTAGATGCCGCCCACGACCTGCAGATCGAGACGCTCCGCATCGCGGCGCCGGACCTCCGCCAGGATCGCGCTGGCCGCTTCCGGTTCGGCTCCGGTCGTCAGGAGCGCCTGCTCGCCGAGGAGCAGAGCCGACTCGACCGTCTCGCGGATCTGGTAGGCCACGCCCGCCTGGATCAGCTCGACCGCGTGTTCGCGATCCCGGGCGCGCGCCAGCACGGGCACCAGGGGGAACTCCGCCTTGGCGATCTCCGCGACGCGTCTGGCCATCGCGGTGTCGTCGACGCAGATCAGGATCGCCCGCGCCGTCGCGGCGCCGGCCGCGTGCAGAATGTCGAGGCGGGTGCCGTCACCGTAATAGACCTTGAAGCCGAATCCCTCGGCGAGACGGATGTTGCTCGGGTTCGTGTCGATGATCGAGACCGAGCAGCCCTGCGCGATGAGCGGCTGACTGGCGATCTGGCCGAAGCGGCCGAACCCGACGATCAGGGCGCTGCCCACGAGGTCCTCGGGCGCCTCGACGCCGTCGATGGACGGGACGGCCTTGGGACCGAGACGATCGAAGGCGACGACCATCAGCGGCGTGATCGCCATCGACAGGATGATGGTGGCTGTCAGGACGGCGTTGGTCGTGCCGTCGATGATGCCCGCGCTCGCGGCGGCCGCGTACAGCACGAAGGCGAACTCGCCGCCCTGCGCCATCAGGGCCGCGCGTTCCAGCGACTCGGCGTGCGAGGCGCGCAGCACCCGGGCCACGCCGTAGATGAGCAGACCCTTCACGGTCATGTAGGCGGCGACGCCCGCCAGGATCAGGCCGGCATTCGCGGCGATCACCGTCAGGTCGAGGGACATCCCGACCCCGAGGAAGAACAGGCCGAGCAGGATGCCGCGGAACGGCTCGACATCGGCCTCCAGCTGGTGGCGGAAGCTCGACTCTGAGAGCAGGACGCCGGCCAGGAAGGCACCCATCGCCATCGAGAGGCCGCCGAGCTGCATCGCGAGGGCCGAGCCGAGCACGACGAGGAGGGCCGCGGCCGTCATGACCTCGCGCGCCTTGGCGGCGGCGAGGAGGCGGAACAGCGGGTTGAGCAGCCAGCGCCCCGCGGCGACGAGCGCGCAGACCGAGAGCAGGGCGATGGCGACCGTGACCGCGCGCTCCGTCGCGCTCGCGGCGCTCCCGCCCGGTGCCAGAAGCGCGACGGCGGCGAGGAGCGGCACGATGGCGAGATCCTCCAGCAGCAGGATCGCCACGATGCGCTGACCCTTCGGCGTCGAGAGCGCGCCGCGCTCCTCCAGGAGCTGCATGACGATCGCGGTCGAGGTCAGCACGAAGCCGGTCCCGGCCACGAAGGCGACGGTGATCGAGAAGCCGAGGGCGAGTCCGACCAGGGTGAGGGCGGTGATGCAGGCGCCCACCTGGGCGAGGCCGAGCCCGAAGATCGCGCGGCGCATGCCCCAGAGCCGGGACGGCTCCATCTCCAGCCCGATGATGAAGAGGAACATCACGACGCCGAGCTCCGCCACGTGGAGGATGGCGTGGGCGTCCGTGAACAGGCCGAGCCCGAAGGGCCCGATCGCCAGTCCTGCCAGGAGATAGCCGAGGACCGATCCGAGGCCGAGCCGCTTGAACAGCGGGACGGCGATGACGCCGGCCGCCAGGAGGGAGACGACCTGAACGAGTTCGCTCGCGGCACCGGATGCTTCGACGGCCATGGCGGGGTCCTTCCGTGGGTGCACTGGCGCCCCGCGGCCCGTGCAGGGCCCCGACGTCGCGCCGATGGATCCATCTTGAGCGAAGCAGGCGCAATCAGAAATGGAAACTATCGAAACGGATCGTTTCCATGAGCACTCATCGTGCGGCCTGCTCTGACGCGCGATCCGGAGCGAGGCCCCTCGTCCGGATCACGGAGGGGTGTGCTGAGAGGCTGGCGCGGCGACGGGTCTCTGCGCGCGGGGGCTCTGCCGGATCCGGGAGCGGTGTCCGCACACGCGGACGACCGCGCCCGTCAGCGTCCGGCAGTCGACGAAGAGGGGCGATTGACAGCCGATTTCTGGCGCCCTATACGGCGCCTCCCGACGCGGTGCCCGGCCAGGGCGGGCCGCTCGGACGGACTTCCACTGAAGACTGCAAGCAACGGTCGGCGAGCGCCGAGTAGTTTTTTGTTGATCTTCAAATGGCACTTGTGTAAACAGGCGCCGTTCTTTGACAAGTGAATACGGGAAAGAGAAGCGTGGACGGCGCTTGTCCTTGCGGGTCCGGCGAGAGCCGGATCAACGAGAGAAGCGAGCTGTCTAACGCTTCGGAAGCTCACACATCCGGGCAGTGATGCCGGGATGATTGTGAGCCTCTGTCAAGTAGTTGTGATCAGCTTAGATCAATCTCTTCAACGTGAGAGTTTGATCCTGGCTCAGAGCGAACGCTGGCGGCAGGCTTAACACATGCAAGTCGAGCGGGCCTTTCGGGGTCAGCGGCGGACGGGTGAGTAACGCGTGGGAACGTGCCTTCTGGTTCGGAATAACCCTGGGAAACTAGGGCTAATACCGGATACGCCC